>CAZYOV010000094.1:0-8877 GCA_964649215.1 uncultured Dehalococcoidia bacterium
CGAGGATGTACTGGGCGATGTTGGTGTCCTGGAACTCGTCGACGTGGATGTGAAGGTAGCGCTCGGCGTGCTTCTCCAGGACCTCCTGGCGCTCCTGGAACAGCTCCACCGTCTTGTTGAGGATGTCGTCGAAGTCCAGGGCGGAGTTCTGCTCGAGAATGTCCTGATAGCGGAGGAAGACGCGGGAGGTGACCTCCTGGAAGTAGTCACCGACGAGGGCGGCGAACTGGCGTGCGCCCTGGAGCTCGCTCTTGGCGCGGGAGATGGCGGAGAGGACGGCGCGGGGGGCGATACGTTTTGGGTCCAGCGCCAGGTCCTGCATCGCCTGCTTGACGGCGGCGATCTGGTCGGCGGCGTCGTAGATAGCGAAGGTGCGGGGTACGCCGATCTGCTCGCCGTCGATGCGGAGGGTTCGGGCGCAGACGGCGTGGAAGGTGCCGAGGGTGATGTCCCGGGCCCGCTCCTGGCCCACCAGGGCGAAGATGCGGTCACGCATCTCGCGGGCGGCCTTGTTGGTGAAGGTGACGGCGAGGATGCGACGAGGATGGACCTGGGCCTCGGTGATGAGGTAGGCGACGCGGTGGGCGATGACGCGGGTCTTGCCGGAGCCGGGGCCGGCAAGGATGAGGAGGGGGCCCTGGGTGTGCTCCACGGCCTCCCGCTGGCGGGGGTTTAGGGGGGACAGGATGGGGCTCCGGGTGGGGGTGGTCATGCCTCCCGAATGATACAGGTGTTCGGGTGCTCAGGGCAACGGAGGGAAGGTCCTGGCCCCTGCGGGTGTGACGCAGGGGCCAGCGGGACGTGATGGAACGCGATTCAGATGGGGCTCAGCCCTACTCCACCAGCTTGGGCGGGCCTTCCACGCCTATTTCCGGGGCGGTGATGTTGATGTCGCTGGCGCTGATGGAAACCGTGTTGGCGATGAAGCTCCCTTCATCCGAGTAGAAGGTAGCGCCATTAGCCGAGATCTCGCCATTGGGCGCAAGTATAAGCCCCTGGAAGGTGAACTGGCTGACACTGAGGCTGATGGCGCCCTTGTCGGCGAGCTCTGAGAAGAGGACCACATCATTCCAGTAGGCGTCGAAATCGCAGGACGAACAGTTAATACTGATCGAGCCCTTGGCGACGAAGGTGACGTCGCCGGTGAGGGCGTTGGTGTTCACCTCCAGGTCGCCTTCGGCGCAGTAGACGCCCGGCTTGAGCGTGTTGGAGCCGGGGTTCAACAGATATTGGGAACCGCCGGCGCCGATCTTCATCTTGCTGCCGGTCTCGGTGAACGTGCAGGGGAAGTCGGCGTAAGTATAGTCGGCGACGGGCCAGTTAAGCTCCTCCTCCTGGTAGATGCCGCCGGTGAAGGTGTTGCTGCCCGAGACAGCCGCATCACAGACATGGGTGACGGCGCCGTCCACGTACAGGTTGGAGTTGACCTTGAGCTCGGAGTTGGTGTGGATTTCGCCGTTTATGTTTGAGGTACTACCCTGGATGTTGAGCGAGGCCGCCACGCAGCCGCCGGCGTTCGCGAAGATGGCGTAGTCGCGGGGCGGCTGGACAGAGGCGACAGCGCGGGCGTTCACGTCAACGCTGTCCAGGCCAAGAGCCAGGGCGAATATGAACGGCTGGTCCCGCTCGATGATGACTTCGACGGCGCCGGGGTTGCCCTGGTAGGGGGTGTTCACGGTAACCGTGGCGCCGTCTGCGGTGGAGTAGCCGTTCCTATTGGCCCAGTCGTAGGCCGCAGCGACGGCGGCGCTGGACGACTCGGGCAGCTCCTGGACAGCCGCCAGGGCGGCGGCGTCGGCGGCGTTCTGCTGGCTGCGCCGCTCGTGGAGGATGAACCCCACATCGACGGACATGGCCACCATGCCAAGGAGGACGCCAAGCCCCAGAACGAACAGGATGAGCATCTGGCCACTCTCACGGCGGCCGCGAGCGTATATAAGTTCCATCACTGCCTCCGTCCCAAACCCTCAACCAGAACGGAGCGCTGGGCTGACGCTCGCTTCGTCTGATCTGTCTATCGCGTGATAGGGCTAAGATTCGGGCGAAGATGAGGGCTCATTCGGTGAACGCTTGGTGAACAAGGCACTTCAGCCAGCGTCCCAAAATGTGGCGTCGCAGCGCTCTAGGGTGCCAGCGGACACTTCGCGCATTGCGGCAGGAGATCCGCCGGAGCGACGCGCGTCAGGTCTAGCCCCGCCCGGTCCAGCAAGCGTATCGCTGTCCACAGGGGTAGGCCCATCACGTTGCAGTAGCAGCCCTGCCCGCCGGGGCCGACAGGTCGGCCGACACGCGGCCCAGGCGGGGCGTCGTATCGCGCCACGGGCGCCAGCCGCTCATCCTGGATGGCGTAGGCGCCGGCCTTGTCGAAGGGTTCGCCGCGGGCGATGGAGGCGGCGATGTCGGCGTCCGTGTAGCGGCGCATCGTGACGTAGGTAGTTGCGTGATCGATGAGGGGACGGCGTCGGCCGGGAGGCATAGCGGCCACGGCGGTGACCACGCGGTGGGTCCGCCATAGGCGGAGGCGCTGGAGCATCGCCCGCGCCTCGTCAGCGTTGGTGGGCTTACCCAGGAGGATACCGCGGTAAGCGACCACGGTATCGGCGGCGAGAACGGCGGCATCGGGGCGCTCAGCGGCGACGGCGCGCGCCTTGGCGCCGGCCAGGCGACGGGCGATGGGCTCAGGGCGGCCCTGCAGCACCCCTTCGTCTACGCGCGGGGCGACTACCTTGAAGGGCAGGTCGAGGCGGGCGAGCAGATCGCGGCGGCGAGGGGAGGCGGAGGCGAGGATGAGCATGGGCAGAATCGAGAACCTACGTCTCCGCGGTTCCAGGTTCCGGGTTCTGAGTTCTCGCGCTGGGTGGAGAGGAGTGGCTGAGGGCGGCCACACATTCGATGTGATAGGTGTGGGGGAACATATCGACGGGGGTCACGTCCTCCAGGCGGTAGCCTCCGTCCGCGAGGCGGTGGAGGTCGCGGGCCAGGGTAGCGGGATCGCAGGAGATGTAGACGATGCGTGCCGGCGCCAGCGTCAGGACGGCGTCCAGCGCTTCAGGATGGCAGCCCTGGCGAGGCGGGTCCAGGATCACGGCATCGGGGTGCTCAGTCAGCTCGGGGAGGATGGCTTCGACCTTGCCTTTGAAGTACTGGACGTTGGGGGAGTCGGTGATATTGACCATGGCGTCGTCCACGGCGGCGGCTGACTCCTCGATGGCGATGATGCGGCCGGCATCGGGCGCCAGGGCGACGGCGAAGGTGCCCACGCCGGCATAGGCGTCCAGCAGCAGTTCGTCGCTGTTGATCTGGAGCCGCTGCCGCACGAGACCGATCAGCTTCTCCGCCTGCGGCGTGTTGGTCTGAAAGAAGGAGGCGCCGGAGATGCGGAAACGGTCTCCGGCCAGCTCCTCGTGATAGTAGCGCTGACTGGAAGGGATGGACGGTTCGATCTCACCGAGGTCCGGGTGGATGAGCACCTCGCCCGTGTTCACGCCGTAGCGAATGGCGACCTGATGGAGGCCCGCTGACTTGCCCTGGAGCTTGGACAGCGTCTCGTTGATCCAGGGGTGCATGATCAGGCAGTGGTCGATGCGTAGAAAGCGTCGACTGTGCCTGGATACGAAGCCGAGCTCACCCTCGCGGTTCACGGAAAAGCGGGCGTGGTTACGGTAGCTCCAGGGGTCGTCGGCACCGACGGTGAGTGAGACGGGCGGCTCGTCGAACTTGCCGATGCGGCGGAGCTGCTCGCGGACGATGTGGGCCATCAGCTCCAACTGCTTGGGGTAACGGATGTGCTGCCACTGGCAGCCGCCGCAGGCGCCGAAATACGGGCAGGGCGGCTCAACCCGTTCGTCGGCAGCCGAGATGACCTCCACTACGCGACCGATGCCGACGCCCTGGCGCTCGCGGTCCACCTCAACCACGACCTCCTCACCGGGGATGCCGTAGTCGGCGAAGATGACTTTGCCGTCGTGACGGGCGAGGGCGCCGCCCTCGTAGGCGATGTCCTCCAGGGTTACGCTTACGCGGTAAGGCTGTATGCGTGTTCGCCGGTCCTTGCGTCGAGACATGGTACGGATTTCAGTGTATAGAGGGCTGGCAGTGGTGCCAAGCACGGGGTTCGTGCGTTATACATACGTAATAGAACGCAGGAAAGGGCCGTGATATAATGCGCAAAAGTCTATTCCATATAACCAAGGGCAGGTGGTAATGGAGGAACAGCTAGCAGTCCTTGCCGCTATTATCGGCGGTGTTTGGGCTTTGATGCTCTGGATCAGCATAGTTGTCTGGGTCTACCGCGACGTCCGGGACCGTAGCCGCGATTCGTCGCTCCAGGCTCTCTCAGTATTCATCGTGCTGATGTTCTTCCCCGGCTTCAACATACCGGGGCTGGTGCTGTACTTGATGCTACGTCCCCGGGACACGCTGGAGGAGGCGTACGCGCGCTCGCTGGAGGAGGAGGCGCTGCTGCGAGAGCTGGGGGACGAGGGAGCTTGCCCATCCTGCCGCAGGCTCACCGATAAGGAGTTTCACTTCTGCCCGTCCTGCCAGACGCAACTCAAGGACCAATGCGCCAAGTGCGAGCGGCTGCTCAGCTTCTCCTGGGTGGCCTGCCCTTACTGCGGCACCGCGCGACCGAGCGCCCCTCCCTCAGCGAAGCCCAGTGGTGTTGAGGCCTCCCACGCTGAGGAGGCCCTCAGCAGCATCGGAGAAGAGGGCCAAGCTGAGACACCACCGGCGGCAGGGGAACCAGAGACGGCGCGCTTCCAGCACTAGACCGCAGCGAAAGAAGAGCGCGGGCGCCCTGACAAGTTGGGGCGCCCGTTAAGTTTTCCCCAAGGCTAGCGAGGAGACGTCCAGATCACTTGTGAGCTGGACGATGCGCTCCACTTTTGCCTGACCGGAGAACGGCGTCGCGCCGTAGAGAGGCTCCAACCGCGCGACGGTGGCCACGGTGTTGTAGCGGGTCTTGAGGAGCGGTATCTCCTCCTCTTGCGCGCGGTCCTCCACGTACGAAAGGAGTGGCAGTCCGCCGGTAATGATGAGGCAAGGCACGCCGGCGTTGAGCGCGCCAAGCTGCTGATCGGGCTTGTCGCCGCGCACGATGACGGCGTTGGGATTGTAGTCCGCGAAATAGCCCTGCGCCGGATCGACGCTGATGGAGGAGATGACGGGCCGGTCGATTATGTTGTCGCGGGCGCTGTTGAGGGAGCTGGTCTCGGCCTCCAGCGCCTCGGCTATGGCGCCGAGCGAAGGCGCGGCCAGAAGGCGGTCCTCCGGCACGAGGGCTAAAATACGGACGCCGATGCCTTCGGCGGCGGCGCGCGTCGCGTCCAGGCGGCGGCTGGGAACACGGGTGATGATGACGCCGACGCAGGAGTCGCCCATCGCCTCACAGAAGGAAGGGATGTCGGCGGGCAAAGGATCGGCATACGCCACCACAACCACCGTACTGGCGGAGAGAGGTTCCGCCGCCTGGCGAGGATCGCCCGCCGGCGCTTCGATCAGTGTGAAATCTTCGTCAGCGCCCGCCACAGCCGCAGCCTGGACGGGCTCAGCCCGGTGGCTAATGTTAATGGCCAGTCCGGCGAACAGCCGCGCGTCGTCCTCGGCGTGATCACCGCCGCTAAGGCGTAAGAGGGCGACGGCACGGCCGGCGTCCTTGAGCCGGTGGCCGAGGGCCACGGCGGCGGTCGTCTTGCCGCTAAGGGAGGCGGGAGCGGCGATGAGGAGCGGGGGCATAGCTTGGCGAATTATAGCACAAGCACCCTGTCAGAGCGCCTGCTCCAGCGGGGTGTAAGGCAACCCCTGGGCTTCGGCCACCGGCCGGGTCACCAGCTTACCGCGGATGGTGCTCGCTCCCGCCGCCAGGGTCGCGTCCTCGCGGAGGGCATCGAGGCCACGGTCGGCGAGACGGAGCACGTAGGGTAGCGTCGCGGCGGTGAGGGCCTCCGTGGAGGTGCGGGGCACCGCGCCCGGCATGTTGGCCACGCAGTAGTGGAGCACGCCCTCCTCCACGTACGTCGGCTCGGCGTGAGTAGTCGGACGCGAGGTCTCGCATACACCTCCCTGGTCGATGGAGACATCGACGATCACCGCCCCGGAGCCCATGGAGTGCACCATCTCGCGGCTGACGAGCTTGGGAGCGACATCTCCGGGCACCAGGACGCCGCTGATGAGCAGGTCCGCGCCCTCAAGCTCCTCCGCAAGGGCCCCCGGGTTGATCACCCGCGTGCTGAGGCGACCCCGAAACTGCGACTCCAGGACGAACAGCCGCCGCAGATCACGGGATAGAACCGTGGTCCGCGCCTCCAGGGCTACGAGGACGCGGCAGGCGGCGGTGGACACCGTGCCGGCGCCCAGGACGACGGCGCGCGCCGGCGCCACGCCGGTGATGCCACCGAGGAGCTTGCCGCGGCCGGGGCCCGGCTTCTTCAGGAGCTGGGCGCCGACCTCAGCGGCCATACGGCCGGCTACCTGGCTCATCGGGAAGAGGAGCGGCAGCGAGCCGTCCGGGCTGCGCACGGTCTCGTAGGCGACGCTGTCGACGGCGGATTCCAGCAGGGCGCGGGTAAGGTCAGGCAGCGGCGCCAGGTGGAGGTAGGTAAAGAGGATGAGGCCCGAGCGGAGAAGCGGGTACTCCTGCGGCAGAGGCTCCTTCACCTTGACCAGCATAGCCACGCTCTGAGCGACCTCGGCGGCCGTTGGGAGAAGGGCCGCTCCGGCAGCCTCATACTGTTCGTCCGAGAAGGTGGAGCCCAGGCCGGCGCCGCGCTGAACGATCGCCTGGTGGCCGGCCCGGCTCAGGGCACGCACGCCCTGGGGCGTGAGGCCCACGCGATACTCTTCGATCTTGGTCTCGGTGATGGTGCCGACCTTCATGCGTAACTCTCCCGGCGGCGATGGGCGCGCCGCGCGAATTGTACTCCAGGACGGTCTTAGGGTCAGCCTGTTCGCCTTGACGCCGCTAAGGAGCCGTACCTAGAATGCGGATGGTGCCGGGGTAGCTCAGTGGTAGAGCACGCGACTGAAAATCGCGGTGTCGGCAGTTCGACTCTGCCCTCCGGCACCAGTCTGCGTCTCCGTTCCGGAAGCGAGGTTAGATATGGCGGGTCCACTTGAGGGAGTGAAGGTAGTCGAGCTGGGGCTGTGGGTTGCCGCACCCTCGGCGGCGGCGATGCTGTCAGATTGGGGCGCCCAGGTGATCAAGATCGAGCCGCCGCAGGGCGACCCGTTCCGGGGCCTGTTCGCGTCCGTACTGGGCTCACCGGTGACCGTGAACCCTCCATTCGAAACCGACAACAGGGGGAAGCGCAGCGTGGCGTTGAACCTGGAGAGCGAGGAGGCGCGCGAGATCGCCTTCCGCCTCATCGAGGGGGCGGACGTGTTCGTGACCAACATGCGGCCCCGCGCCCTGGACCGGTTCGGGCTGAGCTACGAGGAGCTAAGCCGCCGCTACCCGCGGCTGGTCTACTGCCAGGTGACGGGCTACGGGCCGGACGGCGCGGACCGGGACCGGGCGGCGTACGACGTAGGGGCGTTCTGGTCGCGGGCCGGTGTGGCGGCCGCCCTCACGCCGGCGGGGGCTGAGATACCGCAGCAGCGAGGCGGCATGGGCGACCATATGGCCGGCACCGCCGCGGCGGGCGCAGTATGCGCCGCTCTGCTGGCCCGGGAGAAGACCGGCAAGGGGCAGAGAGTGGCTGTGTCTCTCCTTCGCATGGGGGTGTACATGATGAGCTGGGATGTCAGCCTGGCCCTCAGGCTCAAGGCCCCTATCGTGCCGTACGACCGCCAGCACGCCATCAACCCCATCATCACGTGCTACAAGTCGGGCGACGGCCGTTGGTTCTGGCTTCTCCTTCTCCAGGCGGACCGGCACTGGGGCGACCTGTGCCGGGCGATCGAGCGGGAGGAGCTGATGACGGACACCCGGTTCGAGAACATCGAGCAGCGGCGGAATAACGGCCCGGCCCTTGTGGCGGAGCTGGACTCGGTGTTCGCTACGAAGAGCATGGCCGAGTGGGGGGAGATATTCGACCGGCAGGATGTGTGGTGGGCACCAATCAACTCCATCAACGAGGTGGTGGAGGACCCGATGGCCCAGGCCGCAGGCGCCTTCGCCGAGATCCCGGGGCCGGACGGCCCCACCCCGGTGGTGGCCACACCAGCCGATTTCACCGACACGCCCCAGGCGCCTCGCGGCGCCGTGCCGGAGCTGGGGCAGCACACGGAGGAGGTGCTGCTGGAGCTGGGTTACGACTGGGATCAGATCGTGGCTCTGAAGGAGCGGAGGGCGATTCCTTGAGGCGGAAAAAGCAAGAAGCGGGCCGGTGCACGCCCGCTTCTCAGCGGAGCCAAAGGTGTCAAAATTGCCTTCTTGACAGCGACGCCCAAACCCGATACGGTGAACCAGGTTGCCCACCATCTTGGGCTGTCGGTAGGAGGACCCCTGGCCCCCTGAGGGACGGCAGATACCTCAGGTCGCGGCCGGCCCCCCTTGCGGCGATCTTGCCGACGGTCCTAGAAGGTGGGTAACTTTTTCGTCGCTGTCCCCCCTCGGATGATTCGTCCCTTACCTTGACTTGAGATGTCGCACCCGTCGATGCGGGTTCAGGCCGATAGAACGAGAGCTCGCGCTAATCGGGGCTCTCCTCATTACGCCGCCGCAATGTTATGAAAAGCTTCGCGGCCTTGCAAGGCTCAATAGCTGATTCTTGACTGATTTTTGTGAAAAGACTGTGAGAGTCGCGTGAAGAACACGCCTCGCCCTACTCGTAACGCAAAGCTTCAGCGATAGGGACGCTGGCGGCGCGGCGCGAAGGTATGATCGTCATCAGAAGCGAGGCGAAGAAGGCGAAGGCGGAGATGAGCGCTATCTGG
>CAZYOV010000095.1:0-8865 GCA_964649215.1 uncultured Dehalococcoidia bacterium
TGGCCATGTTGAAGGTCTTGCCGCTGCCGGTGACGCCGAGGAGGGTCTGGTGCTTTTGGCCGTTGGCGAGCCCGTCCGTCAGCTTATCGACGGCATCGGGCTGGTCGCCGGTCATCTGGTAGTCGGCGACGAGGCGGAAGGCGGGGGTGGTGGTGGTCATGGTGGGTTCCATTGTAGCGGGTTTGATGTGGCGTGTGGCCTATGGCGGTGTTTGGTCGTTTTGGGGCGGACGTATCTGGTGTTTGGTTGTTTTCGCAAAAAGTTTTCTTTTGGGGCGGGTTTCAGATAGGGCGGCGGGCGAGATGTTTGGTTGTTTTGGGCGCGGGGCGGGGGCGTCAGATAGGGAGCCGGTGTGCGGCCGGGGTGTCAAGGGGCGGGTGACATCGAGGGGAAAGGAGGAGCGCATCCGGTTGATCGGGAGCCACTAGTGATCCGTTGTTAAGGTGCGGGTGCTCCGTGACCATGGTAGCGGACGGGGGGTAGAGGGCGAAGGGGGAGGTGGCGCGGGGGGGAGGTTACCCGGGTGGCAGATGGCTTGACTACTCGACAAAACTAGTATAACTAGAGGTGAGGGAGGCCGACCATGAATAAAGAAGGAAGCTTTCGCCGAGACTCATTTCGCTGTTCTTCCATATTGAGGTGGTTGGGGCGTGGTGGTGGGAGAAATCTGTCGACCGGGCTCATAGTAGCAACAACGAGGCTGTACCATGCCGCTAGATGATCCTCGAATCGACAAACTGACAGACCTGATCAAAGACAGCTTCCGTGTTCATCCCAACCAGGATCCGATCTACGTTGACATAGGCAATCACCTCAGCCGGCTCGGAGCCAAGCAGCACCAAGTCATCTTCGGCAGACGTGGCTCCGGCAAGTCCTGTCTCTGTGTCCACTACTGCAGGAGATGCGCCAAAGGCCATAGCGTCCTTGCCATCTACATAAACGCGGACGAAGTGAAGATGCTGCGCTATCCCGATCTTCTGATTCGTCTTCTGCTTTCGATCGGCGAGGAACTACGGTCCCGTACTTCAACGATCAAGGACCGCATTATGCGCCGCCGTTCGAAAAGATTGAGGGATGAACTGCGGGCACTGCGCGAATTTCTCGATGAGGCAGAAGAATCGGAGGTGTCGCGCGAGCGGAGTTCAAAGACCTCGGCGTCGGCCGGTGGGGCTGTGGGACCATCTGGATCCACCCTCAGCGCCGGACTGGCGAGAGAAAAAGCCGAACGCAAGACGACGGAGTTCACAGCCAAGAAGATTGACACTCTTGAGCGACACCTGCAGGATTACAAGTCTGCCCTCGTGGATGCAATCGAGAAATCGCGATTCGAGCACGCTGCCATCATCTTGGACGACTTCTATCTCATAGCGCGCCGCTATCAACCGGACGTCATCGATTACTTGCACCGACTGCTGAGGGGAACTGACCTCTACCTCAAGGTGGGCACAGTCCGCCATCGAACGGCGCTTGTTCGTCATGACGGAGAACAGACTGTTGGCGTTGAGCTCGCGCAAGATGTGGAGGAAATCAACTTAGATCAGACCTTCGAGGACGTGGACTCAACCAGACGATACTTGACGAGAATGTTGGATTCTATGGCGGAGAGAGCCGGCATCGAGGATTTCTGCGCGAGTCATTTTAGTGATGAAGGACTTCTTAACCTCACACTGGCATCCGGCGGCGTTCCTCGTGACTTCCTCAACATATTTGTGGAAGCGATCGATGCAGCGAGAGACACGGACGCGAGGCGTCTGACGCCAAAATATGTATACAAAGGCGCGGGACGTGTCTCATATCGTACTAAGCTGATCAACCTTCGCAGTGACGCGGGCAGCGAAGCCAGCGGCTTAGAGATCGTATTTACGGATCTCACAACGTACTGCCTGCGGGAGAAGCGGAAAACGGCCTTTCTCGTTGCACAGGAACACGTATCTCAGTATAAAGACGAGCACGAACTCATTCAGCAACTGATGGACTTCAAGCTCATTCATGTGATCGAGCCCGACACGTCTGCGGCATCCGGTAGGCCAGGTCGCTATGAAGCGTACACGCTCGACTTCGAACTATTCATGGAGCCTCGGCTACGCAACATCGAACAGGTTCAATTCTGGAAGACCGATGCGGAAGGCCGGAAGCTGGGCATCCGGGAGGCACCCGTGTACTCGCTAGAGCGTGCCCGCGAAGTGCTCGATGCTGGACATGAAGCGCCTACCGAGGAAGCCATCAAGGGCATCCAGGTTGACGTAGGAACCGAGGACCCCGACATGACGGATCCGGACGACGAGTAGAAGGCCAGATTGCGATTCGGAGCGTTTCGCAGTACAGCTACTTCCCAAGCATCCCCGCCGAAGCAGCGTGGGTCACATAGCTGTTAGCTTAACGAAAAGCAGAGGGTTATCGGCTGTAGGGCCCAGGCCTGAGATCGCCGCGGTAGCGGGGCCGCCGGAGCGGCGCGGAGTAGTCCTCAGCGCGCCTTTCGCAGCATCGGGAACAGCGGCGGCGAGTCGGCGACCTGGATCGTGCCGGTCGTCTCGAAGCCGTACTGAGCGTAGAGGTCACGGCTGCGCTCGCTCGTCGCCTCGAGGTACGCCGGCTTGGCCTCGCGGTCGACCACAGCGAGGGCGTGCGCCAAACAGAGAGACCTTGATCTTGTCGTTGTCCGCCAGCTTGTTTCTGAGCAGCGTCACGACGGTTGACTTTCCCGAACCCCACTCTCCCTCCAACGCGACCGTCTTGGCCTCTTCTGTTGGCGATTGGATAAGTTCAGCTAGGGTCTGGGCCACACGCTCGTGCGGGCCGAACTCGTCTTTGTTCGCCGGGAGATCCGCAACTAGTCTTGTGGCGCAGCTCTGTGAGGCCACGCCTGGAGTTGCGGAGCCCTCTTCGGCGGTGTCCTTGGGATCGTCTCGCTTAATGTTATCCAATTGAATCCCCGTTGGTGGGTTAATTTCCCACTTCTCTCATGTGGAGTCAAGTGCCATCGGGGTGCTGAACCGGCAGCTGAGCGCGGATGACACCCAGGTGCCGTTGACAGCCGCCCCGTGCAGGCGGGACAACCGGGGGCGCGCCGACGTCAGAAACGGGGGAGGGCGCTCAAGAAGGCGCGGAGGCTGGGATGTTCGACGACGAATCTCAGCTGAAGCAGGTAGAGGACGCGGCCCAGGTCCTTCAGCTCCGAGATCGGACTCTCAGGGCCCGTGAAAATCCCTATGAACTCATCGCGGACATCCTTGAGGTAGTCGCCGGCGGAGCGCGAGTTCACCATTTCTTCCAGGTCGGCCACGATGCGCTCGTACTCGTCGGCGTCAAGCCACAAGCCTCTGCACTTGGAGCATATGTCCACGGTAACGGGAGATTCGCCATAATGCACCGTCGTCATTGGGTTGCCATCCCCGGGACACACGTAGCGCTCCTTGTTCTCCGCGCGAAACCTATGCCTCTCCTTCCACAGGTCGAAGTCGATCCAGCAGTAGTCGCCGCCCGCCTCTTTGTCCTTCAGCAGCCGCAGCTCACCAACGTCGTACCAGGTCCCACCGCAGCTCGTGCAGCGGCCGATACGAATCGAATCGATGGGCACGGCCTCCATATCGCCATGGCCCTTGGGACAGTCCATCTATCACTCTCCCTTCAGTCGGCGCGAACCGTATTGCCGGTCATGGACTCCCTACAGCCACCCAGTGGAATCAGGTTGCATGTTAGCAGAGAGGAGGGGCGCGTCAAGGGCGTGGTCAGTGGCCTGACTAACCTACCCCCACAGCGACGCGGAGCGTGGGAGCGGCGGACGGAGGGTGGCGATTGGCTGAAGCCTGTCGTTCTGGGTGGAGGGTCGCAGGCGTTCGGGCCGGAGCGGCGCGGAGTAGTCCTCAGCGCGCTTTTCGCAGCATCGGGAACAGCGGCGGCGAGTCGGCGACCTGGATGGTGCCGGTCACCTCGAAGCCGTAGTGAGCGTAGAGGTCACGGCTGCGGTCGGTCGTCGCCTCGAGGTACGCCGGCTTGGCCTCGCGGTCGACCTCAGCGAGTGCGTGCGCCAACAGAGCCGAGCCGATACCCAGCCCCTGGCGCGCGGGGTCGACGCCGATCATCGGCAGGTACCAGAGCGGCTCATGTGGGTGGTACTCGGTCAACTGGACGAATAGGTCGGACACCTTACCCTGGTCCTGTTCAGGCACGGCCCGCTGCATCAGCTCGGCGAGGCTGTCGTCGTCCGGCTCGACGCCCGGCCGGAGCCACAGCGCCGCTCCCATAAAGCCTTCGACGGCGAAGGCGCTCTGGCCCTCGAAAGCCTTCCCGCAGAATCGACGCACAAATTCTGGAGCGAACGTCAGGTACTGTCGCGGATCAGGCAATACCCAGCGCAGAGCGGGGTCGCCGCTGAACGCAGTGACGATGGTGGCGACCGCGCGCTCGTTGTCGGCGCCGGCGACGGTGCTGATCGATGGTGAGGTCGTTCTGGTCAAGATATGCCTCCCTTGGCTACCTCGGCAATCGCGCCCACAAGATACGACAGTTGCGGGCAGATCACCAGGGGCCGGCACGGCCAGGTGTCGGCTTCGCCGCCCCGTTGACAGCCGCCCCGTGCAGGCGGGACAATCGGGGGCGCGGCAGGCTCCGCCTGAGGCGGACACGGCGACCGGAGCGGCGGGCGACAGGCTGAAGCCTGTCCCACCGAATGGAGGGGCGCGGCGGGGACACGGTGATAGGGGAGGAGATCGCATGACGACCGAAACAACAGTGCGCATCGTGGAAGCGACGCCGGAGCACGCGCCGTTCGTCGCGTGGGTGACGCTGACGGCGTTCCGCTCGCACTTGGAGCGGGGGTTCTGGGACGTCATGCTGGACGGCGACGAAGCGCAGAAGCTGCGCTACCTGGAGGCGCTGGCGACAACGGAGCAGCTGCACTGGGTGCATCGTTCGACGTTCATCGTCGCCGAGGTGGACGGCAGGCCGGCGTCGGCGCTGTGCGGCTACACCGACGAGGAGCTGGGAGGCCCAACTCTGCAGATGGCGGTAATCGAGGCGAACAAGAAGACGGGGAGGACGGAGGCGGAGGCCGCGGCCGGCTTCGAGCGGGCGAAGTCGATCATGAAGGTGATTCCGGAGCACGCGCCGGGGGCGTGGATAGTGGAGAACGTGGCGACGCTGCCGGAGTTCCGCCGTAGAGGGCTCGTCGACCGCCTGGTGGAGGAGATGCTGGAGCGCGGCCGCAGGCGCGGCGCAACGGTGGCGGACATCAGCCTCTTCATCGGAAACGACCCGGCGCAGCGCGCGTACGAGAAGTGCGGCTTCGCGGTGATCGCGGAGAGGCATGACCCCGAGTTCGAGTCCGTGTACCGGACGCCGGGGACACGTACGCTGCGACGCTCGCTGTAACGAGGCCAACGGCGAAGTAGTCGCCACCCGGGTCATCGAGCTTACCGGGGGCCGTGACCCAGCCGGGGACACGGGGCGGCAACCACTTCCGAAGAGAGGCCGCCTGACCCACCACACCACCATGCCCCAGATTCCCGCCATAGGCGGACTGACGCCTTGGCGAAGGGGCGTGTCGCCGTTTGCACGCGTGGCCGGGGCGACAGGCTGAAGCCTGTCCCACCGGCTGGGGGTGCCGTTGACAGCCGCCCCGTGCAGGCGGCAGGTCTGGACGCGCATGGCGCGAACCTGCTCATCGCTCCCTACTTTCTCCTATTTTCACATTGTTTGGGTAGACAACGGGAGCGGCGCCCGTAACGCCAGGGCAGCAGACGCCATCTATAGGTTGGAACGACGATTTTATCGGAACCCACCGCGTGGCCTGGAGAAGCTTGAACACGTTATCGGTACTGCAGGAGATAGCCCGCGTGGCGCGGCGCAACCCGGAGGAAGCGGCATCCGGCCTGAAGGATGCCTCTAAGGCGATCCGCGAGGCGCTTCGCGCCGACGCCGCATACCTGCTCTATGGAGACGACTGGTTCCGCAAGCTGGGTGAGCCCGGAGACCCTAACGACTATGAGATAAAGCAGGAAGGCTACTGGCTGCTCAATCGGTTCATGGCTGAGCAGGCGAGCTCCTGCGCCTTCAACGTTGTCGAGAGGCGTGTCTACGATGTGGTGACGGCCCGGCCCGGGGTGACGCGCAGCCACGTCGCAACCCTGATCCCGATGCCGGAGGGGAACGCCGAGATGCTGATCGTAGGCGAGCTCAGCGGGCGGCTGAAGCGGTCTGATATCGCCTTCGTGGAGCTGGTGACGCCCGTCCTGGCCCCCCTGGTGACGCGACTTATCGACTCTGATCGTTCGAGCCGGCAGAGAAGGCAGCTGCACGCGCTGGCGGACATAGCGCGGGTGGTGGGACGAACCCAGAATAAGGAACAGGTGCTGGCAGAGCTGGCGACGGCGGTGGCGGGGGCCAGCGGCTTCGACACCGTGGCGATCAGCGTCCTGGAGCCCGGCGGACAAAGGCTGGCGTATCGCGTCCTCAATCTGGGCCGGTATTCAGATCACCCGGTCTCCCAATCATATAAAACGGGGTATCTGGACGAGGTCATCATCGCCCTTGCCCACGGCAAGGAACCGGTATTGTACAGGGACCTGGCCAAGGACGAGCGACTCCCCAAGCAGGTACGATACCTGCTGTCCGGTAAGGGCCTCCTGGCATCCATGGCCACATTCCCTCTGGTGTTTCAAGACGAGGTTCTGGGGCTGATATCAATGACCAGTCTGTCGCCTCATAGCCTTGACCGAGCCGAGGAGGAGCTGCTGGCGGGGCTGGCGGCTCAGGTGGCGATGACCCTGAAGGGGTTGGACATATATGAGGAGCTCCGCTCTTCGCGGGAGAAGCTTGAGGAGAGCATGAGCATCGAGTACCGTCTGGCCCGCACGGACCCGCTGACCGGTATTCCGAACCGCCGCTATCTGGACGAGGCGATCAGCGGTGAATCGACCCACACCCAAAACGGCGACGACGCCCCGGCCCTGGTTCTGGCGGACGTTGACGACCTCAAAGGGGTTAATGACCGGTTCGGCCATCTCTTTGGGGACGACATCCTCAGGTTGGTGGCCTCGTTAGGCTGGAAGACCTGTCGCGATGGCGAGATAGTGGGGCGTTACGGCGGGGACGAATTCCTGTTCATCCTGCCCGACAGGTCAGCAGGTCAGGCTATGGCGTTCGCTGAGGAGTTTCGGCAGGCGGTCGAGAGGGCGACGCTGTACTCACCTCCAGGCCGTGCGATCGGAGTGACGGTCAGCATCGGTGTCGCCCAGTGCAGGAAGCAGCTCTTGGACAAACCATCTCGGCTAGTCGACAAAGCGGACAAGGCGATGTACAAGGCCAAATCGCAGGGTGGCAATCAGGTCATCACGCTCGAGGCGAAGACAGCGCCGGAAAAGACCGGCTAGAGGACGGCCGGGAAGCGGCGAGCCCTGCCAGTCGTCCTCTCATCGTAGACGAGGCCGTTACACCAGCCAGACGATAGGGCTGAGGGGGATGGCGACTATGTCCATGAGGTCGCTCTACTCCCCACCCACTTTGGCCCGGCCGAAGTAGCTGAGGGCCAGCCGAACCTTGTCCTCCACGGGCGCGTCCGCGGGCAACTCGCTCTTGGCCACCGCCTCCAGCGCTTCCGACTGGCTGTAGCCCAGCCCCATGAGCGCGGCGACCACGTCCGACGAGTCGCCCGGGACCCCGACAGGTGGGGGCTCCGCCGTCAGTTTGTCCCGCAGCTCCAGCGCGATGCGCCTCGCCAGCTTTTGCCCCACGCCGGGCGCCCGCGCCAGCGCCGCCGCGTTCTCCGATGCGATAGCATAGGAGAGCTCGTCGACGGTCATGATGGAGAGCAAGGCCAGCGCCACCTTGGGGCCAACGCCGCTGACCGCGATAAGCGTCTGGAACAGGCCACGCTCATCCGCGGAGGCGAAGCCGAACAGCGTCATCCCGTCCTCGCGAACGGACAGGTGCGTGTGCAGGGCGATCTCGGCACCGACCTTCGTGCCGGCGACAGTGTCGATAGGGCCGTGCACCAGGTAGCCGACGCCGTTCACGTCCACAATGAGCCAGTCCAGCCCGCGCTCCGCGACGACGCCGGTGAGGCGGGCGATGGGGCTCACGCGCGCCTCCCCCCCTTCCGCGTCAGGCTAAAGCCTGACCCGCCGATGAGATGTTTGAGGCGGGCGATGGGGCTCACGCGCGCCTCCTCCCCGTCCGCGTCAGGCTAAAGCCTGACCCGCGGTCGAGGAGATTGCTGCGGCGCTTGAGGCAGTGGCAGAGGGCAACCGCGAGGGCGTCGGCGGCGTCGGCGGATTGAGGCGGCTCGTCCATTCCCAGCAGCGCGCGCACCATCTCCTGCACCTGCTCCTTGCTGCCCTGGCCGTAGGTAGTCACGAACTGCTTCACCTCCAGCGGCTTGTACAGGGATACCGGCAGCTCCGCCTGTGCCGCCGCCAGCAGCGCCATCGCCCGCGCCTCCCCCACGGCGACGGCGGCGCGCATGTGCCCGGCGTAGAAGTCCTCAACCGCCACCTCGTGCGGCCGCGAGCGTCGGATGACCTCCAGCAGGCCGCGGTGTATCGCCAGGAGCCGCTCGCCTCGGGGCACGCGGTCCGACGAGCGGATCGCGCCGAAGTCCAATGGGGTGTGGTCGCGGCCCTCGAGCCGGACGAGGCCGTAGCCGGTGACAGCGATGCCGGGGTCTATGCCGAGGACGATGAGGGCGTCTGTGTCCGTCAATCGGCCACCAGTAAATCTACATTTGGGAGCTATTGAGCCGCGGCGTACTCCATGAGGACGGAATCGGGGAAGTCCGCGTTGGAGTACACCTTCTGGACGTCATCCAGGTCTTCCAGGATATCGAGGAGCCGGAGCACCTGCTTCGCGGAGCTTTCGTCCAGCGTCAGG
>CAZYOV010000096.1:0-8732 GCA_964649215.1 uncultured Dehalococcoidia bacterium
GTGCGCGCTGGCTATCAAATAGGCCAGATGTTTGGCTAGCACTAAGGCAGATTAGCGTCGCGCTTGACGCTCCTCTGCCACCGAGCTGCCAATCGTGGGCACTATCGCCAACGGGTCAGGAGAAGCCCCCATCATGCCACGTCCGTATCCTTCTGCTGGCCCAGGTCGACTTGCCCCGAGTCGGATTCATCACCCGTAGCCTGAGCCTCGGGAGAATTAACGCAGACCCGGTTCTTGCCGGCGCTTTTCGCATCTTTGAGGGCCGCCGCCGCTCGATCGAGGACGGCCTCAGGAGACTCGTCGAGCGTTCTGGCGAAGCTGCTGACCCCAATACTGGCCGTCATCGACAGCGACTCGCCGTCGATCGACGCCGCCTGACTTGCGATTTGAAATCGAATACGTTCGGCGATGCTTGCCGCTTCGTCCAGAGAAGTTTCTATCAACAGGATGCAGAACTCGTCCTCACGGTAGAGGGCGACCAGGTCCCCGGTCCGCACTGACTGCTGAAGGAGCCCGGCGACCTTCCGGAGAGCCGCCTCGCCGGTCAGGTGATCGCCAGGATCCATGTCTAGACTGAAATCGTCGAGGCTCAGCGCTAGACAAGACAGGTCGCGCCCGAAGCGACGCGCCCGCAGCCCCTCATAGTTCAGCGATTCGAGAAAGAAGGGCGCGCTGTGCGCACCCGTCGACTCGTCCCTGAACGCGCTACGGCCGAGCTGGTCTCGCAACTGTTGGGATGTGGTAACGAACTCAACCCTGAATTCCACCGGCTCATAAGACTCCAACACTTGGCGCGCTAGACTGGTGACATCGGGATCATCTTCTATGACCCGGATGCGCATCGATTCTTTCGACTCCGAAGCTCGCGATTTCCTCCGGAACATGATGAGATACCTCCTCGCCCACAGATCACGGGGAACTGGGGGCCCTTAAACCCATAGACGCTGGGAACCGCTTGGAGTTTCACCATGCGGGCCTAAAGGATTTCGTTTGGCCGTCGCCTCGACGATCCTCCAGATGAATGTGATGATCCTTTTGCCGTCGTAAGTGGTACGGGGCGGATCACTGGGGTGCGCGGCAGTTATTCGCCTCGCTCAGGGCTGTCCATACCTGTGGGAAGCGGAGCGATAAGCTTCACGTTCAGCCCCCAACGAGGCTGGACCCCCGTCCCTTTCCCCCTTGCGACGGCACGTTCTTGAAGCAGCTCCCTCGAAAGATGAGAGTAACGTTAGCGGCATCGGAATCGTCTGAGAAGAAGAGGCGAAATTAATGCAGTTGTTCTCTTGGTCGTTTCGAGCCAAGCCGCGATACCGAATAGAGCAGGTGTTGACGGCAATCGGCTCGTTGGTCAGTTGGGAAGCTACGAAAGGACGGGGCGTGAACGGACACGCTATTGTAGGTATTCTTGCGCTCGTGGTCACCGTCGTCGGCTCTGTATTTATGGGAGGGGCAATTTGGGTGGCTCAAGGCGCGCATAGAGGCGCTGGCGACGCTATGGGGATCGGCATTCTGGTGTCGCTTGGAGCGGCGCTGATTCTTCTCGGATTGGGCACAGCACTCGCCTGCACTGTTACTTACGTCATACATCTCCCCTTGCGATCAGATGCGGAGAATGCGATTGAGCCTCAGGAGGTGGGGGATGCAACCGAGCCTCAACAGGCTGTGCGATCCAAACGCGTTCGACGGGCCTGGTGGCCCTTTGATCAGCGCGTTTAGCTAAGACTAAACGCTTCGGAACCGCAGTTCTCAAGACAGCGTCCTCAGCGATTCTTTAGGTTCCGGTCGGCCTGAAGCCGACGTTACCATCAAGATAGAGTTCGCCGATAGGACGCCTGTCGTACCGACGCTCCAACTGCTCAAGTCTCAAGTCACTGACACGCTTGACGCGTTCAAGCCGGAGTTCGAGTAAGTTAATCATTTTGTACAGTTAAGGGATAGTTGCCAGGCAGAATAGTGACCCTGGTAATTGAATCCGGCCATCGATGGGGCTAGCGATCGTCTCTCCGATCATGCGTTAGAGCTCCGGACTCTTAATCCGCGTGGGTTCGAATCCCACCGGGCCCTCCTCTGGCGATCCCCACGACACAGCCTGTTGGCGCCGCGAAGTCATCCTGATCTGTGAAAACCACGCTCGCCAGGCAGGAGCCCGCAGGAGCGCGCAGGGGGTATGGAGGTAACGATGGAAACCCGGCTAGCGTCTCATCAACTAGTAGGTGGAATGATATGAAGCGACCTAGGGCGCAGGATCGGCGTGGGGAACCCGTGACAAAAGGCAGCTTGGCACGGCGCACCCCCGGTCCGAATCCTCCGCTTGTTAGCAGGTGCCCGATCTCTCGATGAGCCCAGTATGACAGACCCTGGTGTCGGGCCGAGGAGATTGCCGTCAGGATGGTTGGAACGATGCTGACCCGGATTCGATCCGTTCTTGGACGCCTTCAGCGAAAAAAGCCAGACGATCCGGAGGAAGTCCTGGAGGACAGCACGCTCTCACCAGAGGAGCGTGGCCCTCCCCTCCTAGTACTCATCTCTACCGGCGCGGTACTCTCATTCCAGCTCCACAGCTTCGCCGAGGCGGAATCGGCCGCGCAGTTCATTCAGTCTCGATTTCCACCGGGAGTGAAGCAAGGGATTTTCGCCTTCTGGGCGATACAGAGGGAGCCTCAACAGCCGCCAGACGCGGAGCTGAGGCGTACGAACGACGCCGTCGTCCTGCTTCGTGACCCGGCGAGGCCGGGTGTTGTGGAGTTGATCTCATGCGTGGATATGACATCCGCACAATCCTTGGTGCGCGGTGAGGTAAGAGAAGGGCTGGACCTTTCGCTCGTCATGGTCTACTGGGCGATGCCGGTCGCTATCGAGACTGATGAGAACGGAATCTATCGGCTGAGTCCGTCTGCGCCACCACCGGTTGTTCGCAGAGCGCCCCCGGCCGAGGTCGTAACGGACCAGCAGCCCGTAGGTCTACAGCTCGAGAAGTCGGAAGCTGAGGTCACGATCGATGCTTCCGTGGTTGAGGAGGCGCTCCCGACCGAGGTGTTAACGGAGGAGGAGCCGGCAGCTCCACAGGAGGCGGATGCTGAAGCCACGATCGACGCTCCCATGGTTGAGGAGGCGAGCCCAGCCGAGGTGTTAACGGAGGAGGAGCCAGCACCTCCACAGGAGGCGGATGCTGAGGCCACGGTCGAGGCTCCCGTGGTTGAGGGGGCGCCCCCAGCCGAAGTCGCAGCGGAGCAGGAGCCGGCAGCTCCACAGGCCGTGGAGGCCGTAGGGGCGACCGGCCCGAAAGTCATCATCGTTGACCCGAATGAAGCTGGCAGGACTGAGCTTCAGAAGACGCTTGCGCCGTCGAGCATTGCCGTCGTCGGACGGACCGACTACGGTAAGGAAGCTATTGCCCTGGCCAGGCAGTCCAGGCCAGACGTCCTGATCGTGGCCATGGAGGAGCCCGTCGCTCGCGCCGTGAGGATGGTGGAGTCCCTGGCCGACCTCCTGCCACAGTCGCCCATCGTCGTGTACTCCTCCATAGAAGACTTCGGCAATATCCGTAGAGCGATGCTGGCGGGGGCCAAGGACTACTTGATCACCCCTGTAAGGGGGGAGGAACTGGTGCGCTCTGTGCACACTGTGCTGGCTGAGGAAGAGCGGCGTGGCCAGCGCCTGTCGGGAGAGGCCGAGGGACCCGAGACTGCCGGCAAAGTGATCACCGTATTCGGGGCGAAGGGTGGAATCGGCAAGACCACCATCGCTACCAACCTGGCGGCCGCCATCGCCCACGAGACGAGAGAGTCGGTGGTCCTTGTCGACCTGGACCCTCGGTTCGGCGATGTCGGCATCCTGCTGGACATCCCGGTAGAGCGCAGCATCGCCGATTTGGCGTTACCGGAGGAAGAGGTCACCAAGGAACTGATCCAGGACTCCCTGTACGTTCACCCCACAGGCGTCAAGATCCTGGCGGCCCCCTTGCGCCCCACCGACTGGCGCGACGTGGACCCCCGACACATCGAGCGGGTGGTGACCGTTCTGGCTCAGACGTATGACTACGTGATCCTGGACACCCCCGGCACGTTCAACGACATAGTCATGCGGGCTTTGGAGTTGGCGAACGCTGTTCTGCTGGTGACGACGCCGCACGTTGCCAACCTCAAGAGTACCCGGATGGCGATCAACATGCTGGATTCATTGAACTTCGGTGGGGACAGGATAAAGCTAGTGGTCAATGCTACCCAGGACGCCACCGGCGACCTGACCCCACAAATGAAGGAGATGTTGGGCCTGGAGGTGTTTTGGTCCATCCCGTATGACCCCAAAATCCCCCTCGCCGCCCAGTTAGGGACGCCGGTGGTCATCGCGAAAGACCAGAGCAAGGCCGGAAACACCCTTGCCGAGATGACCCTGGCTCTAACAGGCGCCAGCGCCCATCACCAGCAGGCGCAAGCCAAGGACATGGTGGGCGCATCATCGGCCGTGCCTCGTCCAAACTCGGCTCGGGTACTGGGGGCGGCTAGGAGGCGCGGGTTCGAATCCCACCGGGCCCTCCAGATAGCACCGGGATATCACGCTAAGTTCCCATAGTGGGCCAAGCATCCTCCCGCCCCCTTCTGTCGGGGCTGCCCTAGCCGGAATTCTCGACGCCTTTTCGCCGACGCCAGGCCCATTCCGATGTATGTACCCGCGACTAGGGCAGAAGGTTCGTTGCTTGGCTTTCGGGGGGTGGCTGGAGAGTCGTGACCTACCGGATTGGGCTGTCCACCGTCGCACTCTGGCAGGCGTTCACCGCCACCACTGCGGCCAAATGAAGACGAAGTCTCCCTGCTCCTCGAAAATTGTGCGTACTTCGCCCGTTGTCGTGTCCAGGACGGCGACGATGAGCTGGAGGGACGCCGAGTACGAGGTTTCGCGGAACAGGCCGATGTAGCGGCCGTCCGGTGACCACCCGAACGACGACAGACAAAACACGCAGTCGCCTTCGGTCGCGGTTGCCAGCTGGCGCACCTCGCCATCCGCGGACACCAGATATACAGCCTCGCCGGTCGCATACGCGAACGAATCTTCGTTGGGCGCCCATTCAGGGAAATAGAGTGCCTTATTAGAGCTCACCACCTGTCGGGCCTCGCCACTCTCCACGTTCACGAGGATCAGCTCGAACTCCTGCTTGCAGAGGTCCTCATGCTGCTCTTCTTCGGTGCAAGGTCCCTGGGGACGCTCCACTACGACCAGCAGCCGGTCACCGCTAGGCGACCACTTAAACTTGGGTTGGTTAGCGGCATTGGCTCCTTCGACTCGATACACGAGTGTTGTCTCGTCGCCGGAGAGTGCCCTGACGTAGATGTCAAAGTCGCTGGAGTCGACGATGCTGGCACTATACCGGAATTCCTCGGGGCCAACAAGGTACGCTATCCGCTCTGCATCGGGGGACCACTGGAAATCAAAGTAGCTGCTCCCACTCTGCGGGCCAGCCAGCGGGCGGCGTTCCCCCGTGTCCAGGTCCACGACTTCCAGGCTTTCGTTCCCGGCCGGCGGGGAGGAGCCGTCGTAGGTGAGGTCCATGCCGGTTACAAAGGCGATGCGCCGGCCGTCCGGAGAGGCCGACCAGTTGATCACATCCGTCAGCAGTGTGGTCTCCTGGCCGCTCCCCAGGTCGTGAAGGATGAGGGTCTGTGCAATCCCGTTCCTGCCAACTCGGATCAGTGAGTCTTCCGAAAGACACCGAACGAGCTCCGTAGGCTGCTCCGTAACCTTCGTCGCATCAGTCCCATCGGCCTTGGCCACGTAGAGGAACAGCTCGTTAGGGACCTCTTCGTCCGAGGAGTAGACGATGCGGCTGCCGTCCGGGGATTGACAGCGGAGCTGGCTGTGCTCACCCTCCACAAGCTTGCTTGGCCCGCTGCCATCGACCCCGATGAGGAAGATCTCGCTCTTCTCAATTTCTTCAAAGTCTTGCAGGGTGAAGGCGATCCGAGCGACGCCAGGAGTGATCGCCTCGGTGGCGGCTTGCGGTGTGGGTGAGGGCTCGGTCGAGATGGTGGCCATCTCGGGCGCTTCCTCTCCATCCGCGCACCCCGCCAGGACGAACAGCCCAGCAGTGCTGAGTAGGAGGAACAACCAGAAGCACTTGCCCTTGAACATAGCTGCCTCCCTTGTCACTGACCTACGCGTTCGTCGGATTGCGAGGGCACCTCGGGCTCTCCGCTCGTCTCTTCGGTCACCGGCTTCAGCTTGTAGAGCGCAGGGCCAGGGCCCCCGTCCGGTGGGAATGCCCACACGTAGATGTTGCCCTCGGAGTCGGCGACCACGTCGAGGATGAAATCGAACGCCCGGGCGATGTCTATCAGCTCTCCCGTTTCAGTGATGCGTGAGACACGGGTACCTGTGGTGAAGGCGCTTATGACCAGCTCCCGCAACAGCACCTTCCCTTCCTTCACTACTATCCTGGGTGCCACGACCAGTGCGTCGACGTCTTGAGACGCGGGAACTCCTGAGAAGAGGAGCTCGAACTCGCCCCCGTCCAGCGCGTCGCCGTCGCTGTTGCGGTCTGAAACGCGGTAGATGCGATGCTCGCGCTCAGGGAAGGGGGTGCTCATCAGTAACAAGAAGGAGCGAGATCGATCCTCGCCGCCCAGGGTCGGCTCGGCTACCAGACTCATGAAGGGGCAGCAGTCGGGGCGCTGTTCTTCCGCCACAAAGGCAGGGAGGGAGAGGGGCGTGACCGTTCGGTCGAACCAATCGCCATCGCCGTTAGGGTCCCGGACTTCATAGATCATGCGTCGAACGACCGTGGGCTGGCCCTCTACACGCTCAAGGGTGATGAATTGGAGCCACAGGCGATCAGGGGCCGAGGCAACGACGGCGCGATTAAATATTAGGTCAGGGGCCGCACTGTCGAGCAGACCGGCGTCCACCAGCTCCCGTACGGTGAGTACCTTCTGCAGCATCCCGTCGGGGTGGCGCACAATGATTGATGACCCCGCCGGAGGACCCTCCGGGCGGAACGCGCCCTCGGGGAGTTGGGTGTCAGCCCAAGCGCTGGCCACCAGGAACAGATCACCGTTGATTGCTGCAGGTGGCACGAGCTCAGGGAGGATGATCCCAGGGACGTCCATATGAGGGTGCCAGAGAGCGGGGTCCTTGAGGTCGCTGAACCTGAGGACCACCTCGATCTGCACCTGCTCCTCCTGTAACCCGGACATTCTCACGATGGCGGTCTCTTGCGGGTCAGATAGCTCCGCCTCCTCCTGTCCGAAGAAGCGGATGACGTAAATTTCCTTCCCCTCAGGCCCGATGGTCATCTCTTGGTAGACGGTACGCGGATCGTCGTCACGGAAGAGCTCGACCAGCTCGAAGTCGTTGGTGAACTGGACTCCACGCGGCCCCGCGCTCAACCAGGTCTGGACGCTGACGTAGTACGCGCCGGCTGCCGCGGCCGCCAGCAACGCGAGTGATATCGCGATGATCAGGGTTAGTCGCGGAGTCAGGACCCGCGGATAGGGCACCCACCGTGGCCACCGACCCTTGACCCTCTCCAGGCCCGCTAGGACCGGCGGCTCGAAGTTGGGCGTAGCCGGGTAGGTCATGCCCTGGCCCATCTCGACCAGCGCCGCCTCCAAGCGTTCCACTCCGCCGTTTTGCCTCATCGGGCAGCCCTCTCCGACCCTGGCCCCTCCAGCACTGCCTGCTGGAGTTCCGGGAACTCACGCTCCACCAGTGCACGCAACCGGGCCAAGGCGTTGTGCTTCCTCGATTTCACCGTGCCGCGCCTGATCCTCAATATCTCAGCCACCTCCGCCTCACTCATGCCGATGAAATAGCTCAGGGTTAACACCAGCCGGTCGTCGTCCTTCAATAGCTTCACGGCCCGCCACAGCTCCTGGTGTTCGACCTTGACGACCACGGCTGATTCCACCGCCTCTTTGCTCTCCGTTACCCGGGCCTGGCGCTGCCAGAAAGCGAACCGGGTCTTCTCTGCCCGTAGGACCTTGAGGGCCTCGCGGGCAACGATGCGGAAGAGCCAGGGGGCGAAGGGACGCCGCTCGTCAAACCGTCCTAGGTTGGTAAAGGCCTTGACGAATGCGGTCTGCGTCGCGTCCTCGGCGTCCGCCTGGTTACGGACGATGTGCAGGGCAAGACGGTGGGCCTGCGCGGCGTGAGCGCCTATCAGCTCTGCCACGGCGGCCCGGTCGCCTGCCTTCGCCCGGCGGATCAGCTCCTGTTCCGTCACATCGATACTCTCGCCCCAGGGTGAGCGGCCGTTCCAGTATACTTATCCGCGACCAGGGTAAAAGGTTCATGTTTCTCCGACGGCCCCTCAGAGTAGCTCGCCGGTTCGCGAGGGTCGCCCAACTTCCGTTCTGCGAGCGCGAGGTCACATAGAGCTTATGATTGGCTGCTGCCCTGAGAAACGCGGCGGTTCCCGTCGAGCCAACTCACGCTAAGTGCCGTTAGTGCGTGATCAACGAGGTCGCGGGACTTGATATCGTGGTGATCGGCACAATATTCATCTACCTCATCCTCTTTCACGTTCGCCCGCAGGGATACGGTTTCCTTGAATGTTATCTCCCAATTGCTGATAATGAGGCAAGCATACTCAGGCCCTGGGGGAGGGTCCAGAGAGACGTTCCTCACCTAAATTGAGAGGGAGGTGGCGCTTATGCCCACCCTAGAGAACTCGATTACTATCGCAGCCCCTATTGAGCATGTTTTCCATCTGGCGTGTGACATAGAGCATATCCCTGAGT
>CAZYOV010000097.1:0-213 GCA_964649215.1 uncultured Dehalococcoidia bacterium
AAAGGCGGAGCCTAGCCGTAGAGAGAACCGCGCCCCCGTAATGGTGCGTTCAACCACCGGCATCAGATCGACATCCTGACAGGAAGCGGCGCGAACAGTGACCCCGCCGCCGCACGGCTTGTCGCGGGGAAAGCGGGCGCGGTCCAGCAGCAGTACGGACGCCCCCTCGCAAGCAAGGGTGCGGGCGGCGGTGCTGCCGGCTGGGCCGGCGCC
>CAZYOV010000097.1:223-706 GCA_964649215.1 uncultured Dehalococcoidia bacterium
CTCGGCGAAGCGCCTCACTGCTCCCCTGAGCCGCGGGCTTCAGCTCCCGAAGCGGCAGCTTATCAGCGAACCGTGTCTAGGATCGCCGCGGCCATCACCTCATAACCAATGTCGTTGGGATGGATGAAGTCGC
The DNA here is from genome assembly GCA_964649215.1 of uncultured Dehalococcoidia bacterium. Classification (GTDB taxonomy): domain Bacteria; phylum Chloroflexota; class Dehalococcoidia; order SM23-28-2; family RBG-16-64-32; genus JADFNQ01. The sequence goes on from CAZYOV010000097.1 coordinate 357, forward strand.
GGGCGATATATTCGTTGGCCTTGCCCTCAAACAGCGGGTGCCAATCCACCAGTATGAGCCCCCGCTCTTCAACCTCGTTGCGGATGATGTCATTCAGTCCTTCGGGGAAGGGGGTGTTTGGCAGGCCTTCAAGGGCCATCTCCACCACCTGCGCCATATCCCGCACCCCGGGGAACCCTGAAAACCCAGAGATAGGATTATAAACTGTCATCACAACGATATGTACGCCCGGGCCGGCTTCTATAAGGCGGTCAAGAGCTATCGCCAAGTTCGGTCCGAAGCGGTCCAACGTCTCCCGCAGCGAGTCCACGCACTCCGGCTTGGCCAGCGACTCTTCCACGCTAGGGCAA
>CAZYOV010000097.1:716-4286 GCA_964649215.1 uncultured Dehalococcoidia bacterium
CGACAGAACAAGCTCGTTAACCATGGCAAGAAGATCGTTGCCGCCGATCCCCAGCGTCACCAGCTTCGCGTCATTGTCCGAATCATCGTCGCCGTTGCGGTACTGGATCAGCGCGACTGTTGCGTCCAAGAAACCACGGTTGAGGAGATCGTTACTGGTGTCGCCGCTACGGCCGAAGTTTATTAGTTGCCAACGCTCGCCCAGGCCCTTGTGTACCAGCGGAACGAAGCCGGTGGCATCGCGATCCGTGGCGCCTACGCCCTCGGAGAGCGAGTCGCCCAGAGCAATGTACAGTCCTGGGCCGGTTAGCCTCCCAGGGTCTTCGGGCTGGCTTCCGGACGCGCAGGCGGCAAGGACGAGCGCAAGGAGTGCGCTAACGAAGACGAGCGGGCGCATCGGCGAGGCCCCACTAAGCGTTTGCTATGGCGATGCCGGCGGATACCCAGAACAGGAACTGAAGGAACACACTGCCACTAAGCATCAGATAGGTCGCAGCACGCTCCCGCCACTGGAAACCCAGGCCCGCTATCAGGTTGATCACCAAGACCGCCGCCGCCGCCGCCGGTATCAGCAGGATAGAGCTGCGAGAATGCAGGTCCGTGACCTCGCCCAGGGGCGGAAACTCAATCGTGATCTGCGGGTTAAGGTCCGGGTAGATGGCGAACACGTATCCCCACAAAGCGAGGTTGACGAGGACGGCGGCCAGCGCCAGCCACTGAGCAACCCGGTCGGCCCAGATGGGATGGCCGCCAACGCCGTCACGCTGGACGGACTCCCTGCCGCCGGCCTGCGCCGATCGCTTGAACTGCTCCACCTCGGCGATGAACCGCGGCGGGTCCTGCGGGCTGACCGCATACGTCGCAGACGGCGTCCGCACGTAGATGATCTCCTCTGCCGAACGGTGGGTGGAGTAGAACAGCACTTCCTCTTCCCCTACTTGACAGCGGCCGACGTGCAGGCCGGGCCAGTTCAACCCCCGCAGGGCCGGGCGGTCCTCGCCACGACCCAGGGAGAGCCCCTCAATCCGGTCCAGCGGTATGAAGTGCTTCAGCGTCCCCCAGGCGATGGTGAGACCGCTGCCGTCCACCACGTACTGCAGCGTATAGCAGGCGTAGGCCCAGAAGGCGAACACCAGGGCAAGGACGATGAGCACGATGGCACCGGAGATAGCCGTGAACTGGGTGAGCGAGATAGGCCAGGTCGTAGCCTTGGCGATGAGGGCGAAGGCAAAGCCAGCGGCGATTACAGCCGGCACGGTCGCCACCACCACCCCCAGCGTGCGACGAGGTCGCTCTATGGTTATGCCTTGACTCTTGAGTAGCACGGGGTGCACCAGGAGGCGTACTTGGAGTTGCGGGCCGTGATCACATCAAAGTAGAGCTGCATCAGCCGCTTGGCGACAGGGCCCGCCTTGCCGCTCCCGATCGGGCGATGGTCCAGCTCCACGACGGGCGTCACGTGAGCGGCGGTCCCCGTCATGAAACACTCCTCGGCGACGTACAACTCGCTCCGGTCGATATCCCGCTCCACCGTCTCCATCCCCATCTCCTCGCGGGCCAAAGTGATCACAGTTTCGCGGGTGATGCCCACAAGGATGTTGGAGGACGGTGGCGGCGTGATCAGCCGGCCGCCGTCAACAACGAAGATGTTCTCGCCGGAGCCCTCGGAGACGTGACCACGCTCGTCCAGCATAATCGCCTCGTCGAAGCCGTTGAGTTGCGCCTCCGTCTTCGCCAGGGCGGAGTTGGCGTAAATGCCCGTGATCTTGGCGCGGGCGGGAATGCTCGTGTCCTCCACCCGCCGCCAGGATGAGGTGCAGCAGCGCGCCCCCTTCTCGATGTCCAGATAGGGCCCGAACGGCGCGATAAACATCAGAAAGTCGTCATCCAGGTCGTGCAGGCGAACCCCCAGCACCTCGGAGCTCTTATAGGCCAGCGGCCGGATGTAGACGTCCTCTCGGTAGCCGGACATCTCGACTAGCTTCGTGATTATCGACTGAAGCTCCTCAGTGGAGTACGCGAATTCGATCCGCATGATGCGGCAGCTCTTGCGCAGCCGGTCGAAGTGCTCCTTCAGGCGGAACAGGTAGATCTGCTGCTCCGCATCGTTCCAGTTGCCGCGGATGCCCTCGAACACGCCCGTGCCGTAGTTGAAGGCGTGAGTCATGATGCCGATCTTGGCTTCGGCCAGAGGCATGAACTGCTTCTGGAAGTAAGCGTGTGGTATGGGCGCTTCCGGCATGCGGACGGCTCCTTTCGCGACGGTGACCCTAATTATAGGCAGACTCTCACCTTCGCGCCACAGCGCGATTCGTGGCCGCATGCGGCGTAGGGGCGACCTTCAGGTCGCCCGCACCTGCTTCGCTAGCTCCCCGACCTCACCTCGTACAGCCGCACCGGGTCCTCGAGGCCACTGAACGGGACTCCTCCACAACGGAAGAAAGGGCCAGGGGAGGTTCTTGGTTTACTCCCTTGTTGCCGCGACCAGCACTCGCCGTCGGTAAGGTCGTTGTTGAAGCGTCATCGACAGCTCAAGGAACAGCGCCTGACTGGCAACCTCGCCCATCTCCTGCTTCAGAGCCTCACTCGCGTCCAGAAGGGCAGAGTAGGTGGTCGTCACCGGTTCCGGCCAGCCCGGAATCTCCTCGTAGATCCCGACGCTGAAGCCCGCCTCCCTCAATAGCGGTCGGTAGTCATCGATCGGATCGACGCCAAATCCTGGCAGGTTAGCAGCGCGATCCGCGTCCATCTCAAAGGCGGTGAACACCAACCGTCCGCCCGGCCGCAGGATGCGTGCGGCCTCAACCATGGCGGCTCGCTTGTCGGGCGCGTACTGTATCGCGTCTTCACTCATCGCCCCATCGGCTGAAGCGGTTTCCAGCCCGGTATCAGCGAAGGAGCCTACGACGAACTTCGCCTGCCCGGCCAGATCGAGTTCAGCCGCCCGCGCAGTGGCCTGCTCCACGGCGACGGGCGAGAAGTCCACGCCGATAAGGCGTGCCCCCGTCTCGCGTGCCACCCAGAGCGCCGGACCACCCCTGCCGCAACTGAGATCGACCAGCGTGTCGCCGGGAGTAAGGTGTAGTTCGGCGGCAATGTGCCGTAGTTCGGGCAGGGTAACGAAGCTGACATGTCCAAACTGCTCCGGGTAATCATCGCCTTCTGCATGTTCGTGCCACAGACGGCGAAATGTTGGGCTGTTCGGCGTGGCCGCGTACACCGCGTCATAGCCGGTCAAGACGATGTCTCGTTCCATTCCGCCCTCCTGGGAAGCAGCCGAGCTACTCTAGCGCCTGCTAAGCTTTATCACGCATTCGGCTGCCCTCTGTCAGTCGGGCAACGTACCAGTCTACTGTCGGGTTTAGCCCCACGCGTCAGGCTCAAACCCCTCCCCCATCGTCCAGTAGGCGATGCTCACCCCGTCCTTGGATTGGGGGTACTGGATGCGCGGCTCCATCCAAATCAACAATCACGCCGACTGGAGCCTGCCTGCCCGTAGGCATGGTCGGCGGCTCCTACAAGCAAGCCGCGTACTTCAGTGCGCGGTCTCCATCTCCCTCGCGGCTCCATC
>CAZYOV010000097.1:4386-8656 GCA_964649215.1 uncultured Dehalococcoidia bacterium
TACAAGCAAGCCGCGTACTTCAGTGCGCGGTCTCCATCTCCCTCGCGGCTCCATCCTAATCAACAATCACGCCGACTGAAGCCTGCCTGCCCGTAGGCATGGTCGGCGGCTCCTACAAGCAAGCCGCGTACTTCAGTGCGCGGTCTCCATCTCCCTCGCGGCTCCATCAGCCGCCCTCCTCCCCCTCCTCACCTTGTACAGCCGTATGCGCGGATTTCTCAGTTCTCCGGCGCGGCTTGGTATACGGTCGCTGCGCCCTCTAGCACCGTTTCACCCTGCTGGTTTGCGACGGTGAACTCTAACTCGGCAACACCACGGCGCTCGCGGACCGACTTTACAGTCGCCTCAGCCCGGATGCTGTCTCCTATGTAGACGGGTCGTGGAAAGCTCCAGTTTTGCCGCATGAAGACCGAACCCGGCCCAGGCATGTCCATCGCCACAAGCGCGTGTAGCAAGCCCGTCGTAATGCCGCCCTGAGCGAGTGGGCGCTTGAAGCGAGTGCGGGCAACAAACTCCTCGTCGAAGTGGAGCGGGTTGTAGTCGCCGGTTATCTCCGCGTACGCCCGGACCATCTCCGCCGTCACAATGAGTTCTCTCGTCGCCTTCTGTCCGACCGTCAGCTTCATGAGCACCGCACCTCGTACACTCGCACCGGCTCTTCTCGTCAACTACTGTTGGCCAGCGGTCTCTGGCCGCGTCTCCTCCCCCGGCAGGCCACGCCACAGGCCGATGCCCACACCCAGGAACCAGATGATCTCCAGGGCGACGCCGATGGAGCCGGCGATAACGAAGCCTTCTGCCGCCAGCTGGAAGGCCCCGAGAATGGCGAGAACGCCGCTGGCTATACCGATCCAGCCCAGGCCCGTCCAGAGCATCCGGCCGATCTTCAACATCACCAGGCCGAAGGCTATGAACGATATGCCAACGGTTACAAGGAACACGCTGATCATAGCACCGCTAACCCACGCCAGGGTCTTGGCATCGGAGAGCAGCATGGCGCGGGTGGCCTCGTCGCCGGCCTCGCCCCAGGCGGGGACGATGTAGGCGGCGACAGCGGCTAGAGGAGCCGTCCACAGTGCGTGGAGGATCGCCGCCACCACGCCGGCCAGGACGGCGACCCGCGTGTAGTCCTCGCTCCAGCGACGCAGGCCGTAGTACAGCCCCACGGCGAAGGGCGCTCTAAGCAGGCCAGTGAAGGCGAACAGCCACACCAGAGCGATAAACTGGATCCTCTTATCGACCACATCGTCTAAGAACTCTCGGGTCTCCGTTCGGGCGGTCGCGTCGGAAAGCGCATAAAAGTTGGCGATCCCGGCCACCAACGACGCCGCCAGCAGGAAGGCGGCCACCGCCCCCGCCTTGACGAAGTTGATGTCCCTGGAGTGTGCTGATGTGCTCATGCGTCCTCCTCTATGCCGTATTCTCCTCCCACCTCACCTCGAACAGCCGCACCGGCTCATCGAAACCCTTGAGGTTAGCCTCACCACGGTCGGCGAACAGGAAGTCCTTGCCCTCGGCCAGCTCCCGAACGACGTTGGCAACCAGTATCTCGCCGCCCTTGGCCGTCGCGGTGATACGGGCGGCCCTATTCACCGCCGTACCGAACAGGTCATCGTCCTCCGCGATCGGCTCGCCTGCGTTCAGCCCTATTCTCACCCTAATCGGCTCCTCTGCCGACTCGTTGTGCTCGGCGAACGCCCGCTGCATGGCGATGGCGCACTCCAGCGCCTTGGTGGCTGAGGAGAACGAGGCCATGAAGCCGTCGCCCATCGTCTTCACCTCGGAGCCGCCGTGGGACTTCAGCGCCTCCCGCACCATGCGCTCATGGGCACGGAGCAGCTCTCGGGCCCTGGCGTCCCCGAGCCGCTGAGTGAGGGCGGTGGAGCCCTCAACGTCCGTGAAAAGGACGGTACGGAAGGCACCAGGTTCGACTGACCCGGGCTTCTCTGTGGTGCCCGCAATCTCTTCGAGGAGAGGTGCCACACGTTCATAGTTCATGTCGTCAATGGCGAGGAAGCGGGCGTCCGGAATGCCCGCCGCCAACTTCTGCCCGACGCGGATGGGAGCCCAACGATGGTTGTTATTGTGAAGCACCAGCGTCGCGGCTTTAACGTCAGGCAGGAGGGCCACAACGTCGTAGCTCTTCTCGGCCTCGACGAAGGCGCGAAAGGCCTCCGGCTCGATACAGGCCCGGATGTGCTCGCCGAAGAGTTCGACGAGGTGAGGGTCATCAATCCCCGACAAGACACGCGCCATCGTCTCCGTATATAGCGTCCAGTCCTGGTCGATGAGGGCCTCACTCGCCTTGTGCGCGGGCGAGTCGAAGAAGTCGGACCCTTTCGTCCAGCCGTCGATGAGAGTGAGGTGCGATACGCGCTCCGGAAATGTGGCGGCGTAGGTCACGGCGATGGGCACGGCGTCTTGAAGCGCTATGAGGGCGAACGACCGGAGACCCGTGCGGTCGATAACGGCCTCGAGGTCGCGCATCATCGCCTCCATGGAGAAGTCGATCGCATCCCGATCGGAGAGGCCCGCGCCACGCGGGTCGTACCAGATGAGGCGGAAGGTCCGCGTCAGCGGCTGGAAAATATTTGGGAGCATCGCCCATAGCCGCTGGACATGTGATATCCCGATAACCGGCAGCATGACTAGGGGCGGCCCTTCGCCCATGCTGGCGAGCGCAATGTCCACCCCGTCGGCGGTCTTGGCGTACTGGATGCGCGGCTCCATAGCGGCCTTATTCTACGCCATAGATGCCCCATCTGGGTACGCTTCTGCGTGTCGCCTTCCCCTCCCACCTCCGTATTCCCGCGCCTATCATTACCATAGGCCTCGCCGCTCGCCGCACCTTAACAGCCCCTCTCGTAACTTGCACCCGGAATCCTGTATCGCCTCGCCCCGGTCCCGCCCGCAACCGTGTGCCGTTACCCCCTTGACACCGCCATCCCCTTCCTGAGCGTGGCCACCGTCACCCCAAAACAACCAAAGAGGCCACTCCGGCCTCTATCTGAAACGCGCCCAAACGCAACATTTCGCGGAAAACAACCAAACCTAGATTCAACCGCCCCAATACAACCAAAGCTCTCGGTCTGCTGGATTGCACGTTCGAAGTCCGGTCCGTCCCTCAGGATCTGCATGCCAGTCTCGTTGACTGCCGACAGGCCGCGCGCTATCGTGAGCTTGACCCCCCGGCAGGCAGATAGGAGGCAGACGCGCCGTCCCATGGGTCATTGGTTGAGGCTGGGCGATCTCGAACTCCTCGTGGTGAGCGACGGCGTCCTGCGCCAGGACGCCGGCGCCGTCTTCGGCCTCACGCCCCGCCTGATGTGGGAGCGCTACCTGCCGGAGCTGGACGATATGTACCGCTTCCCCATCGGCCTGAACTCCATGCTCGTCCGCGGTCAGGGGAAGACCGTGCTGGTGGAGACCGGCATCGGAACAAAGACGGGCCGCACCCCCGGCGTTTCGGGCACGGAGGAAAGCGGTAACCTGCTCCCTAACCTGCACCGCGAAGGTATCCGGCCCGAGGACGTGGACATCGTCGTGAACACCCACCTCCACTTCGATCACGCCGGCGGCAACACCCTGATCTCCGATGGCAAGCCGGTCCCCGCTTTCCCCCGCGCCCGCTACCTCATCCCCAAGGGCGAGTGGCAGGTCGCCGCCCGCCCCAACGAGCGCACCCGCGCCACCTACCTCGCCGAGAACTTCGAGCCCCTTGAAGACGCCCGCCAGGTCGAGCTTGTTGAAGGCGAGGTGGAGATCATCAAAGGTCTGTGTCTGCTACCCGCGCCCGGCCACACCGCCGACCACTGCATAGTGGAGCTCGACTCAGGCGGCGAGCTCGCCCTCTACGTTGGGGAGCTCGCCCAGCACCCCGTAATGCTGGAGCGCATCGCCTGGATCTCCGCCTTCGACGTCCTCCCCCTGGTATCCCTCGAGACGAAGAAGCGCGTCATCGAGCGGGCGCTGGAGCGGCGCGCGCTCATCGTCTCCGTGCACGCGCAATATCCGGGCCTGGGACGCCTCCGCCTGGAGAATGGGAAACGCAGGTGGGAACCGCTGGACGGGCAGGGACGATGACCGACCAGCCTGCCGCCGACACCCTGCGCCGCACCTGCCTTCACGCCGAGCATATGCTCCTAGGAGCCCGCATGGTACCCTTCGCCGGCTGGGAGATGCCGGTGCAGTACTCCGGCATCATCGAAGAGCATCAGGCGGTGCGGCAGGCCGCCGGCATGTTCGACGTCTCCCACATGGGCCGCTTCGA
>CAZYOV010000098.1:0-8644 GCA_964649215.1 uncultured Dehalococcoidia bacterium
GAGCAGGTGGAGACGAAGGACGAGGCGAAGAGGCCGCCGAAGACGAAGCCGCCAAAGACGGAGCTGAAGCTGGCCGCGCGCACGCTCACGCAGGAGAAGATGACCGCCTACTCGGAGGACTCGGCGAACGCTGAGCGGGGCCAGTCCATCCACACGGACGCTGCCCTGGCCAAGAAGATGGGCTTCGCCACGAGCGTAGCCCAGGGGCTGATGTCCGCGGACTACGTCTCGGAGGTGATGACGAACCAGTTCGAGAGGGGCTGGCTGCAGCAGGGCCACCTATCGCTGGCGTTCGTGCGGCCCGTTCTCTGCGGCGATACGCTAACGGCCTGCGCGGCGCTGCACGAGGAGCTGGACGAGGGTGCGTTCAGCCGCCGCGTCTACGACGTCTGGTGCCAAAACCAGAACGGGGAGACGGTGACGGTAGGCACGGCCAGCGGGGTGGTGGCGGCGAAGTAGGCGGCAGTGGGTCAGTTTGAGCCGCTGGAGGGCGAATGTTCAGCTCGCGCTAATGAGCACCAGTAGATACGAGGTCACGAGACAGGCGAGCGCCGACACGAGTAATAGACGCCACTGAGGAGGCCACCTAAACCCGTACCCAGACCCGCGCTCCTCAAACAGCGCTGCACTAACGCCGATGACAGAAGGCACCCAGAGGAAGAACACTACCCAAAGCATCCAATCGCCCGTAGCGCCCCCCCTTCGCTCATGGCGTCATATCAGTGTACGCCCGTCGCCGAGTGTGGCATAACAGAGCCATGCCAAAGCGCTCAAGCAAGGCCCCCCAGGACGTAAACGTTCTCGCGGCGGACATTGTAGCAGAGGCTACAGGTGATAGCGAGAAGAACCCTGCCGCCGTCGCGCTAGGTCGCCTGAGCGGGCTGAAGGGTGGGTCGCTAAGAAGGCGGCGGAAGCGCGGTGGGGCAGCCGCCGCCCATAGTCTCCCACAGTCGCTCATTGAGTAGGCCCTGCCCTTGCCGTAAACGTTAAAGTCCGCTACAATCCCCTCGCGGACCGCCGGCAGACCAAAACAAGGAGGCCCCAATGGCCAAGCCCGCTCTGCGCACAAAGCTCTGCGACATCCTCGGCATCGAGTACCCGGTCATTCTGGCCGGCATGGGCGGCGTCTCCCGCCACAAGCTGGTCGCCGCTGTCTCGGAGGCGGGCGGCCTGGGCATCGTCGGCGCGGCGACGATGGGCCCCGACGAGCTGCGTGACGAGATCCGCAAGATCCGTGAGCTGACCGATAAGCCGTTCGGGGTGGACATCCTCCTGCCGGCGATGGCCCCAACCCCCCAGGGCGCCAGCACTGCGAGCAGCGGCGGCCGGGGCGAGGGGGATATCCCAAGCAACTGGCGCGACATGCTCCCCGCGCCCCAGCGGGATTTCGCCGCGAGCCTTCGTAGCAAGTTCGACCTGCCGGACGTAGTGCCGGAGTTCCCGACCCCCTCCGGGCGCCGCGAGCGCACCATATTCGGCCCCGGGTTCACCCGCTCCCAGATCGACACGATCCTGGAGGAGAAGGTGCCGGTGTTCGCCTCCGGGCTGGGCAACCCGGCGCCGTACGTGGAGGAGTTCCACGCCGCCGGCGTCAAGGTGATCGCCCTGGTGGGAAACGTGAAGAACGCCCGCAGGGTGGCCGAGGGCGGCACCGACGTAGTGGTGGCCCAGGGGGCGGAGGCGGGCGGACACACAGGCCGTGTAGGTACGATGGCGCTGGTGCCGCAGGTGGTGGACGCGGTGGCACCGAGGCCGGTGCTGGCCGCCGGCGGCATCGGCGACGGGCGCGGCCTGGCCGCCGCCCTTTGCCTGGGCGCCGTCGGCGTGTGGGTCGGCACGGCGTTCCTGGTGTCGAAGGAGGCCGCCTGGGACGACACGCTCAAGCAGCGCATCCTGGACGCCAGCGAGGAGGATACGCGGGTGACGCGTATCTACAGCGGCAAGCCGATGCGCAACATCAACAACCCCCTCATCGAGGCGTGGGAAGAGGGCGAAGTACACACGCTGCCCTTCCCGTTCCAGGGCGCGGTGATCCAGGAGGTCACGTTCGCCGCTCAGCAGGCCGGTCGCAAGGAGCTGGGGATGAACCCCGCCGGGCAGATCTCCGGCATGTTCAACGAGCAGCGCCCCGCTAAGGAGATCCTGGCGGAGATAGTGGACCAGGCAGCGGAGATCATTCATCGCCTGCCGGCGGGCGTACCGGCCGTAACGTCGTAAGCGCGGACAGCCAAGAACAACGCTTGCCGCCTCAGGAGCCGCACCCTATCATCAAGCCGGAGTATGGCTATCTCGACGCCTAGTACGTTCGCCTACCGCGGCCGCACGCTCGATCTGGACGGCCGCCGCGTCTTTCTTCGGGAGGCGATCCCGTCCACACCAACGCCGGAGACGCTTGTCCTTCTCCACGGTTGGATCGGCACGTCCTCGTGGATGTTCCGTCACATGATGCCGGAGCTGGGCGCCCGCTACCACACGATCGCCCCGGACCTACCGGGCTTCGGGCGCAGCCGCACGCTGGCCGATATCCCCTCTATAGACGCCTACGCGGACTTCCTTTGCCGCCTCGCAGACGCTCTGGAGATCGACCGCTTTCACCTGGTAGGGGTGTCCGTGGGTGGGACGATCGCTCTCGCCTTTGCTGAACGCTACCCGGAACGGGTGCAGAAGCTGTGTCTGCAGGGGCCGGTCTACCGCAGCACCGACCTGCCTGAGCGCTTCCGCTTCATGTACGACCTCCTGGGCCGTACCGGCTTGATCGCGATAGTGCCCAAGCTGCCGATCAAGTGGTGGTTTATTGTCCGGCGCCTGGACATGGGGCGCGACACGCGTCACCTGTCCGCCGACGACAAACGGCAAATGGGCCGCGACGCTCTCCGCGTACCCAACGAGACGCTGATAGAGGTGGCGCGGCAGCTCCTGACGCTAGACATGACGGATACGGCACGTCGCATCTGCGTACCCACGCTGGTGTTGGACGGCGCGGAGGCGCGGATGGTGCCAGCCAAGGCATCGCGACACTTGAGCCGGCTGATCCCCGGCGCCCGCTGCCAGATCGTTCCGGACGCCGCCCACAACCTTGCCCTGGAGAAGCCGCGCGAATTCCTGGATTTGCTACTCCCCTTCCTGGAGGGTGGCTCGTAGCCCCGCCGGCCGGCAAGCAGGCTTGCCCGCCGTATCCGGTTCGCTATAATTGGCTCGACCCGGACAAGCTACACGAGGGAGTCATATGCCTTCTGATAACCTGCCTGCCGCCCTGGACGACGTTCGAGTGCTGGACCTGGCCGGAGAGATAGGCCAGTACTGCACGAAGCTTCTGGCCGATCTCGGGGCTGACGTCATCAAGATCGAGCCGCCCGAAGGTGATCCCGTCCGCGACCTGCCGCCGTTCTACCACGACGAGCCTGACCCCGAGAAGAGCCTGTACTGGCTGAACCTCAACACCAACAAGCGGAGCGCCACGCTGAGCATTGCGGACGCGGAAGGGCGCAAGCTATTCGAGAAGCTGGTCGCCACGGCCGACGTGGTGGTGGAGAGCTTCGAACCGGGGTACCTGGACGGCCTGGGGCTAGGCTACGAAGGGCTGATCAAGATCAAGCCCGAAATCATCCTGACGTCGGTTACGGGATTCGGGCAGACGGGCCCGCACGCTCGCTTCAAGGCGCCGGACATCGTGGGCGTGGCGATGGGCGGGATCATGTGGCTGGCGGGGGACCCGCAGGATCCGCCGAACGTGCCACCCTGGCGTCAGGGATATATCTGTGCCTCCATCCAGGCTGCGGCTGGCACGATGATGGCGATATACCACCGGGACGTTCACGGCGAAGGCCAGCACGTGGATGTCTCCATGCAGGAAGCGCTGTCGATCGCCCAGGAGACGGCGATGCAGTACTGGGACATGCTCCAGCAGCTACGCAATCGCACCGGCGCCGGGACGATACTGCCGATATCGATCCCGGGAATCGGTCCGTACGAGTGCCGGGACGGCTGGGTGTACGGGTTCGTGGGGACTCCGGGCGGCGCGCCCTGGTCTGACCTGCTCCAGTGGATGATTGACGAGGGGGCGGCCGAAGACCTGACGGAGGAGCCGTACCACGACTTTTGTATGAACCTGAACATGCGGTTTCTCACGGGTCTCATGCGGGACCCGGCATCCATTGGGGACAAGGTTAAGACCATGAACCACATCGAACAGGTGTTACGCCGGTTCGTCGCCGGCAAGGGGAAATGGGAGGTGTATGAAGGCGCGCAGCGCAAACGGCTGCTGTTCGGCATCGTTAGCACGCCGGAGGACATCGCCAAGAACCCACAGCTCCAGCACAGGAAGTGGCTGACAGCGGTGGATCACCCGGAGCTCCGGGACACGCTCCAGTACCCGGGGCCGCCGTACCGGCTCTCGGAGACGCCGTGGGCGATCCGGCGGCGGCCGCCCCTTTTGGGCGAGCACAACGCCGAGATATACGGCGAGCTGGGTGTAAGAGTGGATGAGCTAGAGCGCCTGCACGCGGCGGGCGTGATCTAGCCGCGGGGACGCGAGGTAGAGCGATAGCGAGTCGAGGAGAGCTATGAGCGGGACAAAGATGCCGTTGGAGGGGATCAAGGTCGCGGACTTCTCGTGGTTCGGGGCGGGGCCTATCTGCGGCGAGCACCTGGCCACCTACGGCGCCACGGTAGTGCGGGTGGAGTCGGAGACCCGGATGGATGGGCTGCGCGGGGTGATGCCGTTCGCCAAAGAGAAGACCGGCTACAACGTGAGCGGGTACTACAACAATTACAACGCCGGCAAGCTGAACCTGACCTTGAACATGAGCACGGATCAGGGGCAGGAGCTGGCGCGGCGGCTCATCGCCTGGGCGGACGTTTTCCTCACCAACTTCACGCCACGGGTGATCGAGCGCTGGGGCCTCACCTACGATAAGCTGTCGGCCACGAACCCACAGATCATCGCCGCCTACGTGCCGATGCAGGGATATGACGGCCCGCACCGGGACTTCCTGGGGTTCGGCGCGGTGCTGACCCCCATTACCGGCTACAGCCACCTCTCCGGTTTTCCCCAGCGACAGCCGTTTGGTCTTGGCACCAACTACCCGGACTATGTGATCAACCCCGGCCACACCCTGGTGGCGATCCTGGCGGCGCTGCGCTACCGACGGAGGACGGGGAAGGGCCAGCACATCGAATGCGCTCAGATCGAGTCCTCGGTCTGTCCACTGGGGACGGCGATCTTCGACTACACGGTGAACGGACGGGTCCAGGAGCGGGCCGGAAACGGGCTGCCCTACGCGGCACCACACGGCGCCTTCAAGTGCAAGCCGCGAAGCGAGGGCTCCAGCGCGCCGGCAGACGAGCGCTGGATCGCTATCGCCTGCTTCTCGGACGCGGAGTGGCAGACGCTGGTGGAGGCGATGGGCAACCCCGATTGGGCGCTGGACAGCAAGTTCGGCAGCCCGGCCGGCCGTAAACAGCATGAGACGGAGCTTGAGCGGCAGATAGCCTCTTGGACGGCGGACAAAGATGCCGACGATCTGATGGAGGAGCTTCAGCGAAGAGGCGTGGCGGCGGGCGTGGTTCAGAGCGCGCGGGAGATGCTGGCCGACGAGCACCTGAAGGAGCGCGGCTACTACGTATACCTGGACCATCCAGAGGCCGGCCGTACGGCCTACGACGGCCCGCCGCTCAAGCTATCGAAGACGCCGGGGAAACTGCGATCGCCTGCGCCGCTGCTGGGCGAGCACACGGAGTACGTGTGCAAGGAGATACTGGGCCTCTCCGACGAAGAGGTGGCAGACCTGATGGTAGCGGGCGCGCTCCAGTAGGGCAAAAAGACGCTCCAGCGGCCCGATAGTGGTTGACAATAATTCGCATGGGGAGGAAAATCCTTACGGCGGGCAGTGAGGTCGCCCCTCCTCAATGGTACCCCCCTTGGGCAGCGCGGCTTTTCTGTCCGCCTTTTTCGTTGGCAGTTCCACCCGTGCCCCTTCATCCCTGGTGTAACCATCCATAGTGCGGTTGCGTTGTATATAGTCGTAATCGTATCTACTGGAGGTAGCTATGCTTGAAGCCACAGGCGAGAAGTCCATAATCGACCGCATGATCCGGGCGGCCAGACTGGAGCCGCAAGTCTACGAAGAGGTGGAGCACGACCAGTCGGCGACCGGCCAGGCGCTGCTGGTGGTCGTGCTGGGAGCGATCGCCGCTGGGATCGGCGCGCTCTTTGTGAGCATCGCAGCGCTCGTCCTGGGGGTGATCTTCTTTCTCATCCTTTGGGCGGCTTACGCGTTCATCGCCTACTGGGTGGGCACGAACATCTTCAAGGGGCCGCAGACTGAGGCTACGTGGGGACAGCTCCTGCGCACCCTGGGATTCGCCAGCTCTCCCAGGATCCTGTTCATCTTCGCATTCATACCTGTCATTGGCTTTTTCGTGGGGCTCGCCGTCTTCATCTGGTGGCTGATGGCGACAGTCATCGCCATACGCCAAGCGCTGGACTTCGACACGGGCAGGGCCATAGCCACTGCGGTGGTCAGCTTGCTGCCGCTGTTGGCCGTCTACTTCATCCTGGTTCTATAGTCGTCTAGGCCCTCTGAAGACCGACCACCGGCTGAGACCACACGGCAGGGGCGGCAGCCGGCGGTATAGCCGACCCGCTCCAGACCGGCGTATACGTCCAGCTCCGGCCCTTGCTGCAGCGCTGCCCGCCGCGGCGGCGCACGGACTGTGCGCTGCTATGGTGCCCTCGTCACTAGCCTCGCCGACTACGCGCGGCTGTTCCGGGACGCCTGCGCCGCCCTCTCATCCAACGCCCGGTTCGGCGCCGCCGCCCAACGCCTGTCCTTCTCCGCTACCCGAGTCGCCGCCACCTCCAGGAGTGCCACCGGTGAGCGACTCCAACGGCAACCCCTCGTCCAGCCAGTAGGCGCTGCCGATGAGAACGAGCAAGGCGAGCCCCGAGGTGAGGAAGACGAGCCAGTCGTCGGAACCGCTGGAGCCCGCGCCAACGCCGGCCAGGACGAGCCCCACACCGCCGGCCAGCAGGCCCGCACGCAGCGGGTTGAAGCGAGAGCCCAGCCCCAGCAGGCCCACAGCGACAGTCGCCGTCCCGATGAGGCCGAAGATCAGGCCGAGGTTGCGGTTGTAGTCAGCCGACTCCTGATCCTCTTCAAACCCGAACCCCTCAAGCTCCTGGAACCCTCCTTCGTCTCCAGAGGGCGCCTCGTAGAGCGTGGTTACACCACTCACAACCACCGTCACTGCCACCACGGCCACGGCCAAGAAGAAGAGCACCCGAAGTACGCCCGCCATGGGAGACGTCTGTTGCTGACTCATGAAATACCCCCTTCAGTTTTCGCTGCGCAACAGTAAGCGCGTGGATTATAGCACCGCCCTCCGCCCGCTTCCAACTTCGAGAATCAGGCCTGTTATACTGCCGTCATGACCAACCTCTCTGACTACGGGCCGCTGTTCCGGGACGCCTACGCCGCCCTCCACGGAGGCCGCACCGACGACCTGCCCGCCGACAGCGGCCGCCGGCCGGACGAATCGCTGGAGGAGTTCCTGGCGCGCAGCCGCAGCGAGGCGCTGGACAGGCTGCGCGGCCGGCTTGAGTCCGCCGAGCCGCCGCAGGAGCTGCGCATCGCCCACGGACTGCTCGTTCGCTTGCTGACCTGCGCCGCCGAGGCAGACGCCGCACTCGCCGCCCAGGTGGAGGCGTACCGCTGCGGCAACTTCCAGGGCAGCATCTCTCACTCGGATCGCCTGCACTCCATCGTCAGCGAGAGCGCCCGCCTGGACCGCGAGCTCATTCTGGCGTTGCGGGAGGCGGAGGAGGCGGACGCGGGCACGCTCTCCGCCCTCGACATCGAGGAGATCGAGCAGCCCAGCTAGAAAGGAATTCAGCATGAAAGCAGCCATCTATCATGAAACCGGCGCCCCGGACGTCTTTCTCTATGAGGACATGCCTGACCCCGTGTGCCAGCCCGGAGGCGTCGTTATCGACGTCAAGGCGATAAGCATCGAGGGCGGCGATGTCCTCAACCGCGCCGGAGGCGAGATGGCCTCTCGCCCCCATATCGTCGGCTACCAGTGCGCAGGTGTGATCCGTGAAGCCGGCGCGAACGTGACCGACCGCACCGTAGATCAGCCGGTAGTGGCCGTCATGCCGTTCGGATCGCACGCGTCCCAGGTAGCAGTCGCCGCGATGCAGACCTGGCCCGTCCCAGACGGGATGGAGTTGAAGGCGGCCGCCTGCGTGCCCATCCCGTTCGGGACTGCTCACGATTGTCTATTCGAGTTCGGGAGGCTGAAGGCCGGGGAGACGGTACTGATTCAGGCGGGCGCCGGCGGCGTGGGCCTGGCGGCCATCCAGCTCGCGAAGCGGGCGGGAGCGACCGTCCTGGCGACGGCCTCGAGCGACGAGAAGTTAGAGCGGCTGAAAGAGTTCGGGTTGGACCACGGCATCAACTACAAGACCGAAGACTTCGTCGCCCGCGCCCGAGCGCTCTCCGGCGGTCGCGGAGTCGATCTCGTCGTCGACTCCGTGGGCACGACGCTGCCGGGGAGCGTGGCGGCCACCGGCTATCGCGGCCGCGTGATACAGGTGGGTAACGCCGGACGGCCCGAGGACCACCGGCTGGACGTCAGCACCCTG
>CAZYOV010000099.1:0-8623 GCA_964649215.1 uncultured Dehalococcoidia bacterium
GGGTATACGGGTCCTGGACCTGACGATATGGCAGCTGACCAGTCCCGTTGACACCCGCCCCGCCCAGGAGCACAATCGCTAGGCGGGGGCACCGGTTCGTCGGAAGCGGCAGGAGAGCCACTTAGGAAGGGAAAACCAAATGGTCAGACACATCTCGAGCATCGCTGAGATTGTCGACAACGTCGATGCCGCCGTGAAATTCTACCAAGACGTCCTGGGACTCGCGGTACGACGAGAAGACGAGGGCTATGCGATCATCGAGGTGTCGGGGGTCCTTCACTTCGGCATCTGGTCCCGCGCTGCCGCCGCCGAGAGCACATTCGGCGACCCTGGGGCAGCCGATCGCATTCCTGTCGGCTTCACCGTGGGGTTCGAGGTCGACGACGTTGCTGGGACGAGCCGTGCGATGGCAGACCGTAGCTGGGCCATCGCTCAGGCACCGAAGGAGGAGCCGTGGGGTCAGAAGACCAGCCGCTTCTTCTCGCCGAGCGGTGCTCTGTGCGAAATCGCGGAGACGCCGAACGCACGGAGCATCGTCCAGGACATGCGAGCCGAGGCCGAGGGCAGATAACGCTCGACACCCTGGCGGGGCGGCCAGAGGAGGCGGCAGCCCTAGCCCCCCGTTGACACCTGACCCAGCCCAGGCGCACCATCGCTCCTACCGCAGCCAGCGCCTCCTGGCGTACCAGCCACCGCCTACTGATGGCCCGATCCATCCAGTGCCACCGAGACAGGGATAGTCCAGAGGCGTACAATATCCCCGCTATGGAGCCGCGCATCCAGTACGCCAAGACCAAGGACGGGGTGAGCATCGCCTTCTGTACGCTGGGGAAGGGCCTGGCCTTGGTGCAAATGCGGTCAGGGCTAAGCCCATTCCGAATAGAGTGGGAGGTTCCCGAGTTCCGCACGTATAACGAGAGCCTGACTCAGAAGAGGATGCTCGTTCAGTATGACGTTAGGGGAAGCGGGCTGTCGAAGCGCGATGTGACGGATTTCTCCCCGGAGGCCCTTTTCCTGGACCTGGAGGCGGTCGTGGACCGCCTGGGCCTAGAGCGGTTCGCGCTATGGGGGACGACCGGCATGGGGCCAGTGGCCATTGCGTATGCGGCCCGCCACCCAGAACGGGTATCACGCCTTATTCTTTGGCACTCCTACGCGCGAGCTTCCGACTTGCTTAAGTCGCCGCAGATGCAGGCGGTGGCTCGCCTTATAGATGACTGGGAACTCTATACCGACACGTTGGCACATTACATTTTTGGATGGGCCGGGGGTGAGCCGGCGCGTCGGTTTGCTGTGCGGATGCGCGAAAGCATTACCCAGGAGACCTACCGGGCCTTTCAGGCTCAATTTCTTACGTTTGATGTCACAGACCTGCTACCGCAAGTTAGAGCGCCGACGCTGGTGCTGCACCGCCGTCAACTTCCCTGGCTCAGCGTCGACGTTGCCACAGATCTGGCCTCCCACATTCCTAACGCTCGCCTCGCCCTCCTTGAGGGGGAGTCGGGAGCACCCATGGAAGACTCGCAGGCGGTTTTGGACGCCATCGACGAGTTCCTGGCCGAGGGCGAAGAAGGTGAAACCGAATCCGAGGGGCTGTCAGCCGACATCGTTCACACCATCCTCTTTACTGATATGGAGGGCTCCACGGCGCTGACTGCGCGCCTCGGCGACGCCAAAGCGAGGGAACTACTCCGGGAGCACGAACGCCTCGTCCGGGAGGCGCTGAAGGCCCACGGCGGCTCAGAGGTGAAGACGATGGGCGATGGGTTCATGGCCTCCTTCTCCTCTGCCACGAAGGCGTTGGAGTGCGCCATCGCGATGCAGCGCGCATTCGCCCAGCACAACGAGTCGGCGGAGGAGCCGATTCTGGTGCGCATCGGCTTAAATGCCGGGGAGCCGATAGCGGAGGATGAGGACCTGTTCGGGACGGCGGTGAACCTCGCGGCACGCATATGCGCACACGCTGAGGCGGGTCAGATTATCGCCCCCATCGTCGTCAGAGAGCTGGCGGCTGGCAAGCAATTCCTGTTCGCTGACCTGGGCGAGACCGAGCTGCGTGGCTTCGAGGACCCTGTCCGGCTATACGAGCTGAGGTGGCGGGAAGAGGGCTAGGCCCCCGTTTGACACCCCGCCCCCGCAGTGCCTGACGGCTCGGCCTGACCAAGAGAGTCGCCTTACTTGTTCGGCTGTGGAGTCATCCGAAGGTACGGCTTCAGCTCCTTGTAACCTTTCGGGAACATCTTGTCGGCGTCTTCGTTGGAGATCGAGGGTAGGATAACTACCTCGTCGCCGTCCTGCCAGTTGGCTGGAGTCGCGACCTTCTCGTACTCGGTGAGCTGGAGTGAGTCGATCACACGCAGCAGCTCCGCGAAGTTGCGGCCAGTCGGAGCGGGATAGGTGAGCGTTAGACGGACGACCTTGTTCGGGTCGATGACGAATACGGAGCGTACGGTCGCCGTGGCCTCGGCATTGGGGTGGATCATGTCGTAAAGCTCGGCGACCTTGCGGTCGTGGTCCGCGATGAGCGGGAAGTTCAGGGCGGCGCCCTGCGTCTCTTCGATGTCCTTCGCCCATTCCTTGTGCGAATCAACCGGGTCGACGCTGAGGCCGATCACCTTTACGTTCCGCTTCTCGAACTCGCTCTTCAGCTTCGCGACTTCTCCCAATTCCGTCGTGCATACGGGTGTGAAGTCAGCCGGGTGGGAGAATAGTACGGCCCAGCTATCGCCGGCCCATTCGTGGAAGTTGATAGAACCATCTGTCGAGTCCTGAGTGAAGTCCGGGGCTTTGTCGCCCAATCGTACAGCCATTTGTTTCCTCCCTGTGGTGGGGCTATGGTCATCGGTTGACCAGACGATGCGCCGATGCGCGCTCGGCGAATGGAGCCTTATTATACACGAAGCGACTGGATGAGTCGCAGCCGTGACGTTGCGTAACAGGGCTGCCCCGTTGACACCCGCCCGGCCCAGGGGCACAATGCCACCATGGTCGTCGCTCCAAGGGCGGTTGGCACTCACAAGAGGGGGGTGAGCTGTGCAGATGCGAGCCTACGTCCTCATTGAAGCTGCCGTAGGCAAGGCGAAGGACGTGTATGAGGGGGTCCAACGGCTACAGCTCCCAGAGGCGAACATCGTGTCAGCGGATGTTGTTACCGGGCCCTTCGATGTCATCGCTCTGTTGGAAGCCGAGGACCTGGACAAGCTGGGCCAAGCGATAACGGACGGAATCCAGAAGGCGGACGGGGTGCAACGGACGACCACCTGCCTGCTCCTAAAGCTGAGCTAGCAGGGCCACGGTCACGCCATCAATGCGATTGACGATTGCCCAGCCCAGGCGCACACTGGCGGCGGCTCGGACCCTAGACGAGGTAGCTAGCAAGGCCGTCTCGGACGCACTGAGGGAGCAGACGCCAGCCGCTGCCGTTATAATCCACCTGAGAGAGAAGAAGATCTAGAGGGAGCCGGACGGTGACCCAGCCTGCGGACGTAATAGAGCAAGCCCTATCCTACGTGCGGCATCAGGCCAGCAAGAGTATGGCCGACCTGGCCGCTCTGATGGAGCGTACAGCCGCCGACTGCACACGCTGTCTCGAAGGGGTCACCGAGGAGCAGGCCGCATTACGTTTCGATCAGGAGTGGTCCATAAAAGAGGTGCTCAGCCACATGCTGGACTCGGGAAAGGCAGTCAACGAGGACATCGCCAGGCTGGCTGAGGACGGGTCCCCGCGGCCACTGACCGGTGCTGGCGAGACCTCCAGCTGGAACCGACCCATCCGGGAGCTGCGGCAGGCGCTCGCCGACCAGTGGGCTAAGACGGTCAGGCTCACTAACTCCGTATCCGATGAGGCCTCCCGGAAGCCCAGCCTGGAGCACCCAACGTTCGGCCCACTGAACGGGAGGGAGTGGATCGCCTTCCAGCGGCTGCACGCCATGGACCACGTCCAGCAGATCGAGAAGGTTAAGGCCTATCCGGACTACCCTCGGGCTGACCTTTCCTGATCGGTGGTAGCGCCGCCCCGTTGACACCCGCCCCGCCGGGGCGCAGAATCTGTCCGGCGGCGGACGCGGTTGTTCTCGTGAGGAGCCCTTGTTCGGCCCGTAAACTGGAGAAATCTAAGGGGAGAGAAACGCCAGAAGTGTATCTGTAGGGTCCGCGACCATCCAAAGAGCGGGGGAGTTGGAGCCCTTGCCCCCAAACCAGGCGCTCTAACCTGACTGAGCTACACCCCGGCCCGTTTCATATTAGGCCCAGTACGAGGCATCGGCAAGCTCAGCGCTACGGCAGACGCGGCTTTTGGCCTCCTCACCTGCAATAGCCGTCGGGCTCGATTGTCGGGTCGTCAAAGAAACCCAAGGTCATGCCGAGCGCACATTCACCGGAAAGGCTCACGCCGTGCCCGACGTCCGGAAATTCGAAGTAGAAGCTGTTGCTCAAACTTTCAGCGACGAGCTCACCCCAGGCCGGTGGCGTGATCGGGTCGAATTCACCCGCCAAGATCAGGGTCCGAATATCACTGATAACCGGCTCGTTTTCAATAGGATCAGCTTTGCCCGCACCCCAGATCTGGCAGATGCGGAAGAAGACGTCGTTATCGGCCCAGTTCTGCACCTCAGGGTAAACCTCGCCGGTGGCGTCTACTTCATCTCGCGAACTGAACGGCACCTCTTCGGAGCATTGCACCGAGAAGTACATGCCATCACTGCTAAACTCTATGCCCGATATGTAGCTTTCAGCGATAAGTCCCAGGAGCTCCACGTCGCCATCGCGGACGTCGTAGAGCATCGCGGCCAATAAGGGGATGATCTCGGGAATATAGAGCGACTGGAAGAGCATCTCGACCAAGCCATCGCCATTGATTAGCGCACTGTCTAAGCGTTCGAGAGTGAAGCGATTGACGACGGTTATCGGAACGTCAATGGGGGTATCGTTCAACTCCTTCACGAGATCGAAGAATACGGTTTTTAGATCAGGGAAGGCGCTATTACACGCGGCTTCGGCTGCGCAGGAGTCGAAGAGAACGTTGAAGGCGCGGGTGGCATTGGCGGCCAGTTCAGCGTAGAGATCGACTTGTAAGGGATAGGTCGAATCAAGGACGACGCTACGTATGCCATTGGGAAAATCGCGCATTGTAGTGAGGGCCAGCTTCGTACCGTAGGAGATGCCGTACAGGTTCCATTCCTCATAACCCAGCGCCAGGCGCAGATCGTTCAAGTCGGCGGCGCTTTGCGCGCTCGTGTACGCGGACAGGCTGACGGCCTGACGTAGCCAGCGGTCGCGGCACAGGTCGGCCGCCTCTGTAGCGAGCGTTCCTATCTCATCCTCGGGAAGGTCTTCTCGGGCTGTCTGATAGGCCAGCTCCAGGAGCTCATGGCAATCCAGCGCCGGCTCTGAATAGCCAACACCGCGCTGATCGAGCAAAATCAAGTCGCGATTCGCTAGAAATGGCGTAAACGCCCCGAATGCAAATTGCGCGATCTTCAATGGACTCTGGCCGGGGCCACCCGATAGATATACGATCGGATCGGGCGCCGGATTATCGCTCTGAGTGCTAAATACGGCGACGTGCAGCCGAATGGTGCGTCCATCTGGTTGACTGTGATCTTCGGGCACGACGAGAAAGCCGCATTCAACCTTCGCGCCTGCCGGAATCCTGAACCGGCATGACGACCGTTCGAACACTGCCACGCTCGACTGCTCTTCTGGACTGTCCATCGAAGTTGCAGTGCCGATAGGCGTGCTCTTCTCAACGGCCACCGCCTGCGGCGATGACGGCTCGTCACCAAGATACTCCCGCGCAGCATCAACGCCGCCGAAGTAGAACGCAACAACGAGCGCGACAGCGGCGATGACGGTAATGAACGCCAGATTGAATTGAGTAGCCGTCAGGCCCAGATACTTATTGTCAGGCTGATCGTCGTCAGGCCAATCATCCATCTTCGACCTCTGGCATGGGCCCCAATATGGCAGAATGCACTCGTCATCCGAGCACGTCAGCCGGACACCCAGTCAGCTACATATACAACTGATCCGACGGGTAACTGTTACATCCTCACAAGGTGGCAGAGGTTTCAAACGTCTGCCGTCTGACTACTCCCAGCAGCGACACTCGGGAGACGCTGAGTCGAGCGGAGGCGCTACTACCTGACGGGTCGCCCGTCATACAATAGTCGCGCCCATGACTACGGCTGCGTTCCTTCTCGTCTTCACTTCCGCGTTCTTCCACGCGAGCTGGAACTTCCTCCTGAAGCGGAGCGACCACAAGACAGCCTTCCTCTTCTCGATGGGCGCGGTCTCATTCACCGTCTTCCTGGTGCCGGCGGTAGTGGCGACGAGCATCGAGGGGATCGGCGCCCGCGGCCTGATGTTCGGCGTCGTTACGGCGCTGCTGCACGGCGTGTACGGGCTGTCGCTATCGCGGGGCTACCAGATGGGCGATCTCTCCACCGTCTACCCGATATCGAGGGGGATGGGCCCGGCGCTGATACCGCTGGCGGCCGTGATCTTCCTGGGAGAACGCACCTCGGTGACCGCCGGCTTCGGGATCGCCCTGGTGGTCATCGGGGTGTACGCGATCAACATCGAGGCGGGCGGCCTGGGCGACCTCGTACGGCCGCTGCGGGCGCTGAACCGCCCGGCGACGCGAATCGCACTGCTCACCGGCGCGCTCATCGCCACGTACTCGCTGTGGGACAAGGCGGCGCTGGACCACCTGTCGCCGCTGACGCTGAACCAGTTCGCGATGGCGGGGCACGTGCTGATCCTCGCTCCGATAGCGCTGCACCACGGCGGCAGGGCGGTGCGCCACGAGTGGCGAGAGCGGCGCGGCAGCATACTGGCGGCGGGGGTGCTGGCGCCGCTGGCCTATGTTCTGGTGCTGGCGGCGCTGACGACGAGCCGGATCAGCTACGTGGCGCCGGTGCGGGAGTTCGGGATCGTGATCGGGGCGGCGCTGGGGGTGATGCTGCTGGGGGAGGGGTACGGGCGGTGGCGGATAGCGGGGGCGGCGCTGATCCTGGCGGGGGTGCTCACGCTGGGTCTGGCCCCGTGAGGGGGCTCCCCCACCCCTCCAAGAACCCCCGCACGGCGGGCAGCTCCCGCCAGCGCTCATGGCCTGGGTTGAGGGCGTAGGCGGCGAACATCTCGATCAGCAGGTCGCGGTCGGAAGCGCCGGCCCAGGCCTCGTGGGCGGCGACGGCGTGGTCGCGGAGGGCGTCGGCGGCGATCGCCTCGGCCCAGCGGGCCCAGAATTCGGGAGCGTCGTCGCGGGACGGGGCGCAGACGTAGGCGGCGGCCTTCGCCACCAGGTAACGACGGTCCTGGAGCCATTCGATGCGGTCGCCCGCCAGGCGGGGGCGCAGGTAGGCGGCGGGCCGGCCCTCGATGTGACCGAGGCTGAGCGGCAGGGCGTCGCCGCCCGCCGGCTGGGGCTCGACCACCAGGGGAAAGTTGCGGGCGCCGGTGCGTTCGAGGGCAGCGCGGACGAGGTCAAGGCACCACTGGGGTAGCGTCCGCAGGGCAGAATCGAGCTGCGCCTGGAGCTGCACGCGCTGTCGCGGCGAAAGGTTATCGCCGACTATGTAGACGTTGAGCTGGGAGTCGCTCAGCATTGGGGATCGCCTCGGGCGAACTGAAGGTCGCCCCCACACTACACCCTTCGAGACATCAAACGTCTGCCGTTCGCTCTTGGGGCCGCGCGGCGCCGATGAGCCCGTGCACGTCCTCGATGGCGTGCTCGCGGAGGAACGCTTCGAGCCCCTCGAGCACGTCAAGGGGGGCGCGCGGGTTGAGGAAGGTAGCGGTGCCGACCTGGAGGGCGCAGGCGCCGGCCATCAGGTACTCGACGGCGTCTTCGCCGGACATGACGCCGCCGCAGCCGATGATGGGGACGTCGACGGCAGCGGCGACCTCGTACACCATCTTGAGGGCGATCGGCTTGAGGGCGGGGCCGGAGAGGCCGCCGGAGCCCCAGCCGAGGGCGGGGCGGCGCGATTCGATATCGATGCTCAAGGCGGGGAAGGTGTTGATCAGGGTGAGGGCGTCGGCGCCTGCGTCCACCACGGCGCGCGCCATGGCGACGATATCGGTGACGTTAGGGGTGAGCTTCACGATGACCGGCAGGGTAGTGCGGCGGCGGACGGCGGCGGTGACCTGGGCGGCGGCACGGGGGTCGGTGCCGAACTCCAGCCCATCCTCCACGTTGGGGCAGCTCACGTTGAGCTCCAAGCCGCTGACGCCGGGGACGCCGTCCAGTCGACGGGCGAGCTCAGCGTAGTCGCCCACGCTCTCGCCGGCGACGTTGACGACGACGGGCACACGCCAGGTGGCCCACACGGGGGCGACGTCGCGTAGGATCGCCTCCAGGCCGATGTTCTGAAGGCCGATGGAGTTGATCATGCCGCCCGCTGTCTCGGCGATGCGAGGTTGGACGTTGCCGCGACGGGGGCGGAGGGTGACGGCCTTGCTAACGATAGCGCCCAGGCGCTGGATATCGAATACCTTGACGTAATCCAACCCGTTGCCGAAGGTGCCGGACGCCGTCATCACGGGATTGGCCAGGGGGAGGCCGCTCTTGTGGCCGGGTGCAAGCTCTACGTTCAGGTTCACGCCTGTTCGATTATAGGCT
>CAZYOV010000100.1:0-8569 GCA_964649215.1 uncultured Dehalococcoidia bacterium
GCTCCAAGTGTATCCAACGTTCTCGACGAGCTATTCTCAGCTCGCCGCAGAGGCGATCTACGATGAGCTTCAGAAGCCCTTATTCCGAGCGCTGAGGCGGTTGAACGATCTCTTTAGCGCATAGGTTATTCCGTACCGCCTGGCGACCGCTGGTGTCGCCGATACGCTACTTTTCGTGCAGGAGAGAAGCTGGTGGCGGAGGGCGAGGTTCTCCAACACCAGTTCACGCCCGGTTGGGCAGGGCATTGCAGATTGGGGCTGTTGACTAGGGGAGCGAGCACGCACTAAGACTTCTTAGTGTCTCCGAAGATGACACAGGCGGGACATCACTGCAAAAGGACTGGCGACAGTCGGAGTCTGCTGGCGGCCTCGAACGAACTACTTCCCAGAAGTACGGTGATAGCTGCCGAGGCTGCGATTGTAAGCACAGGCTAAAAGACAACCGCGCCAAAAATCCTGATGGTCCGTGCTTATGCGCCGGCGTCGTCGATGACGAACAGCCAGTTGCCATCCTGCTGTCGCCGGGCCACCTCGACGGCCCGCCCGGACATCTGGGACGGCGTCGTCTGGCTCCAGCGGCTGTACATGACTGCGATATCGCCAGCAGTGATGACCTTCGTTACCTCAATCTTGAGGTCTGGTTTCATCGCGGTGAACGGCGCCATCTCCTGTCGGATGGCGTCTGACCCTGAGCGGAGCTCGCCCTGTTGGTTGGAGAACACCGCGCCGGGCTCGTACAGGGCCACGACAGCGTCGAGGTCTCCTTGGTTGAAGGCCTGCTGAATCAAGACATCGAGTTCTTCAGGTGCTCTTGCCTGCATTGAGGTGGGCCTCCTTCTCCGTGTTGAACCGTTGGGGCGAATGGTAGCCTCGGAGGGGCTGCGGGTCAAGGCGACTTAGAGCGCGGCGACCCCACGCCCGTTGACATCCACCCAGCCCAGTCTCTTACCGATTTAGGTTGGTGCATCTGTCAGCCACGGATTGGTGCACATGCACCATGGCAGCGCCCCGGACCACAGCTAGCATCGAAGCCAGAACGAGAAAGGAGGGCGCCATGAACCTTTGTCCACACGTTGGAGCGGCACTCGAGGAAAGCGGATTCTGCCCCCGGTGTCAAGAGATGAAGATCTCAGAGCGGCGCGGGCCCAGCTACGGCGAAGAGCCGAGCAGCTGGCGAAAGGTCATCACAGTAGCCATGTCTCTAATGGTCCCAATAGTTACTGTCTTGCGGGCGCTAGCAGAAGGGGCGCGGCGGGTATCTTTTCGAGAACTTGCGCCCATGCTGCTCCTGGGAACGATCCTACTTCAGTCCTTTCACTTCTTCGAGCACGTAATCCAGGTTTTCCAGCACTTCGTGTTCAATGACCCGCGGGGCGCTGGCCTAGCAGGCAGCCGCTTCGATATCGAGCCGGTGCACCTGGGATACAATGTTGCCTTTATGGCGCTTCTTCTGCTCAGCTCCTTCGCGATAGTTCGAGGGGAGGGGACGCGCTCCCGAGGCCGGGTAGTAATCGGCCTTATGACCTTTACAGTTGTTTTTCAGACGTACCACGTCATCGAGCACAGCTTCAAGATCGCCCAATTTATCGATACGGGGATGAATGGGACTCCCGGCATCCTGGGCGCTTCTTTGAACGTCGTGTGGCTCCATTTCATCCTGAACGGCGTTGTCACGCTGCCTATCCTGCTGGCTTTCTTTGTTGGGCGATTTTACCGGGATATGGCCATTACTCGGCTCGCGTCCGCTTTGACTTTCGGACTGGGCCTCATAGCGGGGTATGCCCTGAGCATGGTAGCTGTGATCCTCATTGACACCTACGACGGGAACCTGGGCTTTATTCATGCGCTGATATGTCTGGCCATATACGGGGGAGCCTTCGTTGTGGCGTCCGCGGTTGGGGTCACCATTACCGGCGTAGCACGCCGCTTCGGATGTCGCGTCTCGATCGTCTGGTCGCTTGTGGGCGCACTCGCTGCGATTGGGTTGTTCTTGTACTCTATGACGACTGCCGTTTTGGATGTCTTTTGGACTATGCCCCTTTGAGGAGGAGCACGATGTCTGCTAACACACGAGCGCTGTTGATCGGCATGTTGGGTCCCGCTCTCCAGGCAGTGGGCGTAGCCTGGGACCTGCTGGAGCACGCGGTTCTATCCCCAGACAAGCTAGCTAATCTCACACTCCGCCATATCCTGATGGCTCCAGATCATCTGGTCATATTCGTAGGCTTCATTCTTTCCGTCGTTTGCATCCCATTGGCCATAAAGGTCGCCCAGGCCGAGGCCAAGGAGCTGCAAATGCCGGTATCAGTCCCCATTAACAAGGAAGCCCGGGCGGTGATTCAGGTATGGGCTGGGGAGGTGACAGAATGATGGGCGCTGCCGTACTCGAAATCACTTGCGCCTCGCCCTGTGACGACTGGGGCACGGGTAGCTCCTTCATTCCCAGTGGGGTGGAAGTTCATTGGCTGTCTGGGGCGGCCTTCCTCTTCGTCGGTGCCCTGCTTGTCGTGGAATCGCTGGCAGGCCGAGTCTGGTACCGGGGCTATGCCGGGAGGCTCATTTGGCCGGCCGCCGTTATTGCGGTGGGAATCGGCAGCCTCATATCAGCATATCTGGGGCCCACAGACAAAGCCGCCCACGCTCTACTCGGTATCTCGCTTGTGGTGGGAGGGTTGTTTGAGGGCGGTTACCGCGTGGGCCGGGTGCAAAGGGGGACGGGAGACCTTTTCGTGATCTCCGCCTTGATCTTGGGTGGCTTTCTCATCGGTCCCCTGCATCTTCAGGGCTCGATCATCGGCAGCGTTCCAACGCAGATACACCTGCTGCTGGGCCTTACCGGTTTCGCAATGGCTGGTATACGCATCATTCAGAGATCCCATCCGTCTTCCGCCCTCGTCGCCGGAAGTTTCGGCGTCCTCATGGTGGCCCTCGCCTTCCAGCTTCTCCTCATGCCCGGTGAGCACCACTAAACGGCAGCATCGAATCCAGATAGATAAAGGAGGTCACCATGGCAACCAACGAACTGACATCGGTCGACTCGCCCTCATGGCTACACGAGTGGTGGATGCCCTTTCTGTGGATCATCCTGGCGCCAATAATCACTGTGCCCGTCAGTGCCGTCCTGTTTGACACTCTGGCCGGTTACCAGACACCAGCGGAGGTAGGCCTGCCCGATCCTGCAGCCGGCTGCGACCGCGACAGCTGGTTCGGCGGGTTCTGCTCCACCTATCCGTACTCAGAGGTTGCCCCAACGATCTTCGCTTTCGTCCTACCTGGGCTTCTCAACCTGGTGCCGTTTCTCTGGGTCAGCTCGACGCGACCCAGGGTACGTGCTGCCGGTATCGTGGCGGGACTGCTTGGCATCGTGCGGTTCTCCATACCGGTAATCGTGCTGATGCTGTCATTCGATAGGGTCACCGCTCCCGGTGGGACCACCTACTTCGACTTCGGCGGGGGGTGGATCAACTTCTCGCCCCACGACGACGTCTGGTTTTTCGGCTTCCTGGCGTGGCTGGGCTCGCTGCTGGTGTGGGTGTTGTTCGTGATTATCTGGTACGTCTACGAGGAGCTAACCGGCAACACAGGCCACGGAAAGGAGGGCGTATGAAGAGATCCTCACCCGTGGAAAGGAGGATAAGTGGTAAAGTGTGTTGCGCGCCTGCAGCGCCCGTGGTGGCACTCCGGCGGTGAGCGACCGGCCGGATGCCGAGACGAATTGACGCTTGGCAGGCCACCGGAAAGGGGGGACCAGTGACAGTAGCCTCTGCGCATCACTCGGCTCGATGAACCCATCTGAATTCGAACCATGGAGGTTTGACATGAAGAAAGTAATGTTCCTTGTAATACTGCTAGCTTTGGCGGCAGTCCCCGCGTTTACTTGGACGGGACAGAGTTCCGCGACACAGAACTGCCTCGCCTGGGAGCGCTCCATGCGCAGCTCCGCGGGAGCCAGCGACCATGCGGGCGTTGGGCGGCCCGCCATCGATCGATTGGCTGAAGACGAGCCCTTTGGTCAGCTCGTCGGTGACTGGGTGGCCGACAATTGCATGCGCCTGAACCACGTCCAGGTGCTCGGCACCCACAACAGCTACCACATCGAGCCTCGGCCGGCTCTCTTGGCGCTGATCGCTTCCATCGACCCTCTGGCGGCGGCGAGTATGGAGTACACGCACCGTCCCCTCGATGAGCAGTTCGGGCTCCTCGGTATTCGCCAGGTCGAGCTTGACGTGTTCGCGGACCCAGACGGTGGCCTGTTCGCCGTGCCACTCGGCCCGATCTTGGTCCAGGGCTTCCCCGACCCGATCAAGCCGGAACTCGTCGCTCCAGGCCTCAAGGTGCTGCACATCCCGGACATCGACTTCGAGACAACGTGTCTCACGTTCGTCTCCTGCCTGCAGACGATCAAGGCCTGGTCGGACGCCAACCCCGGCCATCTTCCGCTAATGGTGCTCGTCGAGGCCAAGGACGATCCCCTTGTGCTTCCGCCTGGTGTTCTTCCGCCTGGCGTTCCGCCCCTCACAGTACCCGTGCCGTTCGGAGCGCAGGAGCTTGACGGGATTGACGCCGAGATACGATCGGTCTTCCCGGACGATCAGCTCATCACCCCTGATGACGTCCGCGGCGACCGGGCAACGCTCGAACAGGCGGTCCTGAAGGACGGCTGGCCGACGCTGAACGAGTCACGGGGGCGCCTGCTGTTCGCGCTGGACAACACCGACGCGAAGCGGGACGTCTACCTCGCCGGGCATCCATCGCTGTCGGGCCGTGTGATGTTCACCAGTTCGCCTCCCGGCTCGCCGGAGTCGGCCTTCGTGAAGGTCAACGAACCGCTCGGCAACGAGGCGTTCATCAGCGAGCTCGTGGCGGCGGGATACATCGTCCGTACGCGTGCCGACGCTGACACCTTGGAGGCTCGCTTCGGTCTCACTGCGCGGCGTGACGCGGCCCTGGCGAGCGGCGCCCAGTTCGTCAGCACCGACTATCCCGAGCCGGACCCGGATTTCTCAACCGGCTATTTCGTGGAGATCGCGGGCGGGGCGAATGCCCGCTGTAACCCTGTCCTATCGCCACCGGGCTGCGACTCCGCGGCGCTTGAGGACTAACGTCATCCCCATGATCGTCGAGCGATTGGCGTGAACGTCGTCATTCGACTCTCCGGTCACATGCGCCGGCTGGTAATGGCCGCCCTGATCGAAGCGGTAGAAGAGGGCGGCCATTACCTTGCCGTGGACGGAGCGCGCCTCGGGAACGGCGAACTAGCGCGGTCAGAGGCAGGACGAGAGGCGTTTGACGGTGTTTGTGGCGGCTGCTAAAGTGCTAGCGCTTCACCATGGAAGCCAACGATCATCAGATTTCAGTCAGGCAGAGCCCTAGTCAGGCGGCCCGGGGGTGGGCGAAGGCCGGACGGCAGGAGCTTACCGGCGTCTTGCCGTTTCTGTTCGCCGTCCGCTGGGGCGCCTGGGCCATTGCCCTCGTCCGCATAGCCTTTGGTGACCTGCCCGAGGACGAGACTCGCTACGAGCCGCTTCTCCTGGGGCTAACGGCCGCCTGGACCCTCGTCCTGACCCTCTACGTGCCCTTGATCCGGCCCCACGTCCGCAGGGCCATCGGACCCCGCCGAGGTCTCCGCGACGACCTCATCGCGCTGGGAATAGTTGACATCGTCGCCGTGATGGTGATCCTGTATTTCAGTGGTGGCTTTCGCACCCCTTACGACGAGTACATCATCTTATCCCTGCTGGTTCCCGCTTTTCTGCTGGACTGGCCGCGGGCTGCGGCCCTGCTCGCCGGCTTCTATGCCGCAGAGCTAACTGTGATCTCCATAGAAGAGGGGACGATCAACGGGCCCTGGTTCCCACGGCGACGTCGACCGATTGGCTGGCGTCCTTATCCCGCCCCTCCTGGTGGTGGTTGTGGTCCAGTACCTGTCGCAGCTGACCCGCCGGCTGGCACAGCAGCGGGAGCGGGCGCGCCAGGCGTTGAGGGAGAATGTTCGCTTGCAGCGAGAGCGGGAGGAGCTGGCCACTCAGGAGGAGCGGAGCCGCATCGCCCGCGAGATTCACGACGGCATCGCCCAGTCCATCTACATGCTGGGACTGAACCTGGAGAAGGCGGCGGAGGTCGCTAGCGGCGACCAAAAGCTAAGAGAGCGCTTAGGTAAGCTCGTTGGCTTGGCCAAGGAGACGCTGCTGGAGGTGCGGCACTACATCTTCGACTTGAAGCCGCTCCTTTCGGGGGAGGCCGGCCTGACCAGCACAATTCAGGGGCAAATACGCGAGTTCGCCACCGTCTCGGGCCTGGCCGCCAAGCTTGACGTGGAAGGAGAGGAACGGAAGGTTCCGCTCGCCGTGGGGAGCTCTCTGTACCGCATCGCTCAGGAGGCCCTGGCCAACGTGTACAGACACGCGGGGGCCTCCGCGATCGATGTCCAACTGGCCTTCTCTGACAGCTCGGTCTCTCTGGAGATCCGGGACAACGGCCGCGGCTTCAGCGTCGATGCAGCGTCGACCAGTGGCCGGGGCCTACACAACATGCGCCAGCGCGCGGGCGAGCTGGGCGGAGTTGTGGAGATAACAAGCGCCCCGGGCCAGGGTGCATCGGTGCGGGTGACTTTGCCCACCACGGATTGAATGCTGGTATGACGGAGCAAGCGACGCCTCTTCGAATCCTCATCGTGGACGATCATGCAGTCGTGCGAAGTGGCCTGCGAGCGGTGCTGGAAGACGAGGAGGGGCTAGAGGTCGTTGGTGATGCGGCCAACGCCCGTGAGTCGCTGGTCAAGGCCCAGGCCCTGCGGCCCAATGTGGTGCTCATGGACATCCGCATGGAGGGAGGCGATGACGCCAGCGGTATCGATGCTTGCCGTGAGATCCGCAGCGAGCTGCCGGAAACCCAGGTCATCATGTTTACGTCATACGGTGATCGGGAGGCAGTGCTGACGTCAATAATGGCGGGGGCTACCGGCTTCCTGACGAAGAACGTGAGCCATGCCCGGTTGGTGGAGGCGATCCGCGCTGTCGGCCGCGGCCAGTCCCTGCTGGACGCCAGTGTCACGCGAGACGTCATCGAGCGGCTGGCCGAGCTGGGGAGGGCAGAGCCGGAGCCCGTCGACATTCTCTCTGATCGCGAGAAGGAGATCCTTCTTCTCGTAGCGCAAGGTCTCACCAACAAGGAGATCGCCGCCAAGCTGTTCCTCAGCCCCTACACCGCCCGCAACCACGTGATTCGTATCCTGGACAAGCTCGGACTCTCCCGGCGGTCCGAGGCCGCTGCCCAGGCTGTCAAACTGGGACTGTTGGAATAGGAGCGCGTGGATTGAGCCGGAGTCACGAAGTCGGCTCGGGATGATCACCCTGCGGCGCAGCGCTTGGATTACGCACACTAAGTCTGCTTAGTGTGCGGTGGCCTCGCCTAGATGGTTGAAAGGTATTGCCAGAACAGGGACACAGCGGCGTTGCCATCACCTGTGGCCGCAGCTACACCGTGTTTCGTCCCGTTGCGGACATCGCCTGCGGCGAAGATGCCGGGCACACTCGTCTCCAGCAGGAGGGGGTCGCGGTTCAACGGCCATCCGGGCGGGCGCTTCCCGTCCTTCACCAAATCGAGTCCCGTCAGGATGTGCCCGCTCTCTGTGCGCAGCACAAGGTCGCCAACAAGATCGCTCTGCGGTTTCTGTCCAATGAATACGAAGACAGACTGCGCAGGCAACGAGGTGATCTGCCCGGTTTCGTTGTTCTTCACCGCCACCTCGCGCATCCTTTGTTCGTCCCCGATTATATCGACCAGCTCGGTATGGAAGAGCAGATCGATCTTGTCGTTCGCCCGGATAGCGATATCGAGATACCGGGACCAAGTCGGTTCTTTGCCGCGAATGAGCGCCCGTACGTTCCGGGCGTACCTGCTGAGGAACAGCATCGCCTGCGCGGCAGCATTGGCGCCGCCGAGGACTAATACATCGTGGTCTCGACAGTTTGCCGCTTCAGTGTGGGCTGCGCCGTAGTAGACACCTGCCCCGTTCCATCGCTCGGTGCCGGGAAGATCCAGTGTGCGGAACCACGCGCCGGTAGCGATCAGGACCATCTTCGCCGACAGCTCGGAGCCGTCACTCAGCGTAACGATCTTGGTGTTGCCTTCCGAACGGAGGCCAGTCGCCATCTGGGCAGTGAGCATCTCCGCTCCGAAGCGTCGTGCCTGCGTGACCGCACGGCGGGTCAGGTCGCTACCCGAGATACCGCTCGGGAATCCCAGGAAGTTCTCAATCTTCGGGCTGTTGCCGGCCTGCCCGCCTGGCGCGTGACGCTCGATCATCAGGACGTTCAACCCATCGGCGCTGGCATAGACTGCTGCCGAAAGGCCAGCGGGTCCGGCGCCGATGACGATTACGTCATAGAAGGGCATTTGGGCGCGGGTGCGTAAGCCGACTCTCTCGGCCACTTGTTGGGCCGTCGGCTGCGCGATAGTATTCCCGTCGGGGAAGAACAGGGCTGGCAGCCGCAGCGGGTCATGGCCGGCCGACTCCAGCAGTCTGAGCGCCTCATCATCGCGTTCGATGTCCAGCCACCGGTACGGA
>CAZYOV010000101.1:0-8512 GCA_964649215.1 uncultured Dehalococcoidia bacterium
GATGTTGCGCTGGATCTCGCTGGTGCCGCCCTCGATGGTACTGCCCACCGAGCGAATGTAACCGTACTCCAGCCGGCCCTTCAGAGGCGCCCACTTGCTGCCACGGGCCAGCATTCCATACATCCCCATCAGGCTCAGGCCGGTGTTGGCGATGCGCTGGACGAGCTCCATTGAGTAAAGCTTCACGGCCGAAGCCTCGTAGTTGGGGATGAGCCCCTTGGCCTGCATCGTAACCACTCGGTAGGAGAGCGTTAGGGCGGCCGTCGCCTCAATGTAGCGCTCGGCCAACTCGTGGCGAAGCGAGGGGTCCGAGCCGATGCGAACGACGCCGTTGTCCCGGTTCTCCTTGGCGAAGCGGATCAGGTCTTCCACGTTATGCTGCTGCCCTACCGCGGAGCCGATGTTGGAGCGCTCGATGTCCAGGGTGGTCGCGGCCAGGTACCAGCCGCGGTTCTCCTCGCCCAGCAGATTGGCGGCCGGGATGCGCACATCTTCGAAGAAAACTTCGTTGAACTCGTGGGTGTCGGCCATGTTGAACAGGGGCTGCACCGTCACGCCCGGCGTCTTCATGGGGACGATGAAGTAAGAGAGGCCCTTGTGCTTGGGCGCGTCGGGGTCGGTGCGGGCCAGGAGGAGCATGTACTGCGATATGTGGGCCACGCTGGTCCATATCTTCTGGCCGTTGATCACATAGTCATCGCCGTCCCGGACGCCGCGGGTCTGCACGGAGGCGAGATCGGAGCCGGAGCCGGGCTCGGAGAAGCCCTGGCACCACATGTGCTCCCCGGAGAGGATCTTCGGGATAAACTCCTTCTTCTGCTCCTCGGAGCCGTAGTGGATGATCGTAGGGCCGATGACTGCCACACCCAGCCCGCCGATAAAGATGGGGGCGGGGGCGCGCATATGGGCCGTCTCCAGGTTGTAGATGAACTGCTCCATGATGGACATTCCGCCGCCGCCGTACTCCTTGGGCCAGGCCGGGGCCACCCACTTCTTCTTAGCCACCTTGGCGCGCCAGGCGAACAGGTTGCCCGCCTGCTGGAAGATGTTGACGCCGCCGCCGCGCAGATCTTGCGGGCACTCCTTCTCAATGAACTCTCGGACTTCCTTACGAAACGCCTCTTCTTCCGGGGTAAAGCGAAAGTCCACAACCTTCTCCTTTTCGCTGCGTCGGTCAAGCGCCTCTCGCGCCCGCCCGCCGCCGATTTCAGCACTGGGATGATAGGGCATCTTTAACGTAAAAGTCAAATGCTTTACGAAAAAATGTAAGGTTGCGAATCGCGTTCCTAGAATGGCGATTCCGCAGTGCTACAACAGCGCGATCCCACCCCGGCTCCAGTTTGACACGGGATGCTTGCGCTGCTAGGATGACCGCGTTTCTGGCTTGCGGAGGGCTTCCACGACGATCTCTCAGCGCCCCTGGTATCTTGTCTTCGCTCTACTGCCGTTGCTGGCACTGGCTCTCGCGGCCTGCGGCGACGGCGACGAGAACGGCGCAGAAGTCGAACTGCCACCCCCGGGCGAATACTTCTTCGATGTCGAGGCAACTATCGAATTTACCCTCACTGAGGAAGCGGTAAGCGCCGCGGCCCTCCCGGGTGGCCAAGCAGTCACCCATTCCGGCCAGGGGACGGGCACAGCCACCATCACCGTGACCGAGACAGAAATGCTCTACGACCACCTCGGACGAGTGACGTTAGTTGTGAGCACCAGCCGTGAAGGAGGTGATGAGGTGATCCAAACGGAGATCGTTCAGTTTGAATATACGGCGCAGTCCCAGATCAAAACGGAGCGAGCGATTCTCATCGCTGAGTTTCAACCATCTAGTCTTATACTCCGCTTCGACGAAGAAAACACCAGGACGAACAAGGATCCGGTGCGTCTGCAGTCCGACCCGGGCGTCGACCTCACCGAGCCGTTCACGCTGCAGTTTCCGGATGATCACAGATCGGAGACGCTTCAGAATGACGATGGGCAGGCCGTCGGGGAAATCACGTCCCTCGGTCTCGAGCTGACTCCGGCCGATGGCCAGATGGGAGAAGAGCCCACGCCCGCGGCCACGCCTACGCCTACTCCCGCGCCGACGCCGGCCCCCACTCCAGCTCCTACACCGGCCCCTACAGTGGAGCCGGGCGCAGCTAGTCTGGCCCTCGACTGCGATCACAGGATCCCCGGCCAGGAGAGCGATATCATCGTGACGGTGTCCGGTCTCCAATCGGGGCAGACGGTCTCAGGGAGGGTGTCGGGGCCCGGCGTGATCGGAGACGGCACGTTCTCCGCCGTCGCCAACGCCAACGGAACGGCCGAAGCCAGAGTCCCCATCGGCCAGTTCGGGCCCTATGAGGTGGCGGTGGATGGGCTCAGCGGTAGCATCGAGGTAGGGGAGGTCTGCCCTCAGGGCTAGCGCGGTACCTACTCGTCCGCCGCTCCCTCTCTCTCCGCCCGCTCCCGCTCTCGCGCCTCCTCTTCCTCCCGCCGTTCCCGCTCCTCCAGCGTCTCCGCCAGTTCTATCGCGCCCTCCTCCGTGGTCCGTAGCTCCGCCTGCAGGCGCTCCCCCAGCACGGCGTAGCGGTCGCTCCCAAGGTAGTGCAGCGGCCGGTAATCGCGCTCGCCCACCAGCCACGTCTCATCGAAGGAGTCGCTCTCCGCCTGCACGACCAACACCCGGCCCACGAACAGCGTATGGTCGCCCACGCGCAGCGCGTCCTCCAGCCCGCATTCGATGTGGGCGATGCAGCCTTCGATCAGCGGCGCGTCCACCTTCGCCGCCTTGAACGTCGGCAGCTTGGAGAGGTCCAGCTTCTCCACGTCGCGCCCAGACACCACGCCGAAGTACTGCGCGTGGTTCATCAGGTCGCGGGCGGGAAAGTTCAAGGCGAACTGCTCCGCGAAGCGGATCATGTCGTGGGTGTGGCGGGAGGGGTGCACCACCACGCCGATCAGGGGCGGCTTGTGGGCCAGGGGCGTCGTCCAGATGGCGGGCATCACGTCCGTCTGCTCGCGCCAGCGGGTGGTGACCAGGACCACCGGCCCTCCGTTAAGCAGGCGAAGCGCTTCCGTGACCTCCAGGGTGCGTCGCATAACAGGGCCGATTATGACACGCCTCCGTGCGATAATCGAGCCATGACCGCCAACATCCTCGTCGGCACCTGCTCCTGGACCGATAAAACCCTCGTCGCCAGCGGCTGGTACCCGCCGCAGGCGAAGTCGCCGGAGGAGCGGCTGCGCCACTACGCGGAGCAATTCCCCATCGTCGAGGTGGACAGCACCTACTACGGCTTACCCTCGGAGCGCAACTCGGCGCTCTGGGTGGAGCGCACGCCGGACGACTTCACCTTCGACATCAAATCGTACGCCCTGTTCACCCACCACCCGGCGGCGCTGCGGTCGCTGCCCAAGGACATGCGCGAGGCGCTGCCGCCCGCCCTCCAGGAGAAGCGCAACCTCTACTACCGCGACGCGCCCCCTGAGCTCCGCGACGAGCTGTGGAGCCGCTTCAACTCCGCCCTCCTGCCCCTCGACAGCGCCGGCAAGCTGGGCACCGTGCTGTTCCAGTTTCCGCCCTGGTTCCTGCCCGGCCGCGACTCCGCCGACTACATCCTGGAGGCGAAGCAGCGGCTAGGCCAGTACCGCATGGCGGTGGAGTTCCGCAACGACCGTTGGCTATCTGAGCGCAATCGGGAACGTAACCTCAAGCTGCTGACGGACAACACGATCTCCTACGTCTGCGTCGACGAGCCGCAGGGGTTCCGCTCCAGCGTGCCGCCGGAGGTGGCCGCCACCGCGCCCGTAGCGCTGGTGCGGATGCACGGTCGCAACTACGAGACGTGGGAGAAGAAGGGGATCGGCGCCGCCGACCGATTCGACTACCTGTACCGGGAGGAGGAGCTGGAGGAGTGGGTGCCCCGAGTGCAGCGCCTGGCGGAGGGCAGCCGCGAGGTGCACGTGCTGATGAACAACTGCCTGAACGATTACGCGGTCCGCAACGCGCGTCAGATCGCCGACCGGCTGGGCGCGAGAGGGCCAAAACAGGCGGCACGAGACACGGGCGCGCACCGGCGGCTGCTCTAACGCGATAGCGCTGGGGGCGACGACGCCACCCTGCCAACACGCCGAATTAAGAGGTGAATCGTGGCGGAGGGGGTGGGATTCGAACCCACGGTACCCGTAAGGGTACACACGCTTTCCAGGCGTGCCCAATCGTCCACTCTGGCACCCCTCCGAGCTATAGAACGCGGAAGCAGCAGCCTTGAACTCACGTTTCCGTCTCAGGTTCTGGGTTCTGCGTTCTCGGTTCTGTCTCCGGCGGAGGGGGTGGGATTCGAACCCACGGTACCGCAAAAGCGGTACAACGGTTTTCGAGACCGCCCCGTTCAACCACTCCGGCACCCCTCCGCGTCAAGTTTAGCAGAGGGGGCAGCGGACTTCACAACCTACCTGGGATTCCTACCCTAGCCGGGCGTTAGCGCTTGGGCTTGGACACCGTGCGCTCGTAGTCGGCGCGCAGCTCCTTCTCCGCCTCCTGGGCCGCCTGCCGCGCCTCCTCCCACGCCTCCTGCACCTTCTCCTGGAGACCCTTCATGGCGCGGCGCAGCCCGGCCATGCTGTCATGGTTCTCGCCGAATCCCTCGCTGGTTGTCTCTTCCTCGGACGGAGCACCCTCTCGCAGGCGGCCCCTCTCCGGCGCGAACAGCACCGCCGCCGAGAAGCCGATGCCCAGTCCGAGCAGCAGGCCGATGATGAATCGCATTGATGACCTCCGTTAGTCGCCGGAGCGGCGGGTGAACCGGCTGACCACCACCACAAACCGTCTGGCCCCGGCGAAGATTCCATACGTACGCACCACCGGCGTCACCGCGTAGTCCGAGATGAAGGCCACGGTGCCGCGCACGTTCTCCGTCGTCTCACGCACGTTCTCCAATGTGGGCTCGACGTTATCGCCGAAGACCCTCCTCACCTTGCGCACGAGGGCGAAGATCATCCCGCCGACAACGATGGTGAACAGGATGCCCACCAGGAACAGGAGGGTCCCCGCCACCATATAGGCCATGATGAAGACGTCACGCCAGTCCTGGGGGGTGTCTACCCAGCCGAGTTCCATGAGGCGCTACCTCCTGTGGGAGCGTTGGGCGGCCCCGCCTATAGCGAGGACGCGGCCCATTATAGCATGCGAAGGCTATCCGGCGACCTTGCGGACTATCGTGCCGCCGCCCATCACCCTCTCGCCATCGTAGAAGACTACAGCCTGGCCCGGCGTCACCGCGCGCTGCGGCCTCTCGAAGCGAACCTCGGCCTCGCCTCCCCGCACCCCGACCGTCGCGGGCGCGGGCTCGCTGCGATAGCGGATGCGCGCCTGCGCCTGGAACGGCTGCTGTGGCGTCTCGCCGGACACGAACGAGAGCTCATCGGCGATGAGACCGTGCGCAAGCAGCTCCTCCTCCGGCCCCACCGTCACCTCGTTCGCCTCAGCATCAACGCCCAGGACGAACAGCGGCTCGCCGAGACTCGTCGCGGGCAGGCCCCGTCGCTGGCCCACCGTGTAGTTGATAATCCCGGCGTGTTCACCCACCCTGTTTCCCGCCCTGTCCACGATCTCCCCCCGTCGGCTCGCCACCCGCTCCGCTACGAACGACCGATAGTCCCCAGAGGGGATAAAGCAGATGTCGGCGGAGTCCGGCTTTTCGGCGTTGGGCAACCGGTAGCGGCGCGCGATGGCGCGGATCTCGTCCTTCGGGTACTCGCCAACCGGGAACAGAGTCCGGGAGAGCTCCCTCTGGCCGAGGGTGTAGAGGAAGTAGGACTGGTCCTTCGCCGGGTCGTCGGCCTGCCACATCTCGTAACCATCACCGTTCCGTCGCAGGCGCACGTAGTGGCCGGTCGCCAGATATTCGGCGCCCAGCGCCAGGGCGTGCTTCAGCAGCGGGCGAAACTTCACGTGATCGTTGCAGGACAGGCAGGGGTTGGGCGTGCGTCCGCGCGCGTACTCCTGCACGAACTGGTCCACCACGCCGCTGGCGAACTCGCGCTCGAAGTTGAGGACGTAGTGGCGGATACCCAGCCGGTCGCAGGCGGCGCGGGCGTCCTCCGTGTCCTCCACGGAGCAGCAGCGGCGGTGATGGCGAGGAGCCTCGGGGTCCTCCTCCGTCCACAGACGCATCGTGACGCCCACTACCTCGTATCCCTGATCCCGAAGCAGAGCGGCGGCCACAGAGGAATCGACGCCCCCGGACATGGCCACAACCACACGAAAGTTAGACATACCGCTTACATGCTATAATACTTCTCCCACTACTAGAAAGGCGGGGGAGGAGGACCACCTGGAAGCAGGAGCGCTGGCTCGCAAGATCGTAGATCTCCTGGCGGATAAGCAGGCGGAGGACGTTCTGCTGTTGGACATCAGCAAGGTGGCGTCCTTCGCCGATTATTTTGTCCTCGCCAGCGCCCAGACTGCGCGCCAGCTTAAGGCTATGCTGGACTCCGTGGACGAAGGGCTGTCACCGGATGGCGTAAAGCCGATGGGCCACGAGGGCGACGCCGCCTCCGGCTGGGTGCTCCTGGACTACGGAGACGTCATCGTGCATCTGTTCGGCCAGGAGGAGCGCAGCTACTACGACCTGGAAGCGCTGTGGCACGATGCGAAGCCGCTGTTACGGGTACAGTAGCGTCTGCTCAGCCTGCTTAGTCCGTCCTCAGTCCGGACCCTCGAACAGCCACCGGTCAACGTCCCGAGCGTAGGAGTGCAACTCGTCCTCGCGGAAGAAGAGGGCGATCTCCCGCTTCGCGGACTCCTGGGAGTCGGAGCCGTGGATCAGGTTTCGGCCGGTCTCCAGCGCCAGGTCGCCGCGGATAGTGCCGGGCTCGGCATCTGCGGGATTCGTGGCCCCTATCGTCCTGCGGACGACCTCCACGGCGTCGCTGCCTTCCAACACGGCGGCGATAATCGGGCAGGCGGTAATGTGGGAGATGAGCCCCTCGTAGAACGGCTTGCCCTCGTGCTCCCCGTAGTGGCGGCGGGCCATCGCTTCGTCCATCTGGAACAGGCGCAGGGCGGCGATACAAAGGCCGCGACGTTCCAGCCGGGACAGGATCTCGCCGGCGAGGCCGCGCTGCATCGCGTCCGGCTTCATGAGGACGAGGGTGCGTTCCACGTCGCGCCTTATTGTAGCACCGGCGCCGTTACGGGCTAGCGTTTCGGAGGGACGATCGCCGCCGGGCGCAGGTAGATCACCCGCAACGCCTCCGGGCCCTGCCCCTCGCCGTCGGCCAGACGCCGGTACCCCAGCTCCGCCAACGAGGCGGCGCGCCTGACGGAGGCCGCCTCGGCCGCGACGACGGCCCTGTCGCCCAGAGCTTCCGCTATCGCCGCCGCCAGCTCATCGTCCACCTCGCCGCAGAACAGAGACCTGCCCCGTCCGCCTCTGGCCGCTACCAGGTCCGCGGGCCAGTCCAGACGGGGAGCCGTGACCTGCCGCCACGGGCGCGACCGGTAGGCGGCCCAGGCCAGCTCACCCCGCCCGGCGCGGTGCACCGCCACGATCCGGCCCGGGAAGGCGGCGTGCTGGTAGGCGTCCAGCTCCAGCCGCCCGATCCCGACCACCGGCAGCTTGAGGGCGTAGGCCAGCCCCTGGGCGGTGCTCACGCCCACCCTCAACCCTGTGTACATCCCCGGCCCTATGCAGGCGAAGACGGCGGTCAACCCCCGCTTAGTGGCCCCCGCCTGGGACAGCAGCCGTTCCATGGTTGGCAGCAGCTCCACCGTGTGGTTGCGGCGGCAGCGCCAGGTGACCTCCGCCTGAAGGACACCCTCCCGCGACAGCGCCAGGGAGGCGGTCTCGGAGGCGGTGTCGATGGAGAGCTCCATAGCCCTAGGGGTTGCTGGCTTCACGGCTCGTAGGGCGGGACAGCAGCCGAGAAAGATGCCAGTAATAGTAAGGAATCAGCAGTAGCATTAAGGCGTCGAAAGGCAGCGCAACGTATGGGCTGCTGGTCAGCAAGTAGAACACCATCCCGATCGATCCGGGACCTATGACCAACCCCGCCGCCAATACGGCGAGGCGGAATTGCGACTGCCCTTTCTGACTCGCCCGGTTCAGCACTCGAGTATTTAGCGGTACTGTTAGGACCGCATACGAGAGTCCCAACCCAAATAGAACCCAGCCGATTCGGCCGCTGACGACACCCTCGATGTTCAAGTCGACCTCCAGAAGCCCTACGCCCGGAGCCACTAACCATACGAACAGCGCTGTGTAGAACAGACCGAGCGACAGGTAGAACAGGGAAGCGGTTCAAGAACTCGCTCCATCCCTCCGCTGCGCACGCAGACGCTCCACCAGATAGCGCCCGCGCTCGCCCCCCGCCTCCAGAATCACGCCGCGTGTGCGCTCGCCGGTCACCTCGAACCGTACGCGAAGGCTATCCGGCGCGAATACGTGCGGGGCGCGCTCCGGCCACTCGGCCACCAGCGCTCCGTCTTCGCAGTACTCCTCCATCGCCAGCTCCTCGGCCTGCTCCG
>CAZYOV010000102.1:0-8501 GCA_964649215.1 uncultured Dehalococcoidia bacterium
GCTAATCTGTCCCCCGTGAGTCGGACTACGTCTAGTCTAGCATCGCCTCCGCACCCCTGGCAATTTACGCCTGTCACCACCGCCCGGATTGCCCAGCGATGATCTCCGGCTTGGGCGCAAGGACTGGGCCGCCAAACGACGTCTCCAGGTTTGGGGCTTTACATATCATATAGAGTTTACCTATGTCAAGGGGCTAACACGCCTTATCCTTTAAGGGGGTTCACATGAAAACAGCTATATCGATAGCGCTCCAACTCCTCATCATCACATTTTGGACGTTCGGCACCATCCGTGTAACAACCGACCTCACCACCATCAGCCAAATAGTTCTGACAACCACCCCCATCGTTACGTACATTCTCGGCGTTTGGGTCGGACGGCGTTCAACTATAACCCCCTCACACCCTCTCTGACTGTACCGGCCAGGGCCGTCCCGTCAAGGGGAGCGCCATAACGCGCCGGCTCCAAGGAGGACGATACCGCCGGCGAAACGCCGGCGGATCATGGTGCCACCCCCGCTTATGCGCTCTAGTCCCTTGACTCTCCGTCCCCTGGCCCGCCTGTTCCCTGTAAGGGTGAGGGGGTCTCTGCGTGCTGGCCGTCACCAGCCAGAGGGGTAGACACCGGAATGTGCTCTTGCCCCCCCGCCACATCGATCTGAGACCGTCCGTCCTGGCCGGCTAGAACCGTCTCCCTATCTACGCGGACCAAAGCTGGCGGACCGCCGGCGAACTCCGGTGCCTTGACCTTCCCTAGCGTGTCGTACAGCCGTCCTGCGAGGCCCTTCCGGAAGCGCATCCACTTCTGAGATTGGAAGTAGCGCTTATCGAGAACTGACGTGTACGAGTAGTGCTTGACCACGAAGAACCCGAACCGACGCCAGGAGGTACACCAGTGGGTTTCGAACGTGATATCTCGCAGGTCCTTGACCGCGTTCGCCGGTCGGATGCACGTCCACCGGAGCTCTACGGCATCCTTCCGCAGCTGAGCCCACTTCCAGCACAGCTCGGCTGGCATCTTCGACCAGAGGCGAGCCGGAAGGAACACCCCGACCTCATCGAGCAGCAAGTACCCGTCGTGGAAATCCACCAGGGCCTGCATCATCTCCTGCAGCGGCTCGCCCTGGCCGATCAACCGACACGGTGCACCCGGGAGATCGAGGCGCCCAAGATTCGTCATGATCGGTAGATCGGGATTCCGCTTCCGCGCGTTGTACGCCTCTATCACCATCGCGTACGTCTTCCCCGACCCGAACAGCCCGCA
Organism: uncultured Dehalococcoidia bacterium; assembly: GCA_964649215.1. Lineage (GTDB taxonomy): Bacteria > Chloroflexota > Dehalococcoidia > SM23-28-2 > RBG-16-64-32 > JADFNQ01. Next base: position 1,264 of record CAZYOV010000102.1, read on the forward strand.
GTAGCCCTCTACCGTCACGGCTTGACCAGCTTCCACACCCACAGCGAGAGCCGCACCGTAACCAACGCCAGCTCCACCGTCATCATCACCGCGACCGCCGCAGCGATCGCTCCCATATCGAACATCAGACCGACCCACCCCAGGTATTGCTGCCCTTCGGCCAGGCCCGACAAGTCGAGAGTGTTCGCCGGAAACAGCCCGATCATCCAGTCTACCACCCCGAAGATCACGTCTAAGATCGCATCCGTTATCACGACTCCGCTCCCACCAAGCGGCGATACAGCCAGTAGGCCCACACCGCCACAATACCCAGGACGATCAGCCGCGACATGACCAGCAGCACCGCCGCACCACCGGCTGGCGGACAGAACTCCAGAACCACGTCACCACCCCAGCCCGCGGGCATGGGTATCGTGATCTCCGGACACACCGCACCCGACCCAGCGAACAGCAGCGGCACCCCCACGAATATCTGGCTAGGCCATGCGAATGGTGCCTTCCCTGCCGCCAGAGCAGAGGTAGCCGTAACTCTGGCCGTCACGGATTGGGTCGGTACGAACACGTTCGTCAACGCCGTCTCGATCTGTCCAGGGATGGCCTGAATCGCGGCCAGGATGGAGTCGAACACCGCCGTAGGGAACTCGATAAAGATATTGATCACCGCATCTACGATGTCCCCCAGCAGGCCAGCTATCGAACCTAGCCAGGTCTCCCACCAGGCCTTATCCTCGTCCGACAGGCTGTCTGTCCCCGCCGCCGCCGCAGCCACCACCACATCGCCTTCTGTCCCATCCGCCAGCGGCAACGGTGCTGTCCCGTCCCACGTCTCAAGATCGTCCACCGTGTCGATTACCTTCACCCTCTCGCCCGCCGGTTCCACCAACTCAGTGGACACGAACGCGCTTATCCAAACGTTGATCCTTACGTCCGGGTCCCCGCCCGTAATCGGGTCCGTCCCCACCACGAGCACCAACTCGTTGACGCCAATCCAGCCGTCCTCGTACGTCCCCGTCCCACCAGGGAACTCTAACCGAAGCACCCCCGTCTGACCGACCACATCGCAGCCAGCACCGCCCAGCGATTGCTTAACCTGCGAGACCCACCGAGGCGACGTATACCCGCTGCCCCACGACGACAACACCCGCTCATTGGCCCCGCTGTTCCACGCGAAATACGCCTTATTTACCCCCGAGACGCCGCTCGGATGCTGAGGCCATTTGTAGTCTATGAACGTGATGAAGCAGGCGCTCGCACCCACGGGCCATGTGAACTCTGTCGATTCGAGGATGATCTGCGCCGGGTTGCCTGGCGCTCCGACCGTCACCGTCCAGGCGGTATCGCCTAGGCCTTCCCAATCCGGTTGCTCTGTCCAACCGCCCATGGAGACGCCGAGGAGCAGCTGCCACTCCGTGTACATCTGAGACGTCATTTCCGCCCAGGTCGGATGCAGCCCCAACTGCGTCGTCATCTGATCTGCACCTTGGCTGCCCCCGTTGAACCAGCTCACGAAGCTATCGACCAGGTTGATCAGCTCGCCCCCGTCGCCACCGGAGTAGATGTACCACGTCATGCCGAGGGTAACGGCCGCGATGCACACCAAGGCCCCAGGACCACAGGCCGCCGCTACCGCCGGTGCTAGACCGCCCTGCGCATCAGCCGGCGGGGAACTCCTGAACACCGCACCAACAGGCCCCGACAGCAACGCTGCCAAGGCCACCACCACCACCGCCCTACGCCAGAAGCCCATAAGGATGGGCTCAACCACAACCGCCTGCCTGTGTCAGGTAGCAAGGATACCCACGGTTGAGCCCTACCCTGCGGCCTCCTAACCGCTGGCGAAACGCTTGATCACCCGGAAGCCTATCCGGAGAACCAGCAGACCACTCGCTACGACCAGAGCCGCGATAGCGACCACCGGCAAGGCAGCGGTCAGATCCGTTGTCACCGTTGCCAGCGCATCCGTGTACGCCGTCAGGTGCGAGATCAAGAACGGCACTTCATATCACCTCCTCTCCTACCGAATCCGCGAAATAATGAAGGCGAAAACCACCAGGCTTAAAAGAGCCGCCGTCAGCTCGCCCGACCAGTCCATCACGATCAGGTAATCAACCACTGTCCTTGTCTCCCGAATCGTCATCGACCGCCGCGCTTATCAGATCACGGATAAGCCCTAGCCCTATGGAGATCACCGCCGCCACTCCCACCCACGTCACCAACGGCAGGAGGAACGCTACAACATCGAAGTCCACCGGCCTACCTCCGGAAGAAGCTCAACAGCCCCGCAAGGAGCGACGCCGTCACTACTGCTATCCCGATACCGGCGAAGTAGACCAGGGCCTGCAAACCGTCCAGCAGCTCCGCACCCTGAACCTCCGTCATCTTCCCCTCCATCCCCTCCGTCTCCAGGTCGGAGAGATACCCGATTCTCGCCCCTATGATCTTGAAATCCTGCGTGAGCGTATCCCCTACGTCATCAGGCAACCGCATCACCGAGAGCTGCATCGGCTCGCCCGCCAGCGCCGCCGTCAGCTCCACCGTAGGCACCCACGTCAGCTTCTTAACCGGAGGCCCCGACAGACAGAATTGCTGTGCCGACAGCCTCTCCAATTCGTCGAACGCCCCCGTCACGTTAACCAAGATGATCGTCAGCACCACACACTGACTGGCGAACGGCTGATGCACGTAGATATCCACCACCGTAGGCCCATCCACCAGATCATCCGGTGCCGGGAAGAACGCGGCTATCCTAGAATTACCCCCCACTTTCGGCAACCACCACCCCGCCGATGCCGTCGTAGACAACACCGCAGGCTGAACCGACCAATCGTTTGAGAACGAGCCTACCCCCAACCCGATATGGGAACCGGTATCTGCTGAGGCCACTTGAACACAGCCCGTTACGACAACCGCCGCCACCACCGCCGACCACAGCAGACCCATAGATGACCCCTACGAACCGTCAACCTCTCCGGGGCCACCATCCACACGGCCCGACTCGTTCCTGACCGCGATCGCTTCCACCGCCACCAGCACCGCCACCGCGATCCCCGCCAGCAACACCAATACTTGAAGACCGTCGAGCAGCTCCTGCGTCTGCTCAGCCGTCATCTCAAGACTCGGCACCATCGTTCTCCCAGGTGTCCACCTCGAAAGCTCGGATCACCGTGAAGTTACCCCGCTGCTCCACGTTCACCCTGGCCACCAGGGACGCCCCCTGGCGCAGCTGGCCGTTCCCCATCGGTATCCCGTCAGGAACCAGCACCGTCACCTGTCCACCACCACCAAAGAACCTGACATAAGTAACGTCGTTGTCCTTCCCCCTGCCGGTACTCTGCACCTTCCCCCGCACCTCCACCTCGCAGACCTCCACCATCCGACCCGTCATAGCTACCTCCTTCTATCCGGCCACAGGCCGGCCTTATAACCATCCGCCCGATTGAGCCCGTCGGACAAGACAACATCGCCCGACGAGATGTCCTTGAAGAGGTATTTCGCCGCGTACGCAGCCACCTTCTGCGAGTTCCGCGGACGCTCCAAACGGGCATACCCGTTCTGCCGATACCACAGCCCACCGACACGCTGAATATCCCCCTCTTGCAGTTCCCCCACGTCGAGCAGGGGATGAAAGTGGGGCCACCCGGACTTGTGGTACTCCATCGCAACGACGTACTCCACCTTCCGTCCCAACACTCCACCTAGTCCGTCGACCCACTTCGTCAGCCGCCGGGTGGCCCCGCGCCTTGATAACACCCAGTCCCCTTCGAACCGCCGAGGGTCGAAGGTCAGTCCCCCGAACAGGTCCCAGTCTCGCAGCTCCCCTATCCATTGGCCCCAGGCTTCCGCCATTTCCCGCTGGCCGGCATCCACCCTTGGCTACCTCCCGCTGCGCGCAGCTTCTCTGTCAAGAATGACCGGCGAAGCTGCGCGCGTCGCGGGCCGTTCTCAGCTCTTCGCGCCGGTCTTACGGTGCAGACGTGCCCTTGTTGACACACCTCACTCTGCCGGTCACGCTCGGCCTGGTTGACCGTAGCCCACCTCCACACCTACACTTCGACTACGCAACGTAAGTCGATACCTACGCCACATAAGCCATGCCTTTACATATCATATATAGTGCGAACCTTCATTGCTCCTTTCGCCGCTCCCCTGCCGGGACCCGGCACCTCCAGCCTCCTCCCTCATGAGACGCATCAACGTCTCCGGCCCCCAGCTCCGCTTCGCCGCCGCTCACTTCACAACCTCCGCTGGCGAGTGCGAGCCTCTCCACGGCCACAACTACGCCGTCGCCGCCCAGCTCGAGGGTGAGCTAACGCCCGACTCCTGGCTGTTCGACTTCGTCGAGCTCCGCCGCGTCGTCGCCGGCCTCTGCCGGGAGCTCGACCACGCCTTCCTCCTCCCTACAGAGAACCACAACCTGGCCGTGGACCACAGCGATCGTCACTACACGATCACGTTCGATGACCGACGTTATGTCATCCCCGAGGCGGAGGTCCGCGCCCTCCCCATCGACAATTCCACCGCCGAGCGCCTGGCGGAGTGGCTCGCAGGCCGCCTCGCGGACGAGATCGGGGCCCGCGGCGCGACGAATCTCTCCTCTCTCACCGTTACGGTGGAGGAGGCCCCCGGCCAGTCCGCCTCCTTCACCCTTAACCTCAATCCCGACGGTTGACAGACCTGATAAAGTGGCTATCATGTTGCTTACCGACCTGCCCGCCGGGCAGGCGGGAGCACGCATCTCGTTCCTTGGAGCGGACTCGCCTCCGTAGACGCAAATGCAGATCGACTGGCAACGGGCGATCAACGACATTCTCGCCAGCAAGCTATCCTGCCCCCGCTGCGGTGCACTCGTAGAGGAGGTTATGATCGGCTACCTGCGCACCACGGAGGCCGCCCAGTGGGCTCCGCTCTGCGAAGCCTGCACCAAACGCGACAACTGCGACGCCCGCAAGTTCGTCCTCCTCTGCCCTTCCTGCGCGACCGAGACGCGCCTCCGCGCACGCCCCGTCAATGAGCAAGAGTTCATGCTCGCTCTCATGGAGGAATGTCGTCGCAGCCTTGACGAGTCGCTCGACTACATCGCCGACTACTGGCGCGAGGACCTCGACGTCGACCCCCAAGAGATGGACAAGCGGCTGGATGAGGTGGAGCCGGACCTGTTCGAAGAGGAGAACTCCTGGCGCCGTTATGTAGAGGAGCAGTACCTCAAGGTGCACGCTTGGCTCCGCGACCGCCGGATCACAATATCCAACCCCGGCTGGCGCTCCGAGTACGTCGAAGAGGTCGTCGCTGCCGGCTACACATCGCTGCTGGGAGACTAGCCGGCTAGCTCCTCATCTTGGCCACCGTCCTCCTCCTCTTCGACTCCCGCGGCGGCTTGACCGAGCAGCTTGCTGACGCAGTCGCCGAAGGTGTGCACTCCGTCGCAGGCGTCACCCTTAGCCACCGCCGCCTGGACGACGCCGGCATCGACGAGCTCAAGCGGTGCGATGCGCTAATCATCGGATCACCCAACTGGAGCGGCATGACCGGTAAGCTCAAGGACTGGATGGACCACTCCGGCGACCTGTGGGAGACCGGCGAACTGGCCGGCAAGGTCGGCGCCGCCTTCACCGCCGGCTGGTCACGCTCCGCAGGCACGGAGGCGACCCTCCTACAACTCCTCCACCTCCTGTTCGCCCACGGCATGCTCGTCATCGGCCTCCCCTGGTCCGACCGGATGCGCCGCTCCGGCTCCTACTACGGCGCCACCGTCCACGGCGAGGTCACGGAGGACGACCGCGCCCAGGCGCGAGAGCTGGGCCGCCGCGTCGCCGAGCTCACTCAACGCCTGTTCCCTGAGAGAGGAGAGGTATTATGACCGTCCATAGCCCATGGTTCAGCCTGGAGCCGTATCCCCATATCAGCCTCACTGACCTAATGGAGCGCTCCGCCCACCGCTTCCAGGAAAAACCGGCATTCATCGCTGCCGAGGGTCCGGAATACACCTTTGGCCACGTCTGGCAGGCCTCCCGCCGCATGGGGCGCTTCCTCCAGGACAACGGCCTTCAGAAAGGCGACCGCGTCGCCATCCTCTCGGCCAACGCCCCCGAGTACTTCGTCGCCTTCTACGGCACCCTGTTCGCCGGCGGCGTTGTCACCACCCTCAGCCCACTGTACACGGAGCGCGAGATCCTGCACCAGCTCGAGGACTGCGAAGCCTCAACCGTCTTTGCCATGCGCCAACTCCTACCCCAAGTCCAGTCCATCCGCGAGCATATCCCCACCCTCCGACACATCCACGCCATTGAGGACGTCTGGAATCTGAGCGCTGAGGCGCCTCCGGAGCCGCGGTCCGTGGATCTCAACCCTGACGTCGACCTCGCCGCCCTACCCTACTCCAGCGGCACCACCGGCCTGCCCAAGGGCGTCATGCTATCCCACTACAACCTCACCTCAAACGTGCGCCAGACCCTGGCCACCGGCCTCACCGATAGCTATGCCGTCCTCCTGGACTTCCTCCCCTTTTTCCACATCTACGGCATGACCGTGCTCATGGCCTGCGGCTTCGCCATCGGCGCAACCCAGGTCGTCATGTCTCGCTTCGACCCCGCCCTCTGCCTGGACCTGATCCAGCGGCACCGAATCACCAACCTGTTCGTCGCTCCGCCGGCCCTCCTCGCCCTGGCCAACTTCCCGGAGATCGACCGCTACGACCGCTCCAGCCTCCAGTTCGTCCTCAGCGGCGCCGCGCCGCTGCCCCCAGAGGTCGCCCAGCAGGGCGGCCGCGCCCTCCAGTGCACCGTCCTCCAGGGTTACGGCATGACAGAGACCAGCCCCGTCACCAACGTCAGCCCCCTCCACCGCGTCAAAGACGCCGCCGTCGGCCCCCCTATCCCCGACACGATCGAGAAGGTCGTCTCCTTGGAGGACGACCGCGAGCTGGGAGCGGGCGAGAGCGGTGAGCTGCTGATACGCGGTCCCCAGATCATGCGCGGCTACTGGAACCGCCCCGAAGAGACCGCCGACACGATCACTCAGGACGGCTGGATCCGCACCGGTGACATCGCCCAGTTCGATGAAGAAGGTTATGTCTACATCGTGGACCGCAAGAAGGAGCTCATCAAGTACAAGGGCTACCAGGTCCCGCCGGCTGAGCTGGAGGCGCTGTTAATGGAGCACCCCGCCGTCGCCGACGTGGCCGTCATCCCCAAGGCGGACAAAGAGGGCGGCGAGATCCCCAAGGCGTTCGTCGTCCTCAA
>CAZYOV010000103.1:0-8420 GCA_964649215.1 uncultured Dehalococcoidia bacterium
AGGCGTTGGCTACCCCCTGCCGGATCGCCGCCAGCGCCGTCCGCTGCACCCGCGCCTCCAGGTCCAGGTCGATCTCCAAGCGCCCGCCCACGAGGCCGTGCTCCAGCCTCAGGTACTCGCTGGCCGCCAGGGCGGCCGCGGGCTGCTCCAGTACGGCGCCCAGGAGAAACACCTCGTCGCCTTCCGCGCTGAAGCCGGGGCGGCAGTGCTTCGAGACGTCCTCCAACAGACCCAGCATCCCGATCACCGGCGTGGGGTACACCGCCTGCTCGCCGGTCTCGTTGTACAGGCTCACGTTGCCGGAGATAACCGGGGTGCCCAGCACGTCGCAGGCCGCGGCCATGCCCCGGATCGCCTCCTGCATCTGGTAGTACACCTCCGGCCGCTCCGGGTTGCCGAAGTTCAGGCAGTCGGTCACGGCCACAGGCTGGGCGCCCACACAGACCACGTTGCGGGCCGCCTCCGCCACGGCGATGGCGCCGCCGGCGCCAGGGCTGACGTGGCAGTACCGTCCGTTGCCATCGGTGGTGACGGCGATGCCCCTATTCGTCCCCTTGACGCGCAGCACGGCGGCGTCGGCCCCCGCTTCGATAACCGTATTGGTCAGCACGCTCTGGTCGTACTGCCGGTACACCCAGCGCTTGGAAGCGACGTTCGGAGAGGCGAGCAGCCGCAGGAGGGCGGCGCTGGCGTCGGTCACATCCGACAGCGCCGCCAGGTCAAGCGCCTGCATCTCGTCCAACTCCGGCGGCCGCACCGGCTCCCGTGTGTACTCGGGAGCCTCCACCACCACCTCGATAGGCAAGTCCGCCACCAGCGCCTCACCGTCGTAGATGCGGGCGTTGCCGTCCACCGTCACCTCGCCGATGACCGCCCAGGATACCTCCCAGCGCTCGAACAGCGCCACCACGTCATCGCGATGCCTCCTGCGGACAGTGATCAGCATTCGCTCCTGGGACTCTGAAAGCATGACCTCATAGGGGGTCATCCCCTCCTCACGGCGGGGCACCGTGGCCACGTCCAGATGGAAGCCGCAGCCGGCCCTGGCGGCGGCTTCCAGGGAAGACGAGGTGAGGCCGGCGGCGCCCAGGTCCTGGATGCCGGTAATCCAGTCGGCGTGGTTTCCGGCCAGGTCCAGGCAGGCCTCCATGAGCATCTTCTCCAGGAAGGGGTTTCCCACCTGGACAGCGGGACGCAGCTCATCGAAGCGGGCCTGCGGGTCAGTGCGAGAGGCCAGGCCTGAGGCACCGTGGATGCCGTCGCGGCCGGTATCGGCGCCCACCAGCATCAGCAGGTTACCCTCCCCCTCGGCCTTCGCGCTGACCAGCTTCTCGATCGGGGCGACCCCTACGCACATAGCGTTCACCAGAGGGTTCGCCGCGTATGAATCCTCGAACGCCACCTCACCCCCCACAGTAGGTATGCCAAGGCAGTTTCCGTAACTGCTGATGCCGCCCACCACACCACCGAACAGATAGCGGTTGTGCGCATCGCTCAGGGGGCCGAAGCGGAGCGAGTCCAGGATGGCGATAGGCCGCGCCCCCATGGCGAAAATGTCGCGCACGATCCCGCCGACCCCCGTCGCCGCCCCTTGGTACGGCTCTATCGCCGAGGGGTGGTTGTGGGACTCGATCTTCATCACCACACATAAGCCATCGCCGATGTCCACCGCCCCAGCGTTCTCCTCTCCCCGCTTGGTGAGAACGAACGCGCCCTCAGCCGGGAGCTGCCTCAGCAGCGGCCGCGAGTTCTTGTAGCCACAGTGCTCGCTCCAGAGCGCGCCGAACATTCCCAACTCCACCTCGTTCGGCTCGCGGCCAAGGCGGGAGACGATGAGCTCATACTCATCGCGGCTGAGGGCGATGGAATCGAGGGCGCGCTGGTCGACGGCCATAGCGTCAGCGCAATCGTAGCACAGCGGATGGGCGCATTCGATGGGGGTGGCCGGTCCAGCCTAGACCTGTTCGCCGAACGAGAAGGGCGGATAGCGATCGGTCAGCGATATCCAGTAGCCCAGGGCGCGGGCGATCCAGCGCAGGTAGCCCACCGTAAACCCAAACAGCCAGCGCGGATAGCGCCGAAACACGATCGCCGCGACGGCGCTCACCGGAACGATGAGCGTGAACGCAAAGGCGAAAACCGCCAGCAGTATGATGTGCGGCAACAACAGCAAGGGCGTGATCGCGGCGCGGAACCAGCCGAAGCTCCCGCCGCGCCTCACCTCCAGCCTAACCGACTCTCCAATCGCCTGCCTGGGCGAATCATCGGTCAGGAAAAGGGCGTAGGAGGCCGCCGCAATCGCATATTCGGCGTAGCGCTCCAGAGCCGGGCCATCCTCCGCCTGAAAGCGGCGCAACCCCTTTGCGCGAACACGCATCGCCAGGAATATCGGGACGCTGATGACCCCGAATGCGATCGGCAGGCCGATAATCACCCACGGTCCGAATGGGAAAGGTAGGCCTATGGAGAACACCGCGCTGACATACCCCAGCCCTGCCGACACGATCCAGGTGATGAGGGCGCCCGCCGCTCGCTGAGCACCCTTCCATCGCGACAGCCTCTCCGGATAGACGACGGAGAAGACGATGGGGTAACCAGGACCGCCTGGATAGCCCACGGCGATCTCGCCTTCTTCTGAAGCCATCAGATGACCCACGCTATAGCAGCGATAGGCCATCCTACCACAAGCGGCCAGCTAGCGCAGACTGAATGGTGGATACTCGTCCCGCTGGAGACTGGTGTACACGTTAACCCGGTAGTTCCAGCGGTGGATGCCCACAGTGAAGTCGAACAACCCACGTGGGAACCGCTTGGTGAACAGGATGGCGAAGAAGGCGATGATATAGACGAAGAAGACGGCGATGAATAGGAACAGCAGCACGATGATGTGCGGTATCGCCAGCAGCCACTTGATTAGCGGCAGCCAGCGGTTCAGCTGCTCGGGGGAGTCCACCTCATAGGTCACCGCGTACTCCCCCGGCTCCCAGGAGAACGGCGGGTACTCGTCTCGAAACAGCATCTGGTAGGCCATGACGTTGGCGCTCCAGCGGTTCACGTTCACCACGAAGTCGAATAGCCCCTGCGGGTATCGCCTGGTGAACAGGATGGCGAAGAAGGCGATGAGAGTGACCACGGCGCTGGCGATTCCCAGGACGTACAGAATGATGACGTGAGGGATAGCCAGCAACCACTTAACGAAGATCAGCCAGCGAGACAGCTCCTCCGGATACTCCACATCGTAGCGCAGGGGGTATTCCGGCGCTGCGGCGGGTGCTGCTTCTACGGACATGTCGCGCCCCCTTTCTCAGACTAGTCGAAGCCTACTCCAGTACGAATTTTACCTTCTGCTTGAAGCCGAAGGGGGGCGTGTAGACCAGCTCGGCTGGGGCGGCATCCGCTGGGACCTCGAACAAGACCCCTACCAGCCCCTGGTCGCCGGCTTCGAGATCACGCGGGGGCTGCAACCCGCCGAGCGTCACCAGGAACGGATCGTGACGGTCGCCCTCGCTGTCCTCGAGGCTGAAGTCTCCCTCGTGCACCGAAAGCTCGGCGCCCCTCTCGTTCGTCATGCCAAGGAAGAACAGCACGAACCGGCCCTCCTCCGCTACATAGAACCCGCCTGGGAACCCGTAGGGGTCCTGCGCCCCCAGCAGCATCACCTCCACGTCGGACACCTCCACCTCGGCGGAGGGCTCCCCCAGGAGGAGCGACTCGTAGGAGACCGTCACCTCTTCTGTCTGGCCCGGCCAAGCCGCCAGGGCGCCGATACCGCCCACCCAGGCCAGCACGATCAGCCAGCCGAAGATCGCCGATATGACGTAGCTGCTGGTCGAGCCCCGGCCCGCGTCCGCCGATAAGCTGAACGACGGAAACTCATCGGTGAACGAGACCCAGTACGCCGTGGCGCGGGCGGCCCATCGCAGCCAGCCGGAGACGAACGTGTGCAGCCCCTGAGGGTAGCGGCCGGTGAAGAGCACCGCGAACCAGGCGATGGGGACCACCACCATGACGCCGATGGATACGAACCCCAACACGATAATGTGGGGAATCACCGTCACCGTCTTCCATATGACCAATCGCCAGCGCGATAGCCGCTCCGGGTAGTCCACCTCGTAGCGGACCGGCCAGTCGCCCTCGAAGGGAGGATAGCGGTCGGTCAGGAGGAGGAAGTACGCGTACGAACGCAGGCTGAACCGCTGGATAGCGACATTGGTATCGAACAGCCAGCGTACCGGCCGCCCCCGCACCAGTATGCCGACCCAGTAGACCAATACGAGGCCCTGCCCCAGCAGGTAGAGGAGTATGAGGACCGGAATGGCGAGAAACAACCGGAAGAAGGTGCTGAGGCGGGAGAGGCGCTCCGGGTAGTCCGCCTCCAGGCGCACGGGGAAGGGTGCAGCCGCGATCGACTCGAACAGCACGCGTCAGATCCTCAGGCTCTCACCTTCGCCCACTCCAATAGCGATAGCCATAGCGGCAGGCCGTCCTCGCTCCCCATCAGCGGCTCGCAGGCCCGCTCCGGGTGAGGCATCAGCCCCAGCACGTTGCCGCCATCGTTGCTGATCCCCGCAATGTTGTTCATGCTGCCGTTGGGGTTGGCCTCCGCCGTCACCTCCCCCTCAGCGTTGCAGTAGCGAAAAGCTACTCTCCCGGAGGACTCCAGCTCGGCCAGCGTCTCCTCGTCAGCCACGTAGCGCCCCTCGCCGTGGGAGATGGGCATTCGCAGCACCTGGCCGGGCTGGCAGGCCAGGGTGAATGGCGTCTCCGCATTCTCCACCCGCAGGTGTACCCAGACGCAGCGGTACTCCAACGACTCGTTGCGCATGAGAGCGCCGGGCAGCAGATGCGCCTCGCACAGGAGTTGAAAGCCGTTGCAAATACCGATGAGCGGCTTGCCAGCCTCGGCGTGGGCGGCCACCGCCTCCATCACCGGCGAGAACCGCCCGATCGCCCCCGCCCGCAGGTAATCCCCGTATGAGAAGCCGCCGGGGAGTACCACCACGTCGTAGCGAGAGAGGTCCTGCTCCCGGTGCCAGACAAGGTCCGCCTCCTGGCCCAGCACGCCGGATAGCGCGTATTGGGTGTCGTGGTCGCTCCAAGTGCCGGGGAATACAACGACGGCGAAGCGAAGCGTCATTTCTGCCGCCTTTATACCACACCTGGGGCCGCCTGTAACGCCCCGCTCCCATGCGACATCTAATGACTTAGAAATCGAATACGGAGGATTCAAGATATGGGAAGCTCCCGGCGAATAGACGCCAAGTGGCTGTTCGGCCTCATCTGTCTGTCAGCCATCATCGTGGCGGCTGTCCTCTACTCCGCCTCCAGGCTCACCGAGCGCGACGTCGCCACAGGCATATTCAGCGGCGTCATGACCACCTTCGCGAAGGACGGAGAAGGCTCGGAAGAGTTCGGGGAGATACAAGCGCAGGCCGCCGCCAGCCCCGACGAGGAGTTCACCATCGAAGGTATCACCCTGCCCGTCAAAGGCAGTGAGATCGCCGGTCTCTCCTACGACGAAGCCGTTGACCTCGTCGTCGGGCGCATCGCGCAGACGCTCTACACCGACGGGCCCGATTCCGTCGAGCAGTTCTTCAACGACACCTCCGTCGCCGACTCCGAAGAAGCGTCCCAAGGAGAAGGTGCAGAGTTCAGCCTTGGCCCCTTTGCCCTCCTGACCCAGGACACCCACGACACAGTGAACCGCATCTTTATATTCTCCCTCATACCCATTCTCGTCCTAGCCGTCCCGCTGGTCTTCTTCAGTCGTCGCTTCGGACGGCTGGGTAGCCCCGGCATCGTCCTCGCGGTCGGCGCCGCTCCCTTCGCCCTCCTGTGGCTGATCGTGAAACAGGCCACCAATAATGCCGGCCCGGACGGCACCAACGGCGCCCTGGCCGAGGCGCTGGCGCCCATGGCGGGAGACGTGTCCACCACCTTCCTCTGGCTGCTGGCCCTCGGCGTCGCGCTGGTTTTTGCGGCCGTGGCCGGCAACGTCGGCTTCGCCCTCCGGCATCGCTTCCGGCCAACGCCAACGCCCGGCGAGGAGGAGACCCCGCCGCCCGATGAGCCTGAGCAGCCGGACTACCTCCCGGACGAGGGCGCCACCGCATCCGGCGGCGACGAGTTTCCCTCCATCGGCCCCGGCGGCGTGCCCGAGGCTTGAGTACCCTCTCCCCTTCCGCTAAACTGACCGCGACCCCACAGCGGAAGGATCATGCCCAACCCCCAAAACGCGCCCTCTGACATAGCCGCCCTGATAGAGGCGATCTTCCACCCCCGCTCCATCGCGGTAGTGGGCGCTTCCGCCAACCCCAACACACCCGGCTACGACTACCTAAGCTCTCTCCAGAAGTTCGGCTTCTCCGGCGATCTCTATCCGGTGAACCCCCGCGCGGAAGAGATCCTGGGCCTGCCGGCCTTCCCATCTCTCAGGGACGTGCCGGGCCAGGTCGATTACGTCATCTCCTGCATCCCCGCCACCGCCGTGCTGGAGCTCGTTGACGACTGCGCCGCTAAAGAAGCACTCGCCCTGCAGCTATTCACGGCCCGCTTCTCCGAGACCGGCCGAAAGGAGGGCGCGGAGCTGGAGCGGCGGCTGTCGCGGCGCGCCCGCGAAGCCGGAGTGAGGATCATCGGGCCCAACTGCATGGGGCTCCTCTACCCACGACAGGGGATCTCCTTTCGCGCCGACATGCCGCGACAGCCGGGGAACGTCGGCCTCCTATCACAGAGCGGCAATCTGCTGTTCGAGCTGACCTACCTCGCCGGGCCGCGCGGCCTTCGCTTCTCCAAGGCGATCAGCTACGGCAACGGCCTTGACCTGAGTGAGGCTGACTTCCTGGACTACTTCGCGCAGGACGCGGAGAGCGCGGTGGTGGGCGCCTACGTGGAGGGCGTGCGAGACGGCCGCCGCTTTCTGGCAGCGCTCAAACGGGCCGCAGCCCGGAAGCCGGTTGTGGTGCTGAAGGGCGGCCGGACCGCAGCTGGAGAGCGCGCCGCCGCCTCCCACACGGCGGCCCTGGCGGGCCGGCACGCCGTCTGGACCGCCGCTGTGACCCAGGCGGCGGCCGTCCCTGTAGACACGGTGGAAGAACTCATCGATATGCTCATCGCCTTCGCCTACATGCGGCCGGGCAGCGCCGTGCCTGCCGGTAGGCAGGGCCGGCGACTGGGGATGGTGGGCGGCGGCGGCGGCCGCTCCGTCCTCACGGCCGACTTGTGCGAGGAGCTGGGGCTGAGCGTCCCCACGCTTCCCGATGACGTTGTACGGCGCATCGCTGAGAAGGCGCCGGAACTGGCGGGATGGGTCACCAACCCCGTGGACCAGTCGATCCTGGCGGGCAGCGGCGTGAGTGGCGTTCAGGTGCTGGAGTGGCTGGACGAGAGCCCTGACATCGACCTGCTGCTGGCCAACGTCGGCGAGGCCTGGGCGCTGGGTCGCCCCAACGCGGAGTCATTGCTGGCACGAATACCGGAGCGGTTCGCCGGGGTGGGCATTCGTACGGGCAAACCGATGGCCGTCGTCATCGGACCTAGCGACTACGCGGACGAGAGGCTCTGGCGGCTGGTGTCAGAGGCGCGGGAGAAGCTGGTGAAGGCGGAGATGGCGCTCTTCCCCAGCGTTGAGCGGGCGGTACGGGCGTTGGCCCGCTTCGTTCAGTACTGGGAGCGGAGCGAGGTGCCTCGCCCCTAGCCGCGCGGCCGCTCTATCTCCAAAGGCGGAGCGGTGCCGTCCATCGGTTCCGCCAACGGCTCCGGGGAGCCGCCCACAGCCGCGGCGGTGGCGCGCTCCGCCGCCGTTGGCGCTGGGTACTCGATCCGCGGGTGGTAGACGCCCCGTAGGGTCGTCTTGAACGATTCGCCGATCGTCTTCAGATCACGCAGAGTTAGGTCGCACTCGTTCAACTGGCCCTCAGCCACCCGCTCCGCGATGACCGCCTCCACCAGCGAGTCGATCCGCTCCGCCGAGCGGTCGCGACTGGAGCGGACAACCGCCTCGACAGAGTCGGCCAGCATGACGATGGCGGTCTCTCTGCTCTGGGGCTTGGGCCCAGGGTAGCGGAACTTCTCGGGGTCGGTCGTTGCGTCGTCGCTGGCCGCCTTGCGATAGAAGTATGTCACCAGGCGCGTGCCGTGATGCTCAGGGATGAAGGCGCGCACCCGGGCCGGCACTCGATGGCGCTTCGCCAGCTCCAGACCGGTGCGGACGTGATCGGCGACCATCTTAGCGCTGGAGCCGGGCGAGAGCTTGTCGTGCGGGTTCTCACCCTGCCTCTGGTTTTCGATGTAGTATGCCGGCTTGGCCACCTTGCCGATGTCATGGAAGTAGCAGCCGACCCGCACCAGAAGCGAGTCCGCGCCCACCCTATCGGCCGCCCTCTCCGCCAGGTTGCCGACGATGACGCTGTGGTGGAACG
>CAZYOV010000104.1:0-7973 GCA_964649215.1 uncultured Dehalococcoidia bacterium
GATTATCTCCATCGTCACACGCAAGACCAGCGTTGCGGAGCGGGCGCCGTGGCAGTCACGCCTGGAGGGCGTGCTGCCCAAGATTACAGAGGCCCTTAAGGCGGAGGCCGGCTTCGCCGGCGTGCAGTACCTGTGGGGAGCCGAGGACGACGGTGTGATGGGGCAGATCACGCGCTGGGAGACGCTGGACCACTGCCTTCGCTACGTCCGCGAAGGCGGCGCGGCGACGGTGGCGATGCTGGAGGATCGCGCCGTTCCGACAGCACCCTACCCGGACGGGGCCTGGATGCGCCGCACTTTTGAGGTTGTGGCGGCGGGCTAGGCGCGCGGCGGCTGCCGCCGGTCCCACCGGGCGAAGGCGGCGATGGCGGCGGCGATGAGGGCCAGCGCCAGTAATCCCCAGAGCAGGCCCGCGTTGAACGCCACGAACAGGCCGGAGACGGCCACTAGCACCCCGAAGATGGCCGCCAGGGGCCAGAACAGGATGCCGAACACCGCTCGCGTCAGCACGAACGCTTCCTGCCACCAGGGCGCGGGCTTATTTCCGTCGTACATGGCGCCTCAACGTCTAGTTTAGAGCATCCGCGGGCCGGGCGCGCAACCCTTCGACGAGCTCAGGGCGGGCGGTGCATATCTCCGCCGAACGACTCAGAACCCCGCACTAGCCTCTAGCGGCGCGAACCGGAGCCGGCGAGTTCCTGCCCGATGGCAGCGCTCGCCTGCACGACGGCTTCGACATCTTCCGGACTGGTCCGGAAATTGACGATGCAGGCCCGGATGGCAGTGCGGCCATCAGATAGGGCCGCGTTAGAGACCATCGCAATCCCGCGCGCCTCAAGCTCGTGGATGACGCTCGTCTGGAGTTGGTCGAGCTGGGCGGGATCGGTCAGGCCGGCCGGCTCCACGCGCCAGCAGACGATGGACAGCTGACGCGGGGCGGCAAGAACCAGGCCGGGTGTGCTCGCTACCAGCTGCTCCATGTAGGCGGCCAGCTGCAGATTGCCCTCAATCATGTCCCGGTATCCATCGCGTCCGTACGCCTGGAGGGCCAGCCAGACCTTCAGGGCCCGGAACGGACGACTGTTCTCGGGGCCGCGTTCAAGCAGATCGACCTGCTGCGCTGAACCATCGGATTCGAGGTACTTGGCGTGGAAGGCAAACGAGCGCTCTAGCAATCCTTCTTCGCGAATAAGAACGACGCCCGCGTCGATGGCCGAATACAGCCACTTGTGCGGATCGCACGCGACAGAGTCAGCTTCGGCGATAGCATCCAGATCGCGCGGACGGCTCGGAGCGAGGGCCGCAAAGGCACCGTAGGCCCCGTCAACATGGAACCACAGGTCCTCGGCGCGCGCCACGGCGAGCAGGTCGCCGAGAGGGTCGACGGCCCCAGTCCCAACTGTGCCGGCGGTGCCGACGACGGCGATGGGAAGGTCACCTCTGGCGCGGTCTTCGGCGATCATAGCCGTGAGTGCGTCGGTGCGCATCCGATAACGGGCGTCGATTGGCACCTCTCGGATCGCGTCACGGCCGAGGCCGAGGAGCTCGGCCGCCTGCTGGTGACAGTAATGCATCTCCTGGCTGGCATAGATGCGGAGCTGTGGAGCGTCCGCCGTCGGCCCACGCACACCGTGACGCCGAGTGTCCCACGGTGCCTTGAAATCGCGAAGAACAGCATGGGCCACGATGTTAGCCATCTGACCGCCACTAACGAATATTCCTTCGGCCGTCGCGGGGAAGCCGAGCATCTCCCTGATCCAGTCGACTGTCTGCAGCTCGATCGCCGTAGCCGCCGGGGTCGCACGCCAGAGCCCTGCGTTCTGATTTAGGGCCGATGCCACGAGATCGCCCAACACGGAGATGGGCACCGGCGAGGCAGTGATGTACGCGAGCCAGCGCGGATGGCCGTTGTAGGCGGCTGCCGGGATCACGTCTTCCACAAGGCGCTCGAAGAGGCGATCGACGTCAACTGGGGTATGAGGGAGGGAGTCGCGGAACTGGGCGAGGACGTCAACCGAATCCGACGGCGATGGCCGGCGTTCACTCCAACCGGTTGAGGCCGACACCGCGAGATCGAGTAGGCGACGGCCCACCTCTTGCCAAACCTCCGGCGACCAGTCGAAGTCCACTGAAGGCGGCTCAGGCCGATGCAGCGGCTCGCTCAGTGATTCACCCATGCGACTTCCTCCATACTTCTTTTGGAAAAGGACTACGGTTCCACCGACCGCTGGCTGAGGGGTAGGGCGTGATCTTTCGCTCAGGCCATATCGGTAACCGCGACGTCGTCATGTAGCCCCTCGAATAGATCCTGCTCGAGCTTCCTTCCACTATTCACGAGGCTAAACGCGCGATAATACGTCTGGGTGCCCCATAGGTTTTTGTGATGCTCTTCGGGAAGGTCCAGTAGTGCTTGGTAGGCGGCGAGCTGCGTCTTGTGGCAGGATACGGCCTGCCAGACGCGCCGCCAATGCGCGGAAGTGTCGATCCGGGTGGTGATCGCCCAGTCCTCCCAGCCCCGCGCACGGCGCTCCTCGCCGTCAATCTGCATCACTAAGTCCCCGAAGGCGGCTTGGTACGCCGCCCAAGTTTCCTTGGTCCACGCCATGTAGTATAGCTTTGATACCCGGTGGGGCTCTGATTGCTGCGTTGCGGCAAACTTCGGGTCGGCCGCTGCTACGATAGCCGCGGTGGCAAACTGGCAGATCGCAATATGGTCCGGATGACCGTATGCTCCCTCGGGATCGAAGGTGATGACGACTTGTGGCCGTACACGGCGCAAGTGGGCGACGATTTTGGCGGTGACCTCGGAATCGTCCGCTTGGTCCAGCTCGCCGTCCCGATAATCGAGGAATGAAATCTCGCTTATGCCGAGCATCTTGGCCGCCGCCCGCAACTCGCCTTCCCGCGTCTTGCCTAACGCTTCCGGCCCCGGGTACTTATCTTCGTCACCGAACCAACCGCGCTCGCCGCGGGTGGCCGTAATGAGATAAGTCTCTACGCCTTCTTCGGCGTACTTGACGAAGGTACCGCCGTTACCCAGCGACTCATCGTCAGGGTGGGCGAAAATGCCCATGAGTTTCAGTGCTGCCGTCATTCGTTTCCCCCGGTCTTTCCCAGCTCATGCCCGTGGAAGCATAGCGCCCAGGGGCGAAGACGTCAAAGAAACGGCGAGGCGCAGCCGCGCTGCTCAAGGGAGTACCACGAGAAGGGGCGACCTCAGTCCCCGCCGCTCCGCGATTGTGCGCCTGTGC
Organism: uncultured Dehalococcoidia bacterium; assembly: GCA_964649215.1. GTDB lineage: Bacteria > Chloroflexota > Dehalococcoidia > SM23-28-2 > RBG-16-64-32 > JADFNQ01. Next base: position 3,252 of record CAZYOV010000104.1, read on the forward strand.
CGGGCGGCTGTCAATTCCACGCCGCATGAACGACCCAGGAGCGCCATAGCAGGCCGACCCAGGTCCGAACCTGCCAGACTTGACAGCGCGCCCTGGAGTATCACACGATGGCCCCTGGCGAAGTTCTGCTTGTCAGATAACGAGGCGATGGAGGGTTATTAATGGCACACGTGACATTCTTCCGCATGAAGGCGAAGCCGGGTGAGCGTGAGGCAGTGATCGATATGTTTGACCGTTGGCAGCGAGGACGAATGCCGAAAGTGAAGGGATTCGTGCGGGCAGTCATAGTATCCAATCTGAGCGATCCAGACGAGCTAATGGCGGAGATCATGTTCGACTCAAGGCAGAACTACGACGCCAACTCAAACGATCCAGAGCAGGACGCTTGGTACCAGGAGCTGCGCTCGCACTTGGTGGCGGATCCGGACTGGTTCGATGCAAAGTTAGAGCGTGAGTCAGGGACAATCGTGCCGTGAGTGCCATATAGCTCCCTGCAGAAGTCGGCAACTTTCCGTCAATCGCTGGCCGCGACTTGAATGATCGCCCGCCGACTTCATCTTCGTGATGGGCACTCTCTTCTACCGCTCCCTACGTGATGCCTGAGGACAGCGATTTCCTCTGCGGCGGCTGGATATGGGACCCCCTCCTGCGGGAGCTGCGATTCCACGTTCGGACCCGTAAGGGCTGGAAGGACGAGCCGGAGCAGGTAGAGCGGCTGCAGCCGGTCAGCTCGATAACCTGGCTCCGCTGGTCGCAGGCGCCGATGCAGTCGGCCACGGGCGAGATGGTGTCCAGCAGCCATTCGCGGCTGGTGATCGCCTTCGAGGGAAGGGGCGACATAACGATCAACGAGGCCGACCGGGCGTGCGCCGGGAAGCTGGCGGGCGCGATCGCGGAGGCGTACGAGCTGCCGGTGGTGGAGGAGGGGGCGCCGGGCGGCCGGCGAACGGGGAATCTCCCCTCCCGCGATGAGATGGGGCGGCTGGTGACCAGCCTGGGCAAGGCGGAGGTGACGCTGGACGAGACGACGCGGGAGATCGTGGAGTCGCGGCGTCGGTTCCCCTTCGGCAAGTCGCGGCGGAGCGTCTCGTTCGCGGAGGTGCGGCGGCTGGAGTTGACGTACGAGGTGAAGGGCCCGCTGGAGACGTTCACCCTGTGGGCGCTCCTTGGGCCGGAGGAGGAGCGGCTGGCGATCGCCGCCTATCAGGGGTACGAGGGCTGGGCCGAACCCGAGGAGTGGCGCGAGTTCGCCCGCGAGATTGGGCGCTCGCTGGGGGCGGAGGTGACGGGTGCGGACGCCTAGGCGTCTGCCCGCACGAAGCCGGCGATCCGCTCCAGGCGTACGATCTTGACCGAAGCCGGATCGAACAGCGACCCGAAGCCGGACCGGAGCTGCGCCATGTGCGAGGTCTGGCCATGGGCCTTGAACGCCTCGGCGTCGGCGTAGACCTCGAAAACGGTGATCTCGCCGGGCTCATTCTGCGAGCGGTTGAAGACGTAGAGGAGCGCGCCGGGCTCGTTCGCCTCGACGGCGGCGGCCATCTCGTTGAGGGCCTTCTCCGCCTCGGCCTCCTTGCCGGGCTGTATCTTGAACTGCGCCAGGATCGTCGTCATGGGGCCTCCTTGGTTGAGATGCGTTTGGGGCGAGTATAGCAGGGGAATTTCGAGTACAATAGGGAATCGAAATGCAGCTAAGAAAGATCGTTTGTACAGGCATGAGCGGGGCGGGGGCCGGACCCTACCTGGATCTGCTTGCGAGCAACCATGCTGACCGCGTGGCGCATTTCGATGTAGGGAAGGAGATTCTAACGATCGCCGCAGCCAGGGGCCAGGCGATACCGTCAGACAAGATCTTGAACAAGTACACGCCGATGCTCGATGCTCTTCGGACGACAGCTTTCGAGAGACTTCTCTCTCAGGCCCAGGACGAGGAGAAGCGAGCTCGCGAGGACGAATCCGAGGGGTATTCTGCGTTCGTAGCCGACATTCACGCGCTGTTCCCTTGGAAGCGAGCCTTGGTGCCGGCTCTTGATCCTCACTATCTGAGGTTGATAGAGCCCGACATGTATCTCACTGTCATCGACAGCATCACGGCTGTGGCGCTTGACCTGTGGGGTAAGCGCCAGTGGAACTGGCTAGAGCTGGATGAAATGCTCTCGTGGCGGGATCAAGAGTTGTTCGTCACTGAGGTCGTCTCTAGGGCGACCACGGTCTCGGTGGAGGATGCTCAGCATAATGCGGCACCGTGCGCCCATTATCTGATATCGCGAAATGAGCCCGTGGAGACGCTCGCGAATCTGGTATTGAATCCGTCGATGAAGAAGGTTTACCTAAGCTACCCGATATCGCACGTGTCGCAAGAGGTTGTTGGGCGAGCCCTTGAGTTCGCGAGACAGCTCAGCGAACACTTCGTCGTGTTCAATCCGATGGCCGTCGAGGACATGTTCTTGGTATACGCTCTTCGGGATGTGCTGGCCGGCCAGTTCCCAGCTAACTCCGCGGGGTACTCTCAAGATGAAAAAGTGGTTGAGGTAGCGAGGAGAATTCAGGTCGACCTCAAGGACGAACGACTCTCTAAGCAACAAGTTATGAGGATCATCGACCACGTTAGCAACCAAACGGTGGCGAGGGACTACAAGCTGATTGCCCAGAGCGACGCCGTTATTGTTCTCTACCTCCCGACGCGGCTAACCGTCAAGAACGAAGCGGGCGAGGATATTGAGACCGAGTATGCCTTTCTTTCGGCTGGCGTCGTTTGCGAGATGGTGTATGGGTTCACTAACGACAAGGACGTCTATGCAGTGTGGCTGCCACCTGGCGAGCCGAGCCCATTCTTTTCGTACCACTGCACCAGCTGGTACCGGACCACTGAAGAGCTCCTTGAACACTTACGTGCGAAGGGCTGGATTACCTAGAGGATCGTCCATTTCCCTCTGAACAACAGTCATCGGGACACGCAGACGGCGCTGAGACTCGCCCCCATGCGGCACATCAACGATGACCTCGGTTCCCAGATCCTCGACGACAGCAGCCACGACCGAGCCATAGATTCCCCCGGAGATCGAGGAGATCTGCACTGCATGGCGAGGGACGATCATCCTTGGGCTCGGACCTGCAACTGCGTGGGCAATCCTAATGGGAATACCCCCATTGCGCCGGACCTCAGTGATCTCGCAGTTGAGACGAACAACGCGCACAGTCATAGCTCCCCCTGTCTCTACCCAGTGGTTCTTGTCCCGAATTGTACGCGTGTATTCTCCGATGAACAAGATGATAACGTCACACTATCGCCTCTATCTTTGGGTTTACCTAAACACGAAAACTCTGTGCCCGGGCGCGATGCGCGGCCTAGCCGCACTTGTTGTAGCCGCAGGAGCGGCAGACCAGGCAGCCCTCCTGGTAGACCAGCAGCGCGCCGCAGTCCGGACAGCCGAGGCCCGTCCCTTCGGCACGGCTCAGGGCAGGCCCTTCGGCGGATGGGGATACGTCAGGCTGCGTACTTACATCCGTCACAGCCTGTCCTGAGCCTGTCGAAGGATGCGACGATGCGTCCGCGGCGGCGGCTTCCGGCGAAAACTTCCGCTCCAGCCAGCGGAACACGTAGTCCACGATCGAGGTCGCCCAGGGAATGTGCGGGTTGTTGGTGCGGCCGTAGGGCTCGAAGCGGGTGTTCTTCAGCTTACGCGCCAGGTCCTCGATGGGGACGCCGTACTGGAGGGTGACGGAGGTGAGGAGGGCCGCCGTGTCCATCAGGCCGGACACCGTGGAGCCCTCCTTGGCGATCTTCACGAAGATCTCCCCCGGGCGGCCGTCATCGTACAGGCCCACGGTGATGTAGCCTTCCTGGTCGCCCACGCGGAACTTGTGGGTGATGGACCGGCGCTCGTCGGGCAGGTGCTCGCGGTAGGGGCGGGGGCGCTCCACGGTCGCCAGCTTGCCTTCGATCTCCTGCAGCGCCTCCTGCGTCTCCTGCTCCGGCCCCTTGATGTTGACGGCGGCGTGGGAGAGAACGGAATAGTCGCGGGAGCCCTCGCGGTAGATGGTGATCCCCTTGCAGCCCTCGCGGTAGGCGAGCCAGTAGGCGCCGGCGACGTCGGCCTCGCTGGCGGAGAAGGGGAGGTTGATCGTCTTGGAGACGGCGTTATCGGTGTGTCGCTGGAATGCGGCCTGCATACGAACGTGCCATTCGGGGGTGATCTCCTGGGCGGTGACGAACAGCCGTCTCGCCCACTCGGGCACCTCTTCGCGGGCCTGGAGGCTGCCGCCGGCGGCCAGGTAGTCCATCAGCTCGGCGGAGTGGAACCGCTCCGCCTTGGCGACCTTGACGAAGTGGTTGTTCGCCTCCAGGAGCTGGGTCAGCTTGGCAGGGTTCTTCGGGTCCAGGTAGTGCTGGCGGGTGAACGCGAGCGAGAATACGGGCTCGATGCCGGACGAGCAGTCGGCGACGATGGAGAGGGTGCCGGTGGGGGCGACCGTGGTGCGAGTGGAGTTGCGGTAGGGGAAATCCGGGTCGTAGCGCGAGCCCTCGAAGGCCGGGAAGTGGCCGCGCGCCTGGCTCAGGACGAGCGAGGCCTCGTTCGCCTTCTCCTGGATGAAGCGCATGATCTCCTCGCCCAGGGAGAGCGCCTCCTCGGAATCGTAGGGGATGCGGAGCTGGAGGAGGGCATCGTGCCAGCCCATGATGCCCAGGCCGATCTTGCGGGTGAGCTTGGTGGCGTGGTC
>CAZYOV010000105.1:0-7909 GCA_964649215.1 uncultured Dehalococcoidia bacterium
GTTCGTCGTCGCCTTCGAGACGGATGAGCCGGCCGACTTCCTGGACCTGGTGATGCAGCTGCGGGAGACGGAGGCGAGCTCCTACACCCTCAGCGATACGCCTATCTTTAGCTGTATTGCTATGGGCCTGCGGGAGGCGCTGGACACCCTGGGCGCCAGCGGCGACACGGTGCCTGCAAGCGCCGGTGCGGCCATCGAGGCGATTAGGACGGGCGGCTGGACCCGTGTTGCGGCCGCCGAGGCGCTGCCGGAGGGGGCTCCCCAGATCGTGTACTTCGGCGGCGACCAGGTGGCGCTGTTCAACGTCGGCGGTGAATTGTACGCCGTCGGCAACCGCTGCTCCCACGCCAACGGGCCGCTAGCCGAAGGGGTGGTGGAGGGTGGTTGCGTCACCTGTCCCTGGCACGGCTCCCGCTTCGATCTCGCCAGCGGGCAGCCGCAGGGTGGCCCCGCGGTGAAGCCGGTCACCACCTATCGTGTGAAGGTGGAGGACGGTGAGGTCTTTCTCGGCGCCGGCGAGGCGGCGACCGCGGCGAAGAGAGGCTGATTTAGCACAGTCGCCGGTGGGCATCAGGCCGTGGCGTTCAGGCCTAATACCTCCATACGGAGATTGTAGGCTAGAGGGTGTTAGTGTATCCTAACATCGGACCAGAGAGGCGATTGGCGCATGACTTCCAGACAGCCGACCACGACGATAGAGGACTATCTCCAGACCATCTACAGCCTCCAGACCGAGGGCGAGACGGTGATCTCAGCTCGTCTGGCCCGCTGGATGCGGGTCACGCCGCCCACCGCCTGGGCTACGGTGCACCGCATGGAGCGCGACGGTCTGGTAGCGATCGACGACAAGAAGGTGATCCGACTGACCCGCAAGGGGCTGGCGCTGGCCGAGAACGTCGCCCGGCGTCACCGCCTCTCCGAGCGGTTCCTCGTTGACATCCTCGGCCTCGGCTGGGCGGAGGCTCACGAGGAGGCGCATCGGTTCGAGCATGGCATTTCGCCTCGCGTGGATGAGCGCATCTTCGCCATCCTCAACCACCCGAAGACCTGCCCCCACGGCAGCCCCATCCCCGGCACGGGCGCCAAGCTGGACCCCAACCTGGTGCGCATGGACGGCCTGAAGAAGGGAGATAAGGCAACCGTTCGCTTCATCTCCGAGGAGCTGGAGGAGGACCTGGAGCTGCTGCGCTACCTGGAGCAGGGAAACGTCAAGCCGGGCCGGGAGATCACGGTGCAGGAGATGGTCCCCTCCACCGGCGTGCTGGTCATCGAGACCGGCGGCCAGAGCGTCTCCCTGGGGCTGGCAGTGGCGGCGAAGATCCGAGTCGCGACCTCGCGGCAGCCGGCGAAGGCCGGCGCGGCAACGTAGGTCGCACACCGTTCACAAGCTGATGCTGCCTTCGATGGCTGTCACAGAACGGCCGCCTATCTCGATAACCCGGCCGTTGCCAGACACTCTAACGTGCACGCGTCCGTCACGGCCCATCTCGGTCCCCTGGCTGGCCACGTACTCGTCGCCGATGTCTTTCAGCATCCCCGTCTCGGCTAGATATCTGGCGATAGTGGCGTTGCCGCTGCCGGTCACGGGATCTTCGGGAACGCCGGCGGCCGGAGCAAAGCAGCGAACGTGAACGGCGCTGCCGTCATCACCGGAACGGCGGCTGAAGACCGCCACCCCGACGACGCCGTGTTCCCGGCTGAGCCGGGCGAGCGCGTTCATCTCCGGCTTGAGGCCGCGTACGGTCTCTTCCGCCTCTGCGTAGGCCACCATCCAGACGGGGCCGACATCGATCGCCATGGGCGCGGGCCGCCTCGCGATGGGCGCGCCGATCGCCGCCGAGATCGCGTCCACCGACGCCTCGCAGGTGGCCGCTACCTTCGTCTCGGGGACCCGTACGAATATAAGCCTGTCCGCGCCTGTGCCGTCCACTGTTAGGGGCAGCACTCCCGCCAAACACTCTTGCCGGAGGCTTCTGGATTCGGGAGGCAGGATACCGCTTTCCAGGATAGCGTGGGCGGAGCCCACGGTCGGATGGCCGGCGAACGGCATCTCGACCGCCGGGGCGAAGATTCGCAGGCGGTAGTCCGCAGACGCGGAAGAGGGCCGAAGGACGAACGTCGTCTCCGAGAGGTTTGTCCAGGCGGCGATGCGCTGCATCTGTGCGGGGTCGATGTCGTCTGCGTCCAGCACGACGGCCACGGGATTGCCCAGGAAGGGCCGGCCGGTGAACACGTCTACCTGCTTGAACCTGTAAGTGGGCATCATGCGGCCTTCCGAACTAATCGAGCGCTTTGATTGTACTAACGAGGCGCTTCAGAAAACGTCACGGGGGCGCCCCTCGCTAATTCAGGCGTCGCGCCGAAACCGTCTAGCGCTTGGCCAGCTCCGGGCGGCCGGACCAGGTCCAGGCCAGGTTGGCGCGGGAGACGCCCAGGAGCATGCCGTGCAGCGCCGAGGGGTGGATGAACAGCCCCTCCGGGTTGGGATCGTCCGTACGACCGGCGTAGCGAGCGCCCCGTGCCTCAAGTGCGCTCTGAACCGCCGCAACGTCGTCCGTCTCCACATACCCCATGTATATGCTCTGGCCGCGCCTGGCATGGAAGCGGCCCATGGCCCGCGACGGCTCCGTGATCTGGGACAGCTCTATGCGGTCCAGCTGTTGCGGCGGGTTGAACAGCGTGAGCTGGCCGGTGTAGCCGTACTGCTCGCTCTCGATGGGCGAGAACTTGGAGGCGTCGAGCCCGAACATATCGGTGTAGAACGCCGCCGCCTGCTGGTGGTCGTCCACGAGGTTCGTCACCTCGTACAGCCACTTGACGAGTCCCACGGGCGAGCGCTCCTCGTGCGGCGACAGGACGATGTTCATCCCCGGCGTCTGGTCCGAGGCGATGAACAGCCGCCCGTTCTCCTCGCTGTGGGTTATGCCTCGCTCGGAGAGGCGGCGGCCGAGGGTGGAGAGATCGGTGGTGGAGAAGCCGACGCCCAGGATGCCCTCACCCCAGCGCTCCAGATGCGTTGCGATCGGGCCATCGCCGGCCGGCTCCAGCAGATCGAACTCGGAGATGCCCGCCTGCAGCACGGTTCGCCGCGCCGCCAGGAGCTTGCTGGTCTCATCGCGAACCTGCTCGGCGCCCAGGATGGCGCGGAACGTGTCCGCTGCCGCCGCGCGGTCGCGGACGGCGAGAAGCATCCGGTCGACGTATTTGAGCATGGGGGCGCCTCCTCATAGGTGCATGTGACGCTGGCACGGCGATTCTAGCATAAATTTGATCTTTTCAAGCAGCAACAGCCTCCCTATCATGGAAGCCTGATCAGCTGACAAGGAGGCTCGACATGACCACAACTACCGAAACTGTCCTACTGGACATAGCTGACCGCGTCGCCACTGTCACCCTCAACCGGCCCGAGAAGCTCAACGCCCTCGACACTGAGCTGATGGACGGGCTGGTCCCCGCCATCCAGAAGTTGGCGGAGGACAAGGAGGTGCGCTGCGTGGTGATCACCGGCGCCGGCCGCGGCTTCTGCGCCGGCGGCGACATCGCCGGGATGTCTTCCGGTGATGCGCTCGTGGCCGAGGACCCAATCGCCCACCTCCGAGGTCGGGAGGAGGTATCCCGACTGCTGCACGAGATGCCCAAGCCGACGATCGCCATGATTAACGGCCCGGCAGCCGGCGCGGGGCTGAGCATCGCTCTCGCCTGCGACATCCGCATCGCCGGGGAGAGCGCGCGCATGGGCACCGCCTTCGTGCGGGTCGGCTTCTCCGGCGATTACGGGGGCACCTGGATGCTCCAGCGGCTGGTGGGGACGGCCAAGGCCCGCGAGCTCTACTTCACCGGCGACCTCATCGACGCGCGAGAGGCGGAGCGCATTGGAATGGTGAACCGCACCGTGCCCGACGATCAGCTGGCCGGGGAGACGCGCGCCCTGGCCGAGCGCATCGCCAAGGGGCCGCCTATCGCCCTCGCTCGCATGAAGCAGAACATGAACCTGGGTCTGCACTCTGACTACGCTACTCTGTTGGACGCGGAGGCGGAGGGGATGGTAATGACCGGCGCCACGGAGGACAACAGGGAGGCGCTAAAGGCGTTCTTGGAGAAGAGGACGCCCACGTTCCACGGGCGGTAAGAGGCTAGTACCCGTTCAGGGCGTCGATGAGGTGGCGCAGGCGGCCGTAGCTGCGCTGGTTGAAGTCCAGCGCCAGCCGCGCCAGTTCGGGGAAGTCGCCTTCCTCAACCTCAGCCTCGGACGGCTGCACCGCTCTCAGCGTACCGGAGCGCAGGATATCAGCGAACTCCTCCGCGAGGCGGGCCAGGGCGCGCTCGTCGGGGAGGCGCTGGAGGCGCAGGACAATGACGCCGTCGACGTAGCGCTGGGAGTGGTAGTTGCGGTAGAACCCCTCGATCTCAGCCACGGCAGACTCGATGCTATCCGTGATGTGGACTAGGTCCATGTCCTCGGGCGAGATGAGGCCCTGGCCGGCGAGATGACCTTCTATGAACCGCCGCCATTCGGACCAGTATCGCCCGCCTTCCGTCTCCATCAGCACTACGGGGTGCAGATCGCTCTTGCCCGTCTGCATCAAGGTCAGCAGCTCGAACGTCTCGTCGAGGGTGCCGAAGCCACCGGGGAACAGGGCGAAGGCATGCGACTCCTTGAGGAAGGTTACCTTGCGGGTAAAGAAGTATTTGAAGTTGATCAGCTTGGGGTCGCCCTCAATGACTACGTTGGGCTCTACGTCCATGGGCAAGCGGATATTGGCGCCGAAGCTGCGCTCTGCGCCCGCACCCTCGTGTCCGGCCTCCATGATCCCCGGCCCGGCGCCGGTGATCACCATCCACCCCCGCTCCGCGATCTCCTCGGCGAAAATGCGGGCGCACTGATAGTTCGGGTCCTCCGGGTCGGACCTTGAGGAGCCGAAGATACTGACCTTGCGCACGCCCCGGTACTGCTTGAAGACCTTGAAGGCGTAGGCGAACTCCTTCAGCGCCGCGTTCACCAGCTTCATCTCACCGCGGTCGGAGCGGTCACGGGCGACGCGAAAGCAAGAGGTGATCATCTCCGCTACCAGATCGCTATCGTTAGATATGCCGCTGGCCTCGACCAGCTCCGCGATGTTGGTGTCCAGTTCATTGTCGCCGGTGCGGTAACGGCGGCGAGTACGTTCTGCCCTTTCTGTCATAGCGTCTTCAGTCTATCACCAGCCGGCGGCCGGGACGCTATTATGAAGACATGCCGCGCACGATTCTGCACGCTGACCTGGACGCCTTCTACGCCTCGGTGGAGCAGTTGGACAGGCCGGAGCTGCGGGGCAGGCCGGTGGTGGTGGGCGCGCCGCCGCAGGCGCGCGGGGTTGTGGCGGCCGCCTCCTACGAGGCACGCCGGTTCGGTATCCACTCCGCCATGCCGATGAGCCGCGCTCTCCGCCTCTGCCCGCAGGCGGTGCAGGTGGCGCCTCGCTTCGACCGCTACGGCGAGGTGTCCCGCAAAGTGATGGCGATCTTCCGCGAGGTGACGCCGCTCGTGGAGCCGCTATCGCTGGACGAGGCGTTTCTGGACGCCACGGAGCAAGTCGCGGCCCATGGAGGCCCCGAAGCGCTGGCCCGCGAGATCAAGGGCCGAGTGAAGGGGAAAACGGGCCTCACGGCGTCCATCGGCGTGGGCACGAACAAGACGGTCGCCAAGATCGCCTCGGAGATGGAGAAGCCGGATGGGCTGGTGGTGGTGTCGCCGGGGGAGGAGGCGTCGTTCCTGGCGCCCCTGCGGGTGCGCTCCCTATGGGGTGTCGGTCCCAAGGCGGAGGGAGCGCTTCTCCAGATGGGGATTCACACTATCGGCGAGCTGGCGCGGGCCGGTGAGGCCGCGCTTGTCGAGCGCTTCGGTGTTCGCGGCCAATGGTTCCACCGTATGGCTAACGGCCTCGACGATCGGGCTGTGGAGACCGAACAGGAGCGGAAGTCCGTGGGCGCCGAGACCACCTTCCCCCGCGACCTGGCCGACGGTCCGGAGCTGCGCGAGATACTAAGCCAGGTGGCGGAGGACGTGGCGAGACGGCTGCGAGAGAAAGGGGTGAGGGCGCGCACGGTGGTCCTTAAGCTGCGCTATAGCGATTTCCGCACAATCACTCGTCAGACCAGCCTGGCCGATGGTGTGGATAGCGCGCGTGAGCTGGTCACCGTGGCGGGAGCGCTGCTGGACAAGACGGCCGAGGCCGGCCAGCGGTTTCGGCTGCTGGGCATACACGGGACCAACCTCCAGGCGCGTGGCCCCGCTTCGGGCGGACAGCTTGGCCTGTGGGGGCGGTAAGGGAAGGTTGTCTACGCGGAGACGAGGGGTTGCTTTTGATGCGGAACGGAGACGGTGATCAGGCGGCGGGCTCCGGCGTCCGCTCCGCCTGGGGCTCCGCATCCGGCACCTGGATCATCTCCAGGAACACACGCACCACGGTCGGGTCCCACTGGCTGCCGGCGCCGTCTTTGAGGATATCGATCGCGGCCTCGTGTGGCGTCGCCTGCCGGTAGGGTCGGTCGGTGGTCATCGCGTCGTAGGCGTCGGCGACGGCGACGATGCGTGCACCCGTAGGGGTGCGTTCGCCGCGGAGGCCGTCCGGATAGCCCTGGCCGTCCCAGCGTTCGTGGTGATGGTAGACGATCGGGTAGACGTCCATCAGGAAGGGCACCCGCTTGCAGATCTGGCCGCCGCTATAGCAGTGCTGCTTGACGATGGCGAACTCGTCGGGTGTGAGCTTGTCGGGCTTCTTCAGGATGGCGTCCGGCACGACGATTTTGCCCACGTCGTGGAGCGCCGCCCCCATCCGCACGACCTCGATCTCGTGCTGCGGTAGCGCCAGCTTGATGGCTATGTGGGAGGCGTGCTCGGCGAGGCGGTGGCAGTGGCCGCCGGTGTAGGGGTCGCGGCTCTCGATCGCCTCGGTGAGCGCCAGCGCCGTATCGAAGGCGAAGCGGGACAGGCTCTCCCTCTGCCGGACGCTGCGGATCGCCAGCTCCGTCTGGCGGGCCAGCCGTTCCAAGCGGGTGAGCTCGTCGGGGGCGAACTGGCGCTCCCTTTCGTAGCAGATGACAAGGGTCGCTGTGACGCCCTCATCGAACTCCAGGGGAGCGGCGGCGGCGGACCGGTATCCCATAGTGAGGGCGAACTCGCGCAGGCTGTCGTAGCGCGGGTCCTCAAGGACGTTGCTGGAAGTGGCGATGCGGTGGTGAAGGATAGCCCAGCCGGAGACGCCTTCACCGTGGGGAGCGCCGTTGGGCAAAAGACGGAGGAAGTCTTCCTTCTCGAACCCGTGGGCGGCGTAGGGTCGCTCGCCGCTGGCAGGGTCCGACACGACGAGGCTGCAGAGCTTGGCACCCGTGAGCTCCGCCACCCGGTGGGTGATCTCCTGGAGCACCTCCGTCTCATTGTTTCCGGCCATGATGGTGCTGTGGATGACGCTCAGCGTCTCCAGCTCTTGCTGGCGTATATCGTTGTGGGTCTGCACGTCCAGCAGGTGCTCTACGGTGTTATCGAGCTCATCGCGCTGTGTCTTGATATTCGCCCACTGGTTTAGGGTGACGGCGAGGAACAGGTAGACGGCAGGCCATCCCAGCCAGAACACCGGCATCACCGATTCGTTCATCTCCACGCCGAAGACGCGCATCGCCGGGCTGCTGGCCACGGAGGCCAGTATCGCTACGGAGAGGGAGTAGGGTAGGGGGTGGCGGTATGCGAGGAAGATAATGGGCGCGAAGAACGCCGTGGTGAAGACGCTGGGAATGAGGCCATCGTTGATGACCAGGAACGTGATCACCATCGTGGCAGAGAGGGCCAGCGTCAGATCGAGTTTGGGCTTACGGCTGTGCGCCGCCAAAAGGTTCATAGAATAGCTTCGAGGTGGGCCATCACATCAACAAC
>CAZYOV010000106.1:0-7824 GCA_964649215.1 uncultured Dehalococcoidia bacterium
ATCGTAGGCGGTGAGCATGGCGAAGCGCTCGCCGCGCTTCTTCATCGCCTTCAGCTTCGTTACAGATACGCGCCGCTCCATTTTGTACCTCCTTACCGGATCAATCAAACCGGTCGCGCTCTAGTCCCATGTGTTAGATGCGGCTGACCGCTGCCGCCCCAACGATCGCCTCCTCTAGTTCCGCTGCGCTCATCACGCAGACCCCGATGTTCTCCATCTCCTCCTTGCCGCGCTCGTACAGGCCTGATACGGCATCCTCAACCAGGGCAATTCGAAAGTCGCGCTCACTCGCCTCGAAAATCGAAGTGCGGGGGCAGTTGGGGAAGTTGCAGCCAGTGAATGCGAGAGAGGAAACGCCTAGCTCCTGAAGGTGCGCCTCCAGAGGCGTGTCGTAGAAGGCGCCCCAGCGTGGCTTGTAGATGATCACCTCCCGCGGCCCAACCCGCTGGATGCTTCCGGACAAGAGCAGCTCAACATCGAGCCGAGTGTCAGGTTCAGGCAGAAGTTCACCGGCCAACGCGCTGCCGGGGGACCCCGGACGCAGGATTGACGCGCCCTCCTCGACTATGCTGCGACGGCACAAGTCGACGTTGCTGGCATCCTCCTTGTAGAGCCGCACAATGTGGACGATGGGCATCTGGGGCTTGCGGAAGGCCTGGAGGAGGCTCCGCATGCGGGGGAGGATAGCGCTGGTGCCGGGGACCTCCAGCGGCTGGCCGTCCAGCGTGTCGCGCTGGGTGTCGATGGTAATCAGGGCGACGGACCCGAAATCAGGAGTGGTGTAGGACGCTCGCCTCTCCACCGCTTCCGCCTCCTTACCAGGTCAACCCCAACTGCTGACGCATCGCTGACTCGAACGTCTCGTCATCCATCTGTTTGCGGGCCGTGAGCACCATCTGTGCGTCGGGCCCGACAGGGTAGCGCAGCTTGTCGCCTTTTTCGATCGCCCCAAGGATCGCCTCCGCGACTGCGCTGGGCTGCGTGCGGGGTCCTTCACCCTGAAGCCTGACGGTGGCCTCCTCCCACTGGCCGATGAGGGGCCGGTAGGGGGACGTCTCGTCGCCGGCGCCGGCGCCCACCAAACGGCGGTTGTCCTGGAACGCCGTCTCGATGCCGCCGGGCTCGACAATGTGCACCCGGACACCGAAGTGGCCGACCTCGTAGTGCAACGACTCGCTTAGCGCCTCCAACGCGAACTTAGAGGCGGAGTAGAGGCCGTTCAGCGGCGCGGCCACGCGGCCGCCCACGGACGATACGTTGACGATGACGCCGCTGCCGCGCTCGCGCATGGCGGGCAGGACAGCGTTGATGCAGCGGAGCGGGCCGTAGACGTTGGTATCGAATTGATCGGCGATGTCACCGACGCCCATCTCCTCCAGCGGACCCCAGACCTCGAAGCCAGCGTTGTTGATTAGCACGTCCACCTCGCCAGCCTGGCGAAACGCCTCCCGCACCGAGTCGTCGTTGCAGACGTCCAGGGACAGGAGCGTCAGGTCCCAGCCGTTCTTCTTCGCCGCCTCCGCCAGGTCACGGCCCTTGTCAAGGTTGCGCATCGTGGCCAGCACGTGGTAGCCGCGGCCGGCCAGCAGCTCCGCGGCGGCGCGGCCGATGCCGCTGTTGGAGCCGGTTATGAGCACGGTCTCTTTCGCCATTACGCCTCCCTTTGATGCTTGGGCCGCGCCCGCCTGCCGGCCGGCAGGCTCAGGACGCGGCCTCGAACGCCTCCTCCGGCACGCCAACGGTGTTCCGGATGCGATTCTCTCCGTTCACGTAAACGAGTCTGGGCTCGCAGGTGCGGGCCGCCTCGTCCTCCATCTCCCGGTAGGTGAGGATGATCACGAGATCGCCGACGTTAACCAGACGGGCGGCGGCGCCGTTGATCGCCACCTCGCCGGAGCCGGGGTTACCCTCGATGACGTAGGTGGTCAGGCGAGAGCCGTTGTTGATGTCCAGGACGTGCACCTGCTCGAAGGGCAGAATGTTCGCTGCCTCCATGAGCCTCGAGTCCAGGGTAATGGAGCCCTCGTAGTTGACGTCGGCGTCCGTCACCGTCGCCCGGTGAATCTTGCTCTTCAGCATCGTCCGCACTTCCGCTGGCACCTCCATTTCAGGGAACGAAAAACCCTTTCGGCGCGTGACCGAAAGGGCACATCCAGCGTTCGCCTTATGCGCCGTCTCGGTCGGTTCCCGATCCGAGCGGGGTTTGGCTATTCGTCCCGGCTCACCGTCCGCCAATGGCGGATCAGTGGCAGGGACAGTATATCAAGGGTACGAAAGGTGTCAAGGGGAGTGGCAGTAAACGGGAAGTGCAATACTCAGGCCGAGTGATATAATCTGGCGGAGCGCGATTCATAGAAAGGGGTCGCCTTATGAAGCTGCGCCTACCTCTCCTGCTGCCCGTAGCCGTGTCGTTGTTGGTGCTAGGCGCCCTCGCCGCAGCCTGTGATGGCGACGACGGACTAACCCTGGAGGAGTACTTCCAGAAGGTCGAGGCCCTCGACGAAGAATTAGATGAACGGGCCGAGGCGTTGGCGTTGGAGTTCCCTGAGGAGTTTGCCTCGGAGGAGGAGGAAGTCTCGGCAATTCAAGGCTTTTTCGCTGCGGCTGTTCCGATCCTCGCCGAGTTTGTAGACGCCATCGACGACCTCGACCCGCCGGCGGAGATTGAAGACGCCCACGAGGAAGTTGTGGATTCCGGAAGGGATTTCGTGACAGAAGCCGAAGAGCTGACCAATGAGCTCGCCGACGTGGGGTCATCCTCCGAGCTGTCGTTGGAGGTGTTCGACGACCCTGAGTATGAGGCAGCCAGCGATCGCTTCCTCCAGGCCTGCTTCGCACTCCAGGACATCGCCGACGCCAACGGCATCGACGTTGATCTAACGTGCAGATGAGGAGTAGTTGTGCCTACGCTACCCCCCGCGTACACGCCCTAATCCCACCCGCAGGCTCAAGATCACCTCTTGCGGTGCTCAGCCGTCGGCCCACTCGGCCGCGGAGGGGACGCCCGCCAGGCCCGTCGCCTCGCTAACCGCGCGGAGGATGGCGCGCTCCACGGCCCGCGCCGCCAGCGCGCCGAGCTGGAGCACGTCCACGGGGCTGTCTACGACGCCGGTAGCCAGGGCGAATATCGTGTCGCCGTCTACGGGGGTGTGGGCAGGCCGGATCGCCCGCGCCAGGCCGGTCTGGGCCATCACCGCCAGCCGATAGCAGTCGGACTTCGATAGGGCGGCGTCCGTGGCCACCACTCCTATGGTGCTGTTGGGCTCCGCGGCGAACGGCGACAGCGGCGGTCGCGAGCGGATGACGTCCAGGGTATCGGCGAAACGCCCGTCGTCGCCACGCGGCCCGGCGACCGTGCGGCCGCTATCAGGGTTCACCACCTCGCCGAAGCTATTGACGGCGACCAGCGCGCCCACGTTAGCACCATCTGCGGTGGTCTCGCGGGCGCTGCCGATGCCGCCCTTGAGCGCCCGCTCCATCGCCATGACTTTGGCTACTGTGGCACCCGTGCCCGCGCCGACGCTGCCCTCCACGGGCGGCGCGTCGGAGGCGGCCTCGCAGGCGGCGTAGCCGGCGGCGGCGTCCGGGCGCACGTCCGCACGGCCCAAAGCCAGATCGATGAGGATGGCGCCCACTACGATGGGCACCACACCTGTGGTAACCGGGAATCCCCTGCCGCGCTCCTCCAGCCAGCGCATCACGCCCGTCGCCGCGTCCAGGCCGAAGGCGCTGCCGCCGGTGAGTAGGACAGCGTGGACACGCTCAACCAGACTCCCAGCGCGCAGCAGGTCTGTCTCGCGGGTGCCGGGGGCGCCGCCGCGCACGTCCGCGGACGCTACGGCTCCTTCGGGGCAGAGGACGACTGTGCAGCCGGTCGCGGCCTCCGCATCGGTCCAGTGACCCACCAGCAAGCCCTTTATAGCAGTAATTGTGTCGTCGTTGGCGCCTTTCAAGGGAACCGTCCGAGGGTTAACCACGTATTCACGGAGATGGTAACATGATATGTAGAACGCCTGTTACAATAGACGCGGGAGAGTAGATTGGGACGTTTTTCATCTGGGAGCTCGAAAGTCCTCAGTCGCCTGCGTAGGGGGCTAATCTTCGGCCTCGGCGCGGCGCTGTTAGCGGCGGGCGTCACCCTGCTCAGCATCGGCCTCATCGGCTACTTCGACGACGGCGTATCCACGCCCGAGACGTCGTCGGACTCAGACCAGTCGCTGACCATCTACGATGTGCCCAACCTGCCGGTCGCCATCCCCTACTACAACCCGCAGCGCACGACGCCGGAGCCGACGCCTCCTGCGGTCACCGTTCCCCTACGACTGACGATCGACCGCCTGGGAGTGGACGCGCCGGTGGACGTATATGAACTGGACGAGAATGGGGTGCCTCAGGTGCCGGTGGCTGACGATGCCGCTGAGGTAGTGGCCTGGTACGACTTCTCGTCCAAGCCTGGGGCCGGCAGTAACGCCGTATTCGCCGGGCACATCACCTGGAATCGCGCCCCCGCCGTGTTCTACGACCTGGATGACCTGCAGGAAGGCGACGTTGTCCGCCTGGTATCAGACGACGGCCGTGAGTACACGTACGAGGTGTTCGCCAACTTCGCCGTGGACCCCTATGACACCGAATCACTCAAGGTCATGGCCCCCACGGAGACGGACACGGTCACTCTGATCACCTGCGGCGGCACCTGGGTCCCGGACCCCAGCGAGCAGTTCGGGGGAGATTACACCACCCGCACGATCGTGCAGGCGAAGCTGATGAAATCCAGCGTGACGGCGCCGGTCCCCGCGGCGATAAGCGACAGCTAATCGGAATAGCGCGGAATGCCTGGGCCCCCGTCACTTCGGGGGCCTCTTAGTTTCGGGAGCCAGAGGCTACCAGTCGTAGTTTTCGCGCTGCAGGGCGACGGACATGCCCATGCCGCCACCCATGCAGAGCGTGACCAGCCCCCACTCGGCATCACGGCGGTTCATCTCGTAGGCGATAGTGCCGATGAGTCGACCGCCGGTGGCGCCCAGCGGGTGCCCGAGGGCGACGGCGCCGCCGTTGGGGTTGACCTTATCCCAGTCCCAGCTCAGCTCTTGACCGACGGCGAGGACCTGACAGGCGAACGCCTCGTTGATCTCGATGAGGTCGAAGTCGCCGATGGACATGCCGGTGCGCTGAAGGAGCTTCTGGGTGGCAGGCGCCGGGCCGATGCCCATGATCGTCGGGTCCACGCCGATGGTGGCAGCGTGCTTCACGGTGGCCAGCGGCTTCAGCCCCTTCTCCTTCGCCGCCTCCTTCTCCATGAGAAGCACCAGGGAGGCGCCGTCCGTGCGGGGGCAGGAGTTGCCCGCCGTCACCAGGCCGTCTTGGCGGAAGGAGGGCTTGAGCGACGCCAGCTTTTCGAGCGAGGTGTCCGCGCGGGGGCACTGGTCCGTGTCCACGGTGGCGCTGGAACCATCGGAGTAGCTGATGGTGACGGGGTTGATCTCGTCCGCGAAGAGCCCCTCGTCGCGGGCGCGGACCGCCTTGCGGTGGCTGTCAAGGGAGAACTGGTCGGCGTCCTCGCGAGAGACGCCGCGAACCTGTGCCAGCTTCTCGGCGGTCATGCCCATATCCATGATCCAGGGCTCTGTCACCTCGTACCAGCGCTTGGTCCACACGGGCTTCTTCTCCTCCGGCCAGGAGGTAGGAAGCATCTCCTTGGCCATCACCTCCGCCGTCTGCACCTGACCCAGGTTACGCTCATCCCCGGGAGGGATCGGCTGCACGCGGTCCATCGTCTCGATGCCGCCGGCGAGGATGACGTCCGACATATCGCACTTGATGGCGAACGCGCCCTGGGCGACGGCCTGGAGCGAGGAGCCGCACTGTTTATTCATATCCGTGGCGGAGATGCTGAAGGGCAAGCCGGCCTCGAACAGGTAGTGGCGCGACCGGGTGAGCATGCCGGCGATGCCCACGGAGCCCATGAGCACCTCGTCGACCTCCTCAGCGGGTAGCTTGTTGCGCTCCAAGACTGACTTAAGCAGGGGGGTGACCAGCTCCACGTGGGTTATATCGCGGAACACGCCCCGCTGTCCGGCGCGGCCGAAGGGCGTACGTACCATATCAATGACGACTGCTTCTCGCATGGGGCCTCCTCACGTTTACGGTAACGATAGGCAGCGCTAGCTTAGCACATGGCCACAGAGCAGGCGTCACGCGCCCGCTCTGGCACAGGAAGGCAGGCGAAGGTCATCAGCTTGGCAGCCGATGAGCATAAGAAGCATAATACGGTGGTCATGACGAATGGCATCTCCCACAGGCCCTGGGCACGGTTTCTGATGGTAACCGCGTCGACGATCGTCGTCCTCGGCATCGTTGCGGGAGTAGTCGCAGCGGTCATTCTGATTTCGGACGATACCGACGACCCGAACTCGATTCCCGTTGCCCTAACCACGTTCATTGAAGAGGCCAAGGCCGGGAACATTGCGTCTGCGGAAGTAGACGGGCAAGAGATCGAGTTCAGGCTGATCGACGACCCGCAGACCTTCAGGACGAAAATGGAAAAGGGAGACACAGTCCGCCAGATACTCCAGGACGCTGGAATAGAGCCGGAGGATTTTCCACCCACTAAGCTCAAATAGCGCGACCTGGTCTTCATCACCTCCTCTGTAATCATCGCGCCTGCAGCCGGTCTTTACCGATCCTTAACCTACTGCGGCCCTTCCTCTACCGGCGTGTTCACCTTGGCCTGTAACAATGAAGGCGGTAGCGGGCGGCGGAAGTTGCCGGACAGACACCGCCCAGAAGAGCTGCCAGACGAAGCCCAAAAGGGAGGGACTCAACATGAAGTGGCTGCTTGACCGCATCCGCCGCCGGAAGCACCCGCACCGGGAGACAGACGAAGAGCAGGCGACCACGGAGGCGGCGCCGCGGGACTGCACGCAGCCTTGCCTCATGCTCCTCGTCCACGACGCGTCGGCGCCATCTTCATACCAGCTCCAGACGTTCGAAGACGCATCGTCGGCGGAGGAGTTCGTCCAGTTCTGGTATCCGCCCACAACCGAGCACGGCGTTCTCGCCTTCTGGGCCATGCACCGAAAGCCGGTGCGATGGCCGGGTTCGAGTGAGGAGCGACCGGCCGAGGTGGTAATCCTGATCCGCGATGAGGCGCGGCCCGAGATCGTCTATCCGTACTCGCTGCCGGACATGGAGCTGGCGCACTCGTGGGTAATGAAGGAGGCCGCCTCGGGGCTGGACCTGCGCCTTGTGCTGATGTACTGGGCGGCGCCGGCGAAGATCGGCAGGAACCGCTGGGGCAACGTGCGCATCACGCCGGCCGAACCTCCTTCCGCACGCCGCCCCGCGCTGTTGCGATCGTCAACCGTAATCGTCAGCAAGGACGAGAGTCCAAGCGGAGAGGCGGATTCCGCGCCGGAACCAGGGCATGAGCCCCAGCAATCGCCGAAGGGGGCAGATGATGCTGCGGACGGCGACCCCAGCGACGAGGGCGCGACCGAACGGCCGGCCGAGGCCAAGGAGCGTCCGACGTCAGCGGAGGTTGCCGAGAGGATGATCTCGGAGGTGCTGGGTAAAGGCGAGGGACCAGCCAGGGAGAAGCGGTTCAGGCAGCAGGACAGGCCGTTCCGTGGCTTCGGTTCGCCGCGGGGCAGGTTCTAGCCTACCTCTGACACTTCGCGCAGTAGTGGGTGCTGCGGCCGCCCACCCTTATGCGCTTGATCGCCGTGCCGCAGACGTAGCAGGGTTCGCCCGTGCGACGGAACACCCTCACCCGTAGCTGGTGCATCCCCTGCTCGCCCTCCGCGTCGACGTAGTCGCGGAAGCTGG
>CAZYOV010000107.1:0-7682 GCA_964649215.1 uncultured Dehalococcoidia bacterium
GAAGCCTTCGGGGTCGCCCTGGGCGTAGACGGCGGTGCCCTCGTTGAGCCAGGCGGGGAGGTCGCCGAAGGGCCCCTCGCCGGCGATGGCGGTGATGATGTGGGCCAGCTCGTGGCGGAGGGTGGAGAAGGAGACGTTGCCCAGCACCAGCACGGTATCGGAGGAGACGCGCACGCCGGCGGTGATTATCTGCGATTCGTAGGTCTCACTGCGCTCCTGCAGGGCCGGTCGCATGTCGCCGGTAGAGGCGTAGATGCGGACGTTGACGGGGAACTCCACGGTGGCGTCCAGGAGGGCGGCCGTCTCGGCGAGCGACAGCTGAGCCACGTCCAGCATCGCCCGCGCATCGCCGTCACTGCCCGAGTAGTAGTGAAGGATCACGCCGTCCGATTCCAGCGTCTGCCAGTCGAAGCGGACATCCTCGTAGACGATGCTCCTCTGCGGCGTGGTGGCCGTGTTGCCGGCGTCGTCCTCCACCTCCCAGTAGTAATCGATGCGCGTGCCCGGCGACAGGTAGAGGCGGGGCGTGTCGCTGCCAGCGAGGGAGAAGGTCGTGGAGACCGACGTGGCCGGCTGAAAGTCGGGCACGCCGCTGGCGGTGGTGCCGTCCGGCAGCACGGTGTAGCGTAGGCGTACCTTCTCGATTGGCTGGTCGCTCTGGGCGGAGACGCTGAACTCGATGCCATCGGGGAAGCGGTTCTGAACCCCGCCGTCGGTCACGCTGAGGGTCTGAGCGGACAGCGTCGGCGGCGCAAGCGCAAGCGCAGCCGGAAGCAGAAGCGCCAGGAGCAGCAACGGGCGCACGCTAGTCACCCAGGGTCGACTTCTGGTAAGCGCCAAGCAGTTCGTCGATATCGCCGTCCAGGACGCCTTCGGCGTCGCTCGTCTCGTAGCCGGTGCGGTGGTCCTTCACCATCTTGTACGGATGGAGGACGTAGGAGCGGATCTGATTGCCCCAGGCGGCGGATACGTGCTCGCCCTTCAGTTTCTCCTTATCCCTGGCCTTTTGCGCGAGCTCGCGTTCCAGGAGCCGCGACTCCAGGACTTTGAGGGCGCTCTCCTTGTTGCGGTGCTGGGAGCGCTCGTTCTGGCAGGAGACGGTGATACCGGTGGGGAGATGCGTGATGCGGACGGCGGTGGCGTTCTTCTGGACGTTCTGCCCACCCTTGCCGGAGGCGCGGAAGACGTCGATGCGGAGATCGTCGGGATCGAGGTTGACCTCGGCGGCGCTTTCCACCTCGGGCAGGACCTCCACCAGTGAGAAGGAGGTGTGGCGGGCGTGAGCGGCATCGAAGGGTGACAGGCGGACGAGGCGGTGCACCCCCCGCTCGGCGCGCAGGTAGCCGTAGGCGCCGCGGCCCGCGACCTCCACGGTCACGCTCTTGATGCCCGCCTCCTCACCGGGGGTCATGTCCAGGATGGCGGTACGGTAGTCGCGCTTCTCCGCCCAGCGCAGGTACATGCGCAGCAGCATCTCCGTCCAGTCCTGGGAGTCGGTGCCGCCGGCGCCGGCGTGGATAGCGAAGATCGCGTTGCGGCGGTCGTACTCGCCGGAGAAGGCGAGTGAGAGCTCCAGGGCATCCAGTTGGGCGATAAGCTTGTCGAGGTCGGCGGTGACGGCGGCAGCGAGCGCCTCGTCCCCCTCAGCCTGGGCCAGGTGCTGCAGCTCCAGGGTCTCGCGGGCCTTGGTCTCCACTCCTCGCCACACCTCCACCTGCTCCCGCGCGTCGGCCAGGCGACGCATCACCTTCTGCGCCTCGTTCGGGTCGTCCCAGAAGCCCGCTAGCGAAGACTCGCGCTCGAGCTGTTCGATCTCTAGTTCCAGCTTGGGGACGTCAAAGACGTTGGAGGACGTGCTGAATGCGCTGCTGAAGCTGCTCCAGGGCCAGTTTCGTCTCTTGCATGGGTGATTCGTACCTCCGTTTCAATTATACGGCAGCGGGCGGCTACAGTAGCGATGTCCGCTCCCCCGGAGGCTGCCGCGGCGCTTCCTGGGGCCGGCGACCTTTTGAGAGCTGATCCGCCAGCCGGATGGGCTCCGGCAGCCGGTAGCCCCGGCACACCCGGAGTACCCACTCGGCGGCCTGCTGAAGGCCGATGCGGTGCCCAACGGAGACGTAGACCGGGGAAACGCGGTCGCGGGTGCGGAGGACGAGGCCGATGAGGTCGGGGCCGTCCGTCAGCTCGGCGCTGCCTCCGGCTTCCGGCGGGGGCTCTTCGTGGCGGCCGACGAGGCGGCTCTTGGCGACGCCGATGGTGGGGACGTCCAGGAGGAGGCCGAGGTGGCAGGCGAGGCCGAAGCGTCGCGGGTGGGAGAGGCCGTGACCGTCGACGAGGAGGAGGTCCGGCGTCCGCTCCAGCTTCTCGAAGGCGCGGGCGAGGACGGGCACCTCGCGGAAGGCGAGGAGGCCGGGGACGTAGGGGAAGGTGACGGGCTCGTCGACGAGGTGGTGCTCGATGAGGCGGAGGTCGGGGTAGGAGAGGAGGACGACGGCGCCGCGGCCGTTCGACGTTTCGACTCCGGCCAGGGCAGGCTTGCCGAGGGCGATGTCGGCGCCGGCGACGTAGCGGACTCCTTCGGGGCTATCCTTGGGGTCACCCTCGGCGATGACCTGAGGGGCGAGGCGGGCCTGGATGGCTGCCGCCTCGGCGGGGGTGACGCGCCAGGGGTGGAGGTCACGCAGTCGCACGGGGGAAGTATAGCGCCGTGGGGCGGAGAACCGAGAACCCAGAACCTAGAACCTATGATGACCGCGAGAGGGCGGGGGTAAGAGGGTGATTAGTCGTGGGCGGGCCTGAAGGGCTATGGTAGCCGCGGGAGGGCGGAGGTGGAGAGGGGAAACCGCTCGTCCTACGAGAGCCTCAGGACGAGCAGAGGCGGACGAGTGGGAGGAGGAGGTGGCGCAGGGTGAAGACAGGAGACTAGACGCCACTCCAAGCCATCTTCTGAAGTTCATCTAGGACGTCGCTGAGGTGTGGCCACTCAAGCCCAACATGCATGACCTTGCGCGCTAGGAAATCGTGCTTGTGGTGGCGCGTTGGGGGGCCGGAGCGGTCGTGTGAATTATCGTAGCGAAGAATCGATCTGCCGCCCTCGTAGCGGGCATCGTACGAATAGCGCACAGTTCGCGCCTGATTTTGTAAAGATCGTCTGCGTACTTCGTATCGCTTGCGAACGTCCACAAGAACGTCGCCGTGGCAAAAGACCTTGCCTTCAATGAGGCCGCCGTCAGGGGAAGACTGAATCGTTAATGTGTCGTCGATTACGAAGGGGTGGTCATCTAGCACGCGCCGGAGAACGTGAAGGTAGTCTTCAAGATCGTTCCAGCCGTGCTTGTTTGCCATTGCTGAGGCTTAGCAGAGTCTCATAGGAGTCAACCCACTCAACAACGCCTAACGTCTCCCTGATCTTCTTGTTCTTGAGCGCCTGCCGCATGGCGGCAGAAGACATCTGGTAACGGCGCTCATAGTGCTCGACTTCCTGCCGAAGCGAGTCAATGTAGCGTCTTCGTGCTTCCTCAGACTTGCCCTCTTCGATTGCACGCCGGATACCTTCCACTGTCAGTGGTATAACACCGTTCTTGGAGGCCATCGGCATTCCCCTTTCTTGCTGGTCTAAAGAAAGGGTAAACGCCTATTGCGAACATGGTCAACGTAGCATACTCGCATTCGCCTGTCAATCACATGCATGCTAGGGATTGACATGCATGGCATGACATGCTAAATTGAATCCGTGGAAGACGAATTCTTGACGCGGGCGCAGAAGCAACTCGATAGCATCTCGGCCCAAATGGCCGAGACGGATGGCTTGATCGAGCGCGCTCAAACTATTAGTTCTAAGCTCCGGGAAGACCAGAGTGTGCTTGAGCAGACTGTGGCCATGTACAAGAAGGTTATGGACATTCCTGTCACACCCCAGGAACAATTGCCGTTAGTAGGGACTCTCCAGGGGACAGTCGCCGACATGTGCGCACAGGTCATTGAGGTCCGCGAAGGCCCAGTGTCTGTTCGAGAACTAGTGCAGTTGCTCGCGGCAGCTGGCAAATTTAAGAATGCGAAGAACTATAGGGCCAACTATGGCACGGTGTTCGCGACCCTACAGAGGAATGAGCGCTTCACCAAGACCCCCAGGAAAGGTGAATTCCGCTTAGTTAGCAGCGAGGTCGCTGAGCGCGCTTTTCAGTAAGCGTTAGCGTCTCAGATTGGGACCGACGCTTGAGCATCGGAGCGGCAACGGCAGCTTACTCCTGCGCGCTAGAGGCTGCCAGATCGATCGCTGCGGGCAATCGCGTCGGAGCCGTCAGCACTTGGGAGCCCGTCTTTCCCTTGCTCGGTGCCTTGTTGCCTCCTCTGGCGCCCCACCTCAAAAACCACCTCCCCCGCGCGCGGCGTAGACTAATGCGTGGGGGCCGTCGTATCATGCCCGTTGTCGGTTCGTGTACTGGAAGGAGAGTGGAATGCCACAGATGCCGCCCCTCAGCGATGAGGCCCTCAAGGACCTCCTGAGCAAGCCCCACTGGGCCAAGATCGCCACCAGCTCGCCCAAGGGGAGCATCCGGATCTCGCCGGTAGCGTTCGCTGCCCAGCCGGACGGCTCCATCCTGGTGAACACGTTCGAGGACTCCATCCTGGTCCGCAACCTGAGGCGGAACCCGAAGTGCTCGCTGCTGATCGACAGCGACGGATTTCCGCCCGCGGGCGTCCACTACTGGGGCACGGCGACGGTTGAAGGGCCGGAGAACGACGTGAGCAGCATTGTGAAGACCACGGGCCGCTACGTCGAAAAGGTGATAGACCCCAGTGAGTACGCCCAGCAGCTTCTCAGCTACGGCAAGCGGATCAACGTGCGCTTCCGGCCGGAGCGCAACACCGCCTGGGACTTCCGACAGGGGTAGGGGGGCCACAGGCCCCTTTTGATTTCGAGGGGCTGAGCCCAACCGAAGTGTGTTCGCGCCTAGCGAACCGTGAGGGACCAGGGGACTTCGCGACGCCACCCCACCCGAGGCTGTTCTGTCCCACCCAGCCCGCCCCGCGGCGTCGCCTGATTGGTCCGGCGGGTTAGGGAAGAGCGAGGCAGGCTTGAGCCTGACCCAGCGGGCGACCTGAAGGGGCGATTGGTGATTTGACGCACCCAATTCATTCGTCTTCCAAGTAGGCGTCTTCCTTCTGCCAGACGTGCTGCTGATGACAGTGCGGGCAGCTGACGCTGTTGTCCTTGAGTGTGCTGGTATCGAATGCCTGTCTGGTGAATTCCATCCCGTTAGAGACCGGGGTGAGATCCATCCCGGTAAAGACTGGTTGGCCAGTCGTTGGGCATTTAATCATGAGCCTAGCCATTTTCAAGGTCTCCTTAGCGCTGCGATCGGCCCGACGAGGATACTCTCCTCCCCCAGCCGTAGCCATGTCAAGCGCCCCTTCCGTTAGTTCACTATCTCTTGACGCCCCCCAGTAGAATCGTTCTATTTGCGAAGTTTGACAGAATTGTGATGGCGGCTGACAATCTGAAATCAATAGGTGTGTCAAGTACCTAATCGCCCCTGAAGGTCGCCCCTACAAGTCGCGCCTACACCTAGCCTTCCAGCTGTTTGAGGCGGGCCTCGGCCTCGTGGACGGCGGAGTGGAAGGCGCCGCGGGCCATGAGGGACGTCTCCCGGCCGATGCGCGCCGAGAACAGGTCGCGCCAGAGGAGCCAGGCGTCGCGGTTGTCGGGGTCGCCCTTACGGACGAAGTCGGCGATGTGGCAGGCGATCTGGAGGTCGCCAGCGTCGCGAAGGGCGCGGGCACGGGCCAGCAAGGGCTCGGCGCCGCAGACGCCGACGAGCTCGCGGGCGATGTCGCCAGAGTGGGCGGGGAGGATGTCGGCGGGGTCGCCGCTGTACCAGCCGCCGTAGAGGCGGTAGACGTTGCGGGCGATGAACTCCGGGTGGTCGTAGATGGGGCGCAGCCAGGGCTTGTCGGTGGGCGGGTAGTCGATCTCGCGGAGGATGTCCTCCAGCCACTTGCCCTCGTTCATCTTGGCGACGACCTGGTCGTGGATGGAGCGGAGGAAGGCGGCGGTGGTCAGCAACGCGTCCTGGATGCGGTCCTCGCCGGAGAGGGCGGGGCCGTGGCCGGGGAGGAGGTGCAGGGGGCGGAGGGCGGCCATCGCCTGGAGGGCCTGGGCCCATTCGAGGGCGTAGCGCTGAACTTTGTAGGGGTTGCCGGCGTTGGGTGAGGACCAAACGAAGGTGTCGCCGGTGCAGAGGACGCGGCGGGCGGGGCACCAGACCCAGGTCTCGTCGTCCGTTTCTCCACGGGCGTGGTAGAGCTCGAAGCGCTCGCCGCCGACGGTGGTGACAAGCGCCTCCGAGTAGACCTCGTCGGGGTAGACCCAGTTAGCGTTGGAGAAGGGTTGGACAGTCTCCGGCAGGTTGAACTGGACGCGGTTGATGAAGTCGTTATGGGGGCCGAGAAGGCGGTAGCGATCGAAGCGGGCGGGGAGGTCGCGGTGGGCGAGGATGCGGGGGCGGGAGTGGCCGCGTCCCTGGGCATCGGCGAGGAAGGTCTCGGCGCCGGTGGTGTGGTCGATGTGGCCGTGGGTGTAAACGATCGTCTCGATGGGGGCCTGCGAGTGGTTGGAGCGCAGGTCGTCGAGGGCGCGGGGGGCGACCTGGGCGACCGTGGTGTCGACGAGGAGGATGCGATCGTCGCAGAGGAAGGCGGTGCAGGTGCCGAAGGACGGGAGGAATACGACGCCGTCGGCGATCACCTGGGAGGGGCCGCGGTAGAAGAAGGCGGCCTGTTCGACGGACTGGCGGTCTTCGGGGGCGGCGGTCATGTTCGGCCTCCTTGGGAACGGAACTGCTCGCGGGCATTATACCGCGCCCAGGGGCCTATTCATGCGACCCGTAACCCCGCAGATCAGGCTTGAGCCTGACCCCCTTAGGCCGCGAGGCTGTGGCTAGTAGTCTTCGGCCAGGTAGTCGAGGCCCAGGGGCCAGGCGCCGGCGTAGAAGGGAGAGGTGCGCATGAGCATACCGAACGCGACCATCGGCGCCACGACGTTATAGAGCCACAAGTAATAGAGCATCGCTATCTCCAAGTCTGGCCTTTTGTCCGCTTATGAAGAGACGCAGCAAGAGGGCGCTGCGTTACAAGGCGGTCGAGTTTCGGCAATCTGGACTTAAGGCAGAGGTAGCGATGGGGCGAGACGCATCAAGAAACGCCAACGGCAGCCTCTTTATGTAAGGCAAGGGGTTGGCAAGATGGTCGTTAGTGTATAATTTGTGGGAGGCGTTTATGGCAAGGGTACGTACAGCCGTATTTTCCCGCTACGTGCGCGAGCCGTTGGTCATGGCGGTAGCGTACCTCCTGTACTACCTGGTACGCAGCCACGCGGCGGAGCGGACGGTGGAGGCGTTCACGAACGCGGGACAACTGATCCGCCTGGAGCGCGATCTGGGCATATTCCACGAGCTATCGCTGCAGGCCGCCACCCTGCCATACGAGGGGCTCACCCATCTATTCAACGTCATCTACTTCTACGGGCACTTCCCGCTCATCATCGTTGTGGGGGCGTGGCTATTCTGGAAAAACCCGCCGCTGTACAGCCTGATCCGAAACGCGTTCCTGGCCTCGGGGGCGATCGCGCTGGTGGTGTTCGTGCTGTTCCCGGTGGCGCCACCGCGACTCATCGGCGCGGG
>CAZYOV010000108.1:0-7625 GCA_964649215.1 uncultured Dehalococcoidia bacterium
TCGTCGGAGTACTTCCGCTTCAGCTCCAGAGCGATTACCGTCTCCTTCACCTTGCGCTCGATGCGGCGGTCGAACCGCTTCTCCGGCTCGATGTAGACGTTCTTCACCAACTGCTGGGTGATGGAGCTGCCGCCGCTCCCTTCGAAAAATCCGGGGCCGAACGGTGTTAGGTTCTCTGTGGCCGCCCTGATCAGCCCCTTGTAGTTGATCCCAGGGTTGCCGTAGAAGCTGGCGTCCTCCGTCGACACTGTGGCATCGATCATGTACTGCGATATCTCCTCCAGCGGAACCGGGTTGCGTAGCCCACCCAGACGATCGATGTACTCATACAGGTACTCCCCATCGCGGTCGTAGGCGATGCTCGTCCCGATGGCTGAATTGGCGATCGCGTCTTCCGGGGCCAGCAGGTCGTGGGCGTAGGTGCGATAGATGAGGAACCCGAACACGCCGATGGTCACCAGTCCACCCAGGACCGTGACCATCGCCACGCTCAAGAGCCAATGCCAGCGATCGCGCATCAAACGGCTGCGCTGCAGCGCCGCCCGCTTTACGCGGTTCCGCCTGTACTTGTAAATCCTAGCCATAGATAGATCAGACCTTCTCTAATACAACGAAGTGCGATAGCCCGAAGATTCGCAGCGGGGTGCGCTCCAACGGGTAAAGCGCTATCCGCAGCGCCTTCCCAACCACCTGGCGCCGCGCCGCCACGTGGTCAAACCCCGGGAAGACGTACGCGTGCAGACGCTCGCGGAGACCGGCCCGGCGGTACAGCCGCTGGAGGTCCGCGTGGGTATAGGCCCTGGCGTGGGGCACTAACCGGTTACGAACGACGTCCGGCAGCCAGTTCACCAGCGGCACGTTCCCAAACACGTATCGCCTTCCCAGGAACACGCCGTGCGTCTCGAACGGGTACAAGCGGTTAGGACAGAAGACCACCGCCCGGCCTTTCGGCCGAAGCACGCGGCGCACCTCCCGCAGGGTGGCGAGATCATCCGTGACGTGCTCGATCACCTCGTGCAGCAGCGCCACATCGAACGTGTCGTCGGCGAATGGGAGGTACTCGCCCAGGGACAGCGCCAGGTTCGGCACCCGCGCCGTCCCTTCGCGCACTCGCTCCTCATCGACGTCCACCCCGTACACGTCCCGGGAGAACTCGCGCAGCCGCCTCACGAACGCCCCCACACCGCAACCGATGTCCAGGATGCTCTTCCCCTCCAGCGGCACCTCCCGTCGCACCATCTCCAGACGGCGCTCCAGCCCTCGCGTCCATATCTGGCTGGGATGACCGAGGGAGGCGCGCTTATCTACCATCTCCACTTCCTGCTGCCCACTCAACACATTCATCCTATCGCGCGGTAAGGCCGGCGAACAAACACCGGCCTACCTGTAAAACGTCACGCTGCTATAATGGTTTCCAACCTGTCCCATATACACCGCAGGAGAGATCCTCTTGCCCCTCACTCCGGAAGAAGTACGGCATAACGCCAGGCTCGCCCGCGTCGGCCTCAGCGACGACGAGGTGTCGCGCTTTCAGAACCAGCTCTCGCAGATACTCGACTACTTCGAGCGCCTTCAGGAGGTGGACACGGAGAACGTCCCGCCCACCGCCCACACACTCGCCATGCACAACGTCATGCGGGACGATGAGCCCCGCCCCTCCATCGACAAGGAGGAGGTGCTGGCCAACGCCCCCCAGCGCGAGGAAGACCTGTTCCGAGTCCGTGCCGTCCTGGAATGAGGTGCAGGTACCAGATGTCCTGGGCTTGATGAACACTCTATACCGAGCCGCTCACTTCACTGCGCGGCGATAGCTAATGGACCCTCTTCACTACCTCGCCGCCCACGAGGCCGCAGACCTCCTCGCCCGGCGCGAGGTGTCATCCGTAGAGCTTACCGGCGCCGCCTTCGATCGCGTGCGCGCCCTCGACGACTCCCTCCACGCTTTCCTCACCCTTACCGAAGAAGAGGCGCTGGCACAGGCCGAGGCGGCCGACGAGCGCATCGCCCGCGGCGAGGCAGGCCCCCTCACCGGCGTACCGGCCGCCATCAAGGACGTGCTCTGCACCAAGGGCGTCCGCACCACCTGCGGCTCCCGCATCCTGGAGAGCTTCATACCCCCTTACGACGCCTTCGCTGTCCAGCGGCTGAAGGAAGCCGGATGCGTGATGCTCGGGAAGGCCAACATGGACGAGTTCGCCATGGGCTCCTCCGGCGAGAACTCCGCCTTCGGGCCCACACGCAACCCCTGGGACAAGGAGCGCGTCCCCGGCGGCTCCTCCTCCGGCTCGGCCGCCGCCGTGTCCGCCGGCATGGCGTTCTACGCCCTCGGCTCCGATACCGGCGGCTCAATCCGTCAGCCCGCCTCCCACTCCGGCATCGTCGGCTTCAAGCCCACATACGGCCGCGTCTCCCGCTACGGCCTCATCGCCTTCGGCTCCTCTCTGGATCAGATCGGCCCCCTCACCCGCTCCGTGCGCGACGCCGCCCTCGTCTTCCAGGCGATCGCCGGGCACGATCAGCGCGACTCCACCTCCGCTTCCCTGGACGTCCCCACCGTCATCGAGGCGCTGGCGCCCGACCTGAAGGGGCTGCGCATCGGCGTACCCAAAGAGTACTTCATGGAAGGGATGGACGAGCACGTCCGCCAGGCCGTCCGGACCGCCATCGACCAGATGGCCGGCCTGGGCGCTGAAGTCGACTGGGAGGTCTCCCTCCCCTCCACCGACCACGCCCTGGCCGTCTACTACATCATCGCCCCCTCCGAGGCCTCGGCCAACCTCGCCCGCTACGACGGCGTCAAGTACGGCTACTCCTACACCGACGGCGACAGCATGTGGGAGAACATGGAGAAGACCCGCGAGTTCGGCTTCGGGGACGAGGTGAAGCGGCGCATCATGCTGGGCACTTACGCCCTCTCCGCCGGCTATTACGACGCCTACTACCTGAAGGCCCAAAAGGTGCGTACCCTCATCCGCCGCGAGTTCGACGCCGCTTTCCATGACCACGACGTGCTGGTGGCGCCGGTATCGCCGACAACCGCCTTCCGGCTGGGCGAAAAGGTGGACGACCCGCTCCAGATGTACCTCAGCGACGTCCTTACCATCCCCGTCAACATCGCCGGCCTGCCGGGCATCTCCGTCCCCTGCGGCTTCAGCCGGGGCGACAACGGCTCCCGGCTCCCAATCGGCCTCCAGATCATCGCCAAGCCGTTCGACGAGCCCAGCATGTTCCGCGCCGCCTACGCCTACGAGCAGGCCACCGACTGGCACAAGCAGCACCCCGAGCTGTAGACACAGCTCTTAACGAAACCTTAACCAGGAGCCGGCCGTCGTTATGCCACGAAAAGCACCTCTCGTCGTCGAGGCCTACGCTGGCGCCCGCTACCCCGAACGGCCCCTGCGGGTTCTCTGGCGCAGCCGCTGGCGCACCGTCGCCGAGGTGGAGTACCAAGAGCAGCACCCGGACCGCCGTTGCTTCACCGTTCGGCTGGCGCCAACCGAAGCCCACCAGGATGACACTAGGCTAAGCCTCTGCTACGATTACGCAAACGACGCCTGGAGCGTCGAACCGATTCTGTCCCGCCCCCCGGAGGCGACTGCGAAGTGACCGAAAGCTCCTACACCACCAAGCCTGAGTTTATCTCTGATAGGGTTCGCACCCTCCCCGCCTCCGGCATCCGCCGCTTCTTCGAGCTGATCGCCAACATGGACGGCGTTATCTCCCTGGGCGTCGGCGAGCCCGACTTCGTCACCCCTGAGCGCTTCTCCCAGGCCGCATTCCGCGCCGTCTCCCAAGGCGAGACACACTACACGTCCAACTACGGCCTGCCAGAGCTCCGCGAGGCGGTATCGGATCACCTTGAACGTCTATACGGTATCCGCTACGACCCTCGCAACGAGATCCTCATCACAATCGGCGTCTCTGAGGGGTTGTTGCTGGCCCTCCTGGCCGTCCTCAACCCCGGCGACGAGCTCCTATCGCCCGATCCCTACTACGTAGCCTACCTCCCGGTCTGCCAGCTCGCCGGCGGCGTCTTCGTGCCCGTCGCCACCGGCATGGAGACCGAATTCCGCGTCAGCGCTCAGGACTTGGAGGCCCACCTCACGGATCGTACCAAGGCCATCCTCCTTGGCTACCCCTCCAACCCCACCGGCGCCCAGATGACCCGCGAAGGCCTGGCAGAGATCGCTGACCTGGCCGCCAAGCGCGATCTCATCGTCATCTCCGACGAGATATATGACCGCCTCTCCTACGGCATGCCTCACACCTGCTTCGCCTCCCTCCCCGGCATGCGGGAGCGCACCATCCTCCTGGGAGGCTTCTCCAAGGCCTACGCCATGACCGGCTGGCGGGTGGGCTGGACCTGCGCCCCCGCTGATCTCCTGGAGGCGATGATGAAGATCCACCAGCACATCATCATGTCCGCCCCCACCCCCTCCCAATACGCCGCATTGGAAGCGATCCGCAACGGCGAGGAGGAGACCCAGCGCATGGTGGAAGAGTTCGACTCTCGACGACGCCTCATCGTCGACGGACTGAACGATATGGGCCTCACCTGCTTCGACCCTCACGGCGCGTTCTACGCTTTCCCCTCCGTACGCTCGACCGGCCTCGACGACATCGAGTTCGCAGAGCGCCTATTGATGGACGAGAAGGTGGCCGTGATCCCCGGCTCCACATTCGGTGACTGCGGACGCGGCCACGTCCGCTGCTGCTACGCCGCTCCCCACGCCCTCATCGAGGATGCGCTGGAGCGCATGCGCCGCTTCGTAGCCAAACTGTAGCGCTACTCCAGAGTGAGCGTCCCGAACTCGGTTATCGAGTGGAAGGCGCAGCGGAACCGGTACGCATCCGGTGGGTCTAGCTTCACTACCAGACGTCCCGTCTCGCCGGGCTGGATGGCAAACGGCTGCGCCTCGAAGTCGTCGCCGGTGTCGTACTCGTCGTCGAGTCCGGCCACCACCATGTTATGGCTGATCGTCCCCGTGTTCGTCACCAATATCTCGATTACATCTCCAGCGTTGCCCGAGAGCTCCGTGCGGCTGAAATTAACGTCGTCCACGTTGACGCTGATAGTTTCATCCGGCGTGAGCCCTGCCACCCGTGGGTCGGGTGTCAACTCCGTGATGCCGCCCCCGGTAACCCCCGAAGACCCGCTGCTGAGAATAAGGAATGCCAAAACCCCGACCCCTATCACCAGAACCGGCGTAACGATCAGCCAGGGCGGCACGCGCAGGCTGCGGACGCGCTCCCACGGGCCAACGTCTCCGTGTTTAGCCCGCTTGCGAACGGCCCGGCTGTGCCGCGCCTCCGCCGCGGAGGGTACGGCTTTCTCTTCGCGGCCTGGACTCTCCTCGTACACGGGCCCGCCGGCCTCCGCCGCGACACCCTCTTCCTCTGGTGATCGTTCAGCCCGCTGCTCATCGCGTCGCTGCCGCGCCCTGTGGCGCGCCTCGCGGCGTCGCTTCGCCTTACCGCTCACGTCTCATCCTCCCGAATCGCGGCTATACGCCACCCTGCGGCAACGTCGGTTCGCTGTGGTTCATCATAAGCATAGGGCGCACCCTGTCTCGCAGCAATCGGACAAAGCCCCTCTTGCCTGTGGGGCATTCCCCCGCCGTGGACCGGAACTGTGATCTCCGTCACACCGTGCGCTCCCCACTTGGGATAAACTGGGGCCACCATGGTTGCAAGATACGAACTTCCGCCCGGCAGCTCGCTGCGCGTCGTCTCCTCCTCCGGCGACGTTACGGTCATCGCGGAGGACCGCCCTGACCTGCAGGCCTCCGATGACGCCCACGTGGATACCCATAGCGGCGAAGGCGCACTCGGCCAGGGCGAGCGCGAGGAGCGACGCGCCAGGCCTCGCCGCCGGCCGGGTGCGTTACGATTCCTCCGCCGGCTCGTGCGCGGAACGGTCCGCGGTGCACGTAGACACGTGCACGAACGCGGCCCTACTATCGAGATTCGCGCCGGGAACGGCGGCTCCCAGGACCTGCAAGTGCGCTGTCCAAGCGGCACGCCCGTTTCCGTCGGCACGATCTCCGGCGACGTACGCCTCCAAGGTCAATTCGGCGACGCCACAGTCGCCACCGCCTCCGGTGACATCACGGTCGACCGTGCCGCCGCCCTCGACGCCCGCTCCGTCTCCGGCGACCTGGAGGTTGGTGGTTGCTCAGGTCCTTGCCGCCTCCACACCAAGTCCGGCCACATCCAGGCTGACGCCACCGGTCCGGCCGAGGCCGACACCGTCTCTGGCCAGGTCACCCTCCATCGTACCGCCGGCGGCGTCACCGTACACACCGTGTCCGGAAACGTCGATCTGGGTACGGACGGCACCGATGCCGTCAGAATCCGCACAGTCTCGGGCCAGATAGCCATCAGGGTGCCCTCGGGGCGCCTCCCCCAGACCCGGCTCCGTTCCCTCAGTGGCAAGATCGAGTGTGAATGTCCCCAAGGCGCTGACTTCCTCCTGCGCGTGGACTCCGTCTCCGGCGACATTGAGGTTGAGCCCTCATGAGCGCCGAACGCACGGCTCTCGCAGCCACTGCAGAGTGCACCATCATGTTCACAGACCTCGTCGGCTTCACCGAGTTCACCGCCCTCCGCGGCGACGCCGTTGCCCTGGAGCTGCTGGTGATGCAGGAGCGGCTCGTGCGGGAGTCCCTGCCGCCGGGAGCTCGCATCGTCAAGGAGCTGGGAGACGGCCTCATGCTCTCGTTCGACGACCCCTGCGACGCCGTGGCGACCGGTCTAGCCCTCCAAGAACGCTTCGAAGTCGAGGGGACGGATTCCGACTTCCCCCTCTGGGTGCGCATCGGCATCCACAGTGGGCGGCCGGTTCACCGCGGTGACGACCTCGTGGGCAACGACGTCAACATCGCCGCTCGAATCGTTGACCTAGCGGCCCCCGGCGAGGTCGTCACCTCGGAAGCCACCGCCAGTCAGGTCGCAGAGGGGTTAGAAGACGTGGAGTTCGAGCCGCTCGGCCCGGCGGTCATGAAGGGCATCCCCTCCCCTATCCCCCTCTACCGCGCCCTGCGGGAGGACTCAGACTAGGCCTCCCTCTACGCCCGCCAGGGGCGTTCGCGGGCCAGCAAAATCAGCTCCTCCACCGCGCCCGGCGCCCCCGCCACCACGCCCTCGCTGTCGATGCCGGCTTCGCCGCCGTCGCGGTCCAGCACCGCGCCGCCCCCCTCCTTGACCAGCGCGATCCCCGCCGCGATGTCCCACGGGTAGAGGAAGTAGTGCACGAACAGGTCGTAGCGGCCGCAGGCGGCGTAGGCCAGCCCTAAGGCGGCGCTGCCCATCACCCGCACGCTCTGCACCGGCCACACCTCCGCCACCAGCTCCAACATACGCGCCGCCCGTGCGTCCTCGTAGCCCAGGTCCACGCCCAGCACGCAGTCGCTCAGCCTCTCCACCGTCGAGGCCCGCGCCGGCTGCCCGTTTACGGTCAGCCCCTTACCCTTCTCAGCGAAGAACTCCTCGCCCGTGGCCGGGGCGTAGGTCAGCCCCAGCAACGGCTCCCGCCCGTAGCACAGAGCGATGTTGAACGCGAAGTACGGTATCCCGCGCGAGAAGTTGTGCGTGCCGTCCAGCGGGTCCACCACCCACATCCACCC
>CAZYOV010000109.1:0-7592 GCA_964649215.1 uncultured Dehalococcoidia bacterium
CCTCATCAACATCTTCGGCGGCATGGCCCGCGTCGACATCATCGCCCAGGGCATCATCGACGCCCACAAGGAGATGGACATCGGCATCCCCGTCGTCGCCCGCCTCGCCGGCACCAACGTGGAGGAGGGCGACCGCATCCTCCGCGAATCCGGACTGCCCGTGGTCCGCGCCGCCGACCTGGGCGAGGCCGCCCGCAAAGCCGTCGAGGCGGCCGCCGCTACCAGCGGGGACTAGAAAGACACGCCGTGCCGCCCTTTGTTGCCGCCTTATTCGGATTCATTCGGGGAATTCCCGGCGCTGCCCTGAACTTCATCGACCGGAGGAGATGGTGGGCCAAGGAGGACCGCGCCGAGATAGAGAAGACCTATAGGGACGAAATCGACGTGCTCCAGGAACAGCTGAACGACGCCACCACGGACGAAGAGAAGAGGCGTATCGGAGCCGAGATTCAGCGTGTACGGGACGAACTCCGCTCATTTCATCGGGCTCGCCGCGAGCTACTTCTGTCTAAGTCGCTCGTTCAGAGGATGACCCCGGCAGGAGCTATCACTGCTGGGGAACCGGCGCTCCCACAGGCCGACCGTGAGATCCTGGAAGCTGCCGCAACCGTCGTGGCGCGACTCGAACCCCCCAAGACCTTCGAAGAGCACTTTCGCCAGGGCAACGCATTCTACGCCGCAGCCCAATTCGACAAAGCCCTAGAGCGGTACAACCGCGCCCTCGAACTGAGGCCCGATGACCCCATGACCATCAACAACCGCGGCGCCACACTCGGCAGCCTCAAGCGCTATGATCACGCCCTCGCCGACTACAACCGCTCGCTCGAGCTCCGGCCCGATGACCCCGACACCCTCTATAATCGCGGCCATACTCTAGATGACCTTCAGCGCTACGACGAATCCCTCGTCGACTACAACCGATCCCTCGAACTCAGACCCGATGACCCCAACACC
The DNA here is from genome assembly GCA_964649215.1 of uncultured Dehalococcoidia bacterium. Lineage (GTDB taxonomy): Bacteria > Chloroflexota > Dehalococcoidia > SM23-28-2 > RBG-16-64-32 > JADFNQ01. The sequence continues at coordinate 955 of CAZYOV010000109.1, forward strand.
CTCAACAATCGCGGCGTCACCCTTGACAACATGATGCGCTATGAGGAAGCCCTGGCCGACTACAACCGCGCCCTCGAGCTCCGGCCCGGCGACCCAGTGACCCTCAACAACCGTGGCGTCACCCTCACCAACCTCCAGCGCTACGACGAGGCCCTCGCCGACTATAACCGCGCCCTCCAACTCCGGCCCGATCACCCCAGCACCCTCTACAACCGCGCTTGCGCTTACTCACGCATGGGCCGGTTCAAGGAATCGCTCGACGACCTCAGACGGTCTATCGATCTAGACGAAAATAGCCGCGTATTGGCCCGCGAGGACGAAGACCATGACTTCGACAACCTCCGCTCAGACCCCACGCTCGGGCCGAAGTTCGAGGGTCTCGTGGCTGAGCCGGAAGCCGGGTCGTCGCCCGAGCCCGAGTCCCGCTAGCCTGACCCGCCGCTAGCCCATCGCCTCCCGCGCCAGCGTCCCGTTGAACCACTCCGGGTCCGCCGCCAGAAGCGCCCGCAGATCGCCGTACCACACGCCCTGCTCCGCCCGATCCGAGTTGGCGTTGTAGCTCTCCGTGCTGTCAAACCGGACTCCCGCCATGATCTCGTCCGGGTCCTCGTTACTCGCCACCAGGACGGAGCGTACAAACCCCGGCGCCGCCCCCTTCTGCTCCCGCTCCCACTTCGCGAACTGATCGATCACCGCCTGCCGCTTACCCGGCTGCGCCTTCATACGGAAAAACGTCACGTGATCAGCCATCGTCGCCCTCCTTCTAGTGACCTGCATATACTCCGCGGTGCCCCGCAAAACGATCGTCCTGCGCCGCTTCCGCTAACCTCTATCGCCATCGTATTATGAGTCGCGGTTAGAAGGAAAGCGAACATGACCCTCCCCCTCGTCAAAGCCGCTATGGACGACCTCCGCGTCGCCCACCGCGACCTCCTCCGCGTCGTCGACTCCCTCTCCAACGAGGACTGGTCCCGCCCCGTCCCCTACGGCGACTGGACCGTCAAGGACCTCATCGCCCACTGCATCGGCGATATGAGCCCCTCCGGCGTCGGCCTCATCCTCGCCGGCGTCCTCACCCCCCAGTTCATCGCCGACACCGGCAAGACCTTCGACGTTCGCGCCCGCAACGCCGCCGTCGTCGCCGAGCGACGCGACCTCGCCCCCGAGGACATGCGCCAGATGCTCTTCCGCAGCCACGACGCCATGCACAACGCCGCCCTCAAGCTCAGCGAGGAGCACCTCCCCGTACTCGCCTACACCGTCCCCATGGGCCCCGACTACGACCTCCACGTCGAGGACTGGCTCTGGTTCGGCTACCACGACCGCCAGCACGCCGACGACATCCGCCGCGCCGTGGATCTGGACTGGCGGCCGCGGAACCTCACCTTCTTGCCCGAGATCAAGGAGAGGTTTCGCCTCATGTACCGATACCGCGAGGGGTTCCTCCGCGTCGTCTACTCTGTGGCCGATGAGGCCTGGGACGAGGAGAGCTCCGACCCCGGCTGGACGCACAAAGACATCCTCGCTCACGTCGCCGCCAACGACCTCCGCCCCCAGGGCCGCCTGCGCGCCGTCCTCGGCGAGGGCGACGAAGCGGAGCTCGAGGCGCTAAACCAGACCGACGACTGGAACCAGCGCCAGGTGGAGATGCGTCGCGGACGCTCTCTCCGTGAGCTTGTGGACGAGCTCGCCGCCAACCGCTACCAGACGCTGCAGCTCCTTAGTCGCCTTCAGCCGGAGCACCTCTCCGCCACCGTCACCCTCGCGGATGGAAGCACGCCGCCGCTGGTCGAGTACCTGGACGGGATCGGCAGGCATGAGTCGATGCACGGCGGTCAGCTCGTCCCCGCCAGCCGCGCGCGAAGGTTCAAGGCCTCGTGAGCATCCTCGTGGGCGGCGACACCCGCCTCCTCGTCCAGGGCATCACCGGGCGCGAAGGCTCCTTCCAAACCCGCCGCTGCATCGAATACGGCACCAACGTCGTCGCCGGTGTCACCCCCGGGCGCGGCGGCGAGGCCATGGACGAGGTCCCCGTCTTCGATACCGTCCGCCAGGCCGTTGACGCCACCCAGGCCAACTGCTCCCTCATCTTCGTCCCCGCCCCCTTCGCAACGGACGCCATCCTGGAGGCCGCAGACGCCGAAATGCCCGTCATCATCTGCATCACTGAGGGCGTACCCACCATGGATATGGTCCGCGTCCGTCGCTTCCTGAACGGCTCCGGCATCACCGTCATCGGCCCCAACTGTCCGGGCGTCATCACCCCCGGCCAGGCCCGCGTAGGCATCATGCCCGGCGACGTCTTCTCCCCCGGTGGAGTCGGCGTCATCTCCCGCTCCGGCACCCTCGTGTACGAGGCCGTTGCCCAGCTCACTGCTCGCGGCATCGGCCAGTCCACCTGCGTCGGCGTCGGCGGCGACCCCGTGATCGGCACCACTCCCGTCGAGGCCCTACGCCTGTTTAACGAGGACCCGGACACCGCCGCCGTCGTCTTCATCGGCGAGATCGGCGGCGTCGCCGAGCAGCAGGCCTCCGAATACATCCGCTCCCAGATGTCCAAGTCGGTCATCGCCTTCATCGCCGGCGCCACCGCCCCAACCGGACGCCGAATGGGCCACGCCGGCGCCATCATCGTCGGCGCCGCCGGCACCGCTCAAGCCAAGAAGGATGCTCTCGCCGCCGCCGGCGCAACGATCGTGGACAGCCCCGCTGACATCGGCGCCGTCACCCAGCGCGTCCTGCGGCAGGGCAACGTCGCCGCCTAGCGGCGCGAGGAAGGAGGCACCCGCATGCCGTCCATTGAACGCTCCCTCACGATCAATGCTGCGCCCAACAAGGTCTATGAGGCCCTTGTGGACCACAGCCGCTGGTTGGAATGGAACCCCCATATGAGGGAGATGAGACTCCTCGGCGAAGGCCCCCTGTCCCCGGGCTCCAAGGCACGCGTGGCCCATAAGCTCAACCCTGTCGCCAGCACCTGGGAGGTCACAGAGGTCACCCCCGGCCGCTCCTTCGCCTGGGCATCCTCATCCTTCTTCCCGGGCCTCCGTCTCGTCTTCGACCACATCGCCGAAGGCGCCGACGGCGGCACCCGCGCCACCATCCGCATCGATGTCGAAGGTCCGCTGTCCTTTCTGGCCGGGCCGGCGGGCGCCGTGTACGGCCGCAACTTCTTGGACCGCTCCCTGGCCGCCCTCAAGGACATGGTTGAGGGGGAGGCCCCCGACAAGTCGGGGCCGGAACCCGAGCAGCCTCCCGCCGAGGAGCCCGAGCCCGAAGCGGAGCCGGAGGCCAAGCCGGAAGTCAAAAACGAATAAACTGCTTGCTTAACTCGCCTGCGCCTTCGTATACTTAGTCACGAAAGGTAGCCTATGTCCTACAAGATAATCGATACCTGCATCGGCTGCACCGCCTGCACCAAACGCTGCCCCACCGAAGCCATCACCGGCGACCGCAACAGCATCCATATCATAGACCCTGAGCTCTGCATCGACTGCGGCGCCTGCGGCGTCGTCTGCCCCGTAGAGTGCATCCTCGACGAAACCGGCGAGGTCCTCAAAGAGTTCCCCCGCCGCGAGTGGCCCAAGGCGATCGTCATCGAGGACAACTGCATCGGCTCCGGCTGCGAGCTCTGCATCCACATCTGCCCCTTCGACGCCCTGGTGCTGGACACCTCAGGCGAGCAGGTAGGCGATTTCTTCGGCGTCGCCAAGGTGATCGAGAAGCGCTGCACTGGCTGCCGCCTCTGCGAGGACGCCTGCGGCTGGAGCGCCATCTACATCGACCCGCCACGGGAGGCGCTCCAGAAGAAGCTCTTCCAGCCTGTAGAGTTCATGGAGACCGCCGACACCGCCGGCGGCTAGATTCGCCCCCTCCCGCTCCACGCACTGCAAACCCACAGACTAGGGGGAACCCCCTCTGCCATTCTGAGCACAGCGAAGAATCTCGGGTTTTCAGAGACCCTTCGCGGAGCTTATCCCGAGTGCCGCCGAAGGGCTCAGAGTGACACCTGGAGAACGCGGCTCCGCACGAGGGGTCGGGAACTTCCCCGCCCGTTCGTTTGCTATACTGCTAGCGTGGCCGCACGCGGAGGGATCGCATAGTGGCCGAGTGCGCCCGCCTGCTAAGCGGGTAGGGGGTGAAAGCTCCCTCGTGGGTTCGAATCCCACTCCCTCCGCCACCATCCCGCCTACGGCTCCTATCGCGAGTCTACCCTATCTCGAACAGGTCCAGAAACGCCTGCCCCACTATCACCAGTATGATCACCCGCGTCGTCTTCCCTATCGCAACCGCCAGGAGAAACCGCCAGAAGTTCATCCGCACGGCCCCCGCCGTGATCCCCGCGAACTCGAACAGTGGGTTCGGCACCGCCGATAGCACCAGCAGAGTGGCGAACCCGTAGTGTGCCATAAGCCAATCGATCTGGCCCGCCGCCCGCCGTAGCCACCGGCCAACGCGGCCGCCCAGGGGCATCTGCCTCTCCTCCGCCACCCCCCTGCCCACCACCCCAGCCAGGTACGCCGTCGATTCCGCCAGTGTCATCCCGGACGCCCCCGCGATCACCACCCCCGGCGTCCACAGCCTCTCCGACCCCACCACGATCAACGCTTGGCCCGCCGCCGTCAGGCCGGGCACCGGCACGAACACCGTCGCCGTGCCCAGAAAGTTCGCCAGGAAGATGCCGGCAAACCCGAACGACTCCAGATCGTCCTGGCTCAGCCAGCCCGCCGCGAACGGCACCGTCGTCCCCACTATCAGCCCCAACACCACGACCGCCGCCGCGGTGATCAGCACCCATCGCGGCAGCCGGTCCAGCGGCAGCCAGGACGGCATATCCAGCACCAGCCGCCGGGCCGGCGGCTCCGGCAGCGCTATATCATCGTCCTCGGCAGGCGACTTCGCTCGCTCCTCCGCCATCCCACCAAGTATACGCGCTGGCCCTCGCGTGGGCGGCGCTGCCTCGCTATTGACCTGCCATCTGTCATTCTGAGCCGCCTAGGGCGGAGAAGAATCTCGCCCCGACCGCCGCCGCGGTCGCCGCTACGCGTCGACTATGAAGCTCCGGTGGCTCGCGTAGTGCTCCGACCCGTCGGCGCGGGCGATCTTCTCGAGCCCCTCGTCCCAGCGGCCGGTTGGCACGCCCTTGATCGCCCGCAGCCGTCGCTCGTACGCCACCCGCGCCCTCTCCCGCGCCTCACCGAGGCTCAGCCCGCTGTCTTCCTGCTGCCAGCGCGCGTTGATCTCATCGTCCGTCCCCTCGAGCCGGGTGACCGTGCGGCCGCCGAGCCGGGCCTCCAGCTCATTGGTGGAGTGCCCCAGCCAGCGCGCGAGGTGGGCGTAGACATCGCCGCTCGTCCACAGCGGCGAGCTTGCGTCGTGGAGGCTCTCCCCCGCGTGCGCTTCCAGCACAGCCACGAGCGCCTCCCACTCGACCCGGTCCTCTCGAAGCATCGCCGTGACCGCCTCGCTATCCATCAGCTCAGCTCCCTTCTCGCGCTCCTCCGCCATCTCACCAAGTATGCGCGTCCACCGACCCCTCGGCGGGTGAGGCTAAAGCCTGACACGCTGCTACAGGGATCGTGGCAGAACGCGGTAGCGAAAGGTTACGGAGTCGTCAAACCACCCATGCCGGTGAAAGGGTCTAAAGCTCAGCAAGAAAATATGGACGCCCTGACTCTCCGCGACGTCTTCGTCCTTAAGCTGCCACGTGAATTCATCATCTTCATAGTGCTCAATCTGTACCATACTGGGATCCGCATTCCAGCCCCATTGCAGCTGTTCCCCCTTCGGGTCCCAACCATGGCAGGTGAACGTGACTTCGTCGCCAGGGTGCAGCGTCAGGCCGGTATTCACCGAGCCTTTCGACCTTCTTGCGACGTTGCCAAACGAGTCGGCCACATACTCGATCTTAGGAAAGTACTCTGTATCAGGCCCGCGTTCGCTCTGGAACACTGTCACCTTGTTGCGGATTTCTCCTATGATGCCCGCCAGCAAGTCCCGCTCGAACGGGACGAGGTCTCGCCCGTGGTGTTGGGCATGCCGGAACCCGATAAGTCGCTTGAGGTCAATATCCGTCTTCTTCAAGTTGCCGAAACACGGCTTAAACGCTTCCCAGTCATTCTTTAGCAGCCTGGGCAAGTCACCTAGATCGGAGTAGTAGATGAGCCTGTCATCAACCTTGACGCCCGCCCGCCTGCCTTTCTCCTCGGTCAGCCGATCTTGCCAGCGCTCGCGTGTATCCCCATCGACCCGCTGGGCTATCCACTCTGCCCCATATTTATCTCTCAGAACGCCCTCAATCAGGTCACGGAGCACATTCTCAGTGGTAGTCAGGGCGTCTTCCGGTTCCATGCCAAGTTCATCATGCGCAAGCCCCTGTGCGGCGTCAACAGCCCAACGTTCTGGCAGAGGTCGTCATCGCCCAGCCAGCCTTCTCCCCCGTCAGCGCTATGCTACAATCGTTCTCGCCATGCGATACCACATCTGGACTGAGGGCTGCCAGATGAACGAGGCGGACTCCGACAAGCTCGCCGCCGGACTCGCCAAGCTCGGCTGGCAGGAGACCGCCAAGCCGGAGGACGCCGATCTCGCCGTCGTCAACACCTGCGTCGTCCGCCAGAAGGCGGAGGACCGCGCCG
>CAZYOV010000110.1:0-7525 GCA_964649215.1 uncultured Dehalococcoidia bacterium
ACCACATCATCGTTGAAGAACAGGTACAGGCCGCACGCGCCCGCCCGCACAACGTTAGTGATGACAAGGATCGTCCCCTTTCGCCAGCGGTCAAGCATCACTCCAACGAAGACCCCAAGGAAGATCGATGGCAGAATAAACGCCAGGACCAGCACGCTGCTGGCGGCGCTGGAGCCCGTGAGCTTCAGCACCAGCACCAGGAGCGTGAACAGGATGGCGTTCTGGGCGGTCTGGGCCAGACCCTGAGTTAGCCAAAGGGTAGCGAAGCGGGGCTGCCTAAGGAGGGCGCGGGAGTCGGCGATCTCTTCGATGTGCGGGGGTTCGTAGACCATATCCGGGCTAGCTCTCAGAGGCGTCCGGCTCGCCTCTCGCCAGAAACTCCTTCACCCGCTTCTCGAACACCCGACGCTCCAGCAGCACACGCCGGCTGCAGTTACGGCAGCGGATACCGATGTCCGCACCCAGACGGACTACCTCCCAGTCGTAGCCGCCGCAGGGGTGTACCTTGCGCAGGCGTACCACGTCGCCCAGGCGAACTTCCATCACCATGGTTAACGTCTGGCCAGCAGGCCGTCTCGCTCGCGGTTGATCTCATCGCGCAGGCCCAGCGCGGCCCTCCGCGCGGCCTCCGCAAAGTCGTCTGCCGGCGACGCGTACAGGACCTGGCGTGAGGCGCTGACGATAACGCCGCCGCCCTCGGCGTCCAGGGCGGCCCGCAACGCCCGGCCCAGGTCCGCGCCCTGACGACCGACCCCGGGAAGCAGCATCGGCAGTCCTGGACAGATCGCCCGCACCCGCTCCAGATCCTCCGGCCAGGTGGCGCCCATCACCAACCCCACGTTGCCCGCCGTATTCCAGAGATTGGCCAGCTCCGCTACCGCCTCGTACAGCAGCCGGCCATCCTCAAGGCGAAGGCCTTGCAGGTCCGCCGCGCCCGGGTTGGAGCTGCGGCACCACACGAAGACACCGCGGTCGGCGTACTCCAGGAACGGCTCCACGGCGTCTCCCCCGCCGTATGGGTTCACGGTGGCCGCGTCGAAGTCGTACACCTCAAACAGGGCCTGGGCGTAGAAGCGGTTAGTAGAGGCGATATCTCCCCGCTTCGCGTCTGCGATGATCGGAATGTGGGACGGCACCCCTCGTAGCGCCTCAAGGAGAGTCTGCATGCCGCCGATCCCCAGCGCCTCGAAGAACGCCACGTTCGGCTTGTAGGCGCAGACCAGATCTTGAGTAGCTTCGATGATGGCCTGGACGAAGGAGGCTACGGGCGTACCCTTGAGCTTAGCGGGGTCAGGATCGAGGCCGATGCAGAGGAGGCTCTGGTTGCGCCGGCTCGCCTCGGCGAGCTTCTCCCGGAACGTCATACCCGTAGTAGCCCACCTCCTTTGCCTGCGCATAATATAGGCGTAAGAGTTCGCGGTCAAGATTAATCCATGCGCATCGATGTCGCTCTCCTGCCCGGCCTAATACGAGACACGGACTCGGTATTCGTCGTCGTGGACATCCTTCGCGCCTCCTCCTCTATCGTTGCGCTGCTCCAGCGCGGCGTCCCCGCCATAGTTCCGGCGGCCAACGTAGAGCAGGCACGCGGCCTGCGGCAGCGTCTGCCCGACCACCTCCTCTGCGGCGAGGTGAACGGCCTGCCGCCTCCCGGCTTCGATTACGGCAACTCGCCCGTGGAGTTCGCCGCCCTGGACGCGGGCGAGCGCCCCGCCATCCTCGCCACTTCCAACGGCACCCGCGTCCTAAACCAGGTATCGGAAGCGCCCGCGGTGCTGGTGGGGGCGCTCCTCAACCGTGAGGCCGTAGCTCGGTCTGTGCTGGCCCTGGCGCGGGAGCACAGCCGCGACGCGACGGTGGTATGTGCGGCTTCCCCGGGGGGCCGCTCCATAGCGCTGGAGGACGCCCTCGGCGCCGGGGCGATCGCCGAGGCCGCCCTGCGACTGGACGACTCCCTGCAGCCGACCGACGCCGCCCGCTTCGCCCGCGACGCCTTCCTCGCCCGCCGCGACGATCTCGCCCAGGCCCTCGCCTCCGCCCGCCACGGCGCGGAACTCATCGAGGCCGGTTTCGAGACGGACGTGGAGTACTGCGCACAGCTCGACGTTTCCTCCATCGTGCCTGTGCTCCATCGGGACGCCGGCGGCCTGCTGACGCTACGACGGCTCGCCTTGGCCTAAACCGCGACGAACCCCCCGTCGACGATGAAGGGCGCCCCTGTGCAGAAGGTGGAGTCGTCGCTGGCCAGGTACAAGGCCAGCTGCGCCACCTCTTCCGGCGTCCCGAACCGTCCCACGGGCTCCGCCGCCTCCAACGCTTCCCGCGCCCCCTCAGCGGGGGCCACAAACCGCTCCACCATCGGCGTCCAGATCACGCCAGGGCAGATCACGTTCACGCGTATGTTCTGCTTGGCGTACTCCAGCGCCGCCGTCTTGGTGAGCTGAATGACTCCCCCTTTAGAGGCGCAGTAGGCGGGGATGCTGGCGAACCCGACGAGCCCGGCCACAGACGCGGTGTTGATGATCGACCCACCCCCGCCTTCGAGCATGGCCGGGATGCCGTACTTCATCCCCAGGAAGACGCCCCGCAGGTTGATGGCAATCACCCGGTCGAAGTTCTCCAGGGTGCAGTCGGCGGTGGGCGCTTGCTCACCCTCCACACCGGCGTTGTTGAACAGCACGTCCAAGCGGCCGTAGCTCTCCACCGCCGTGTTCACCATCATCTCCACGTCCTCGGCCTGCGAGACGTCTACCTTGACGAACCTCGCCTCTCCACCCCTCTCCTGTAGCTCCCGCGCCACCTGCGCTCCTTTCGCCTCGTCCCAGTCCGCGACGATCACCTTCGCTCCTTCCTCTGCGAACAAGAGCGCCGTCGCCTCGCCGATGCCCGAGGCTCCACCGGTGACGATCGCCACTTTGCCGTCGAGCTTGCCCATTTCGCCCCTCCTTTCGTCTTCGTCCAACTTTCGTCTTCGTCCAAGTTTAGCGTAGCGCGCCACGAGGTCGGCATGAATGGCCGTTCGGCAAGTTTTTCTTAGGCCATTTGTCCTTGACCTCCCTCCATCAGCCCGCCTATCCTCGTGCCATGAAGGCGGAGATCATCTCCGTGGGCACCGAGATCCTGCTCGGCGACATCCTGGACACCAACTCCCAGTATCTCGCCGTAAGCCTGCCGCCAATGGGCATCGACCTCTACTACATGTCTAAGGTCGGCGACAACCTGCAGCGCCTGGCCGAGACGATAGGCCGCGCCCATGAGCGCTCCGACCTCGTCCTCATCACCGGCGGCCTCGGCCCCACCGAGGACGACCTCACCCGCGAAGCGATAGCCTTATCCCTGGACGAGGAGATGTACGTAGACGCCGACATGGAGCAGCGGCTCCGGACCTTCTTCGCCGCCCGCGGCTTCACCTTCCCCGAGCGCAACGTCAAGCAAGCGATGCTCATCCCCTCCGCCCAGGCCATACCCAACCCCCGCGGCACCGCCCCCGGCTGGTGGGTAGAGAAGGACGGACGCTTCATCGTCGCCATGCCCGGCCCGCCCGCAGAGCTGAGCCGCATGTGGGAGAGGGAGGTGACCCCACGCCTGACCGATCTGACCACCGGCGACGTCATCGCCTCCCGAACCCTCAAGACGATAGGCATCGGCGAGGGTCATCTGGACGAGATGGTCAGCCCCCTCCTGAAGTCGGAGAACCCCACCATCGGCGTCTACGCCAAGCCGGACGGCGTGCATCTGCGGCTGACCGCCAAAGCGCCGACTCAGGAGGCGGCGCGGCGACTCATTCAGCCCATGGAGAAAGAGCTCCGTCGACTGGTGGGCGACGCCGTCTGGGGCGTGGACGACGACACCCTGGAGGCCGCCATCGGCGCGATGCTCAAGGAGCGCGCACTCACCCTGGCCACCATGGAGTCCTGCACCGGCGGCCTCCTCGCCTCCACCATCACCGACGTGCCGGGCAGCTCCGTCTACTTCAAGGGCGGCTACGTCGCCTACACCGCCCGCATGAAGATGAACTTGGCGGTCAGCGCCGAACTCATCGAGCGGCACGGCACCGTGAGCGACGAAGTGGCCGCCGAGATGGCCCGCGCCGCCCGCTCCAACGCCGACGCCGACCTCGGCGTAGCCGTGACCGGCGTCGCGGGACCCGACGAGCTGGAGGGGAAGCCGCAAGGCCAGATGCATGTCGCCGTGGACGATGGCGCGAGCCCTCTGTCCATTAGCTACACCTACTACCAGGGCCGCGCCGCCACCAAGCGCCGCGCCGTCACCACCGCCCTCGCCCTCCTGCGCCGCGCCCTCCTAGCGCGAGAGTAGGCGTACCCACGAGAACCTTATCAACGTTATACAAACGCCATGAACAGGAGTATGGTTCTATTAGGCGGCCTCTTCCTCGCGGCGCTCCTCCTGGCCGCCTGCAACGGCGGCGGCGAGCAGCCACAGCCAACGGTCTCCATCTCGCCCTCGCCTGCCGTCGAGCAGCCCTCGCCTACACCGGAGCCGACGCCTACGCCCGAGCCAACGCCGACGGTCGCGCCGACGCCGATGGTCGAGAAGCCCGACCCTCAGACCCTCGTACCGCCCGGCTACGTCCTTGACCAAGCGCTCAAACTCTCGCTGGACGGTAGCGAGACGGGACAGATCGTGGTGATCAGCCACACCGTAAGGATAGACAAACAGGGCCAGCGCGCGGTCGCCACCGTTCCTGAAGAATGTCCGGACAATACCATACTCACGGGTGACCCGTCCCCCTGCGCCTTCCGCGTGGAGGCCTTTACCTATGACCCCGCTTCCGGGTGGACAAGCAAGTTCCTACAGGATGCCGACGACCCAGTTTCGGAGGGTGGGTATGTGTTGCCTGGCATTACCCAGGGAGTTCAGGCACGTGCCTTCGCTACCGGCGAGGACGGACTCCAGGGCCTGCTCGTAACGTACGTGAAGTGTGCAGTCTCGAACTGTCCAGTCGAACACCACCTCGTGCTAGCCATGAAAGATAACGTCATCACTGAGGTGTACAACGCATTCAAGGCGCGTCTCCAACTGGGCCCAACCACCGCTATCCTTAACGAACCGGAGTACGCTCCAGACGACGGGCTCTGCTGCCCATCTGCGCGACGTATTACGACCATCGGACTTGATCCCAACACTGGCGAAGTCGGCGTGATCGACGTGCAGATTGAACCCGTAGGCTCCTAGGAGGTTCGCCATGCGATACGCCATCCCGCTCGTCCCGCTCCTCGCCCTCCTTCTCGCTGCCTGCAACGGCGGCGGCGGCGAAGAGCCCACGCCTACGTCATCTCCTGCCGTCATCCTACCCTCCCCAACGCCCGAGCCGACCGCGGAACCCACCGCCACACCGGAAGTGGAGCGAAAGCAGCGGCTCATCTTCTTGCGGCTGGGCGTCATCCACATGAGCGACCTCAATGGCTCAAACGTAATTCAACTGACCCCTGGCGATGTTCAGGCCTCCTTCGTAGGGTTAGCAGAGGGTGAGGGGACGGCCATCCTCTACTACATATCTGCTGGACACACTGGCAACGTCTTCACTCTGAAAGCGCGCGACCTCAGCACCGGCGAGACCACCACTCTAGCATCCATCGAAGCGTCGGACGCTCCTCCATCGGGAAGTTTGAGTCCCGATGGCCGCTATATCGTCATCGCCCACGACTTGGACATCGATCTCCTTGAGGTGGCTGCCCGTGAACGCCGCCATCTCCTCACCAGTAACCTTGCTGGCTGTGAAAACTGGCCCTCTAGCGACTGTTACGGCTACAACGGCTTCGGCGTGCCTGCTTGGTCGCCGGACGGACGGTTGCTTTTCGCGACAAGGGGCCGTCCAGGTACGTCAGGCTGGGGGGGCATAGTAGTTGACCCTTTCCGCGAACCTGTACAAGAGCTACGAGCGGCTCTTCGGCGTGGTGCGTGGTCCCCCGATAGCGACGCTTTGTGTGGCTACGAGCAGGCGGGGTACGGGGGTGGCGGGCTCAATATTGTAAGAGCACCTGACTGGCAGTCTACCGACCTTGACCTGCTTAACCTATTGAAACTGGGAAGTGCTTCAAGCTGCGTCTGGCTGGACGAAAAGCGAATCGCTTTCGCGTCCAACCTATGCGCCGTCAATCCGGCAATACCAGACGCCTGCGACATCGAAAGAAAATCAGACATCACCGTCTTCGACATCGAAAGCGGTGATGCATCCAAGATAGCCACTATCAACGAAACCGAAGGACTTGAACGTATCAGTCCCCGCCTCCTTCAGGTGCCGGGAGGGGAATTCGTTATTAGCCAGTTCTTTGCAGGAGGGGATACACATCTTGAGCTCATCCGCATTTCGAATGGCGACCGCGAGCCCATCCTCCAGCCCGACAACTCGGTGGTGGCCGTCACGCAGCCCATAGCCTTGCCGGAAGAGATCGTCCCTGCCACTCCTGAAGTCAAGACGTGCGTGCCGCTCAGGGCCGGGTGCGAAGCGCAGGTGACTAACGTCGCGCCACAGCGGCTGAACCTCCGCGACGGACCTCCAAGCACTCTCTCGGAAGTGACTGGCAAGCTGTCTGAGGGAGACATTGTCTGCTTGACTGGGTCATCCATATTGGCGGACGGCTTCCGCTGGTGGCCGCTACACCCCCTGCTCGAGGAAGGGAGGTGGGTGGCTCAGGGCGACTCGGAGGAGCCAGACCGGCCCTGGCTGACCCCCACCGGCCGAGAATGCGAACAATAGGGGCTCAAACTAACTAGATCCGCCGGTACAGCCCCGCGACGCGCGCCCACAGCGACTCGATGTCCGCCACCACTCCGTAGGGGCGCCGCTTGCCGCGCCCTTGTTCGACATCCCGCGCTATCGCGTCGCCCGCAGCCATACGCTATACTTCCGCCTTAGTATGACTCCAACGCGTCCCAGCCATCGACTAGAGAGCGTGAGTGCCCCATAGACTCCCCCCACCCGATGCCGAGCGCTTCCTGAGCGGCCGCCACGTCGCCGTCCTCACCACCATCAACGCCGATGGCACTCCCCTTCAAACGCCCGTCTGGTACCTCTACCAGGACGGCCTCATTTACATCCGCACCAACTCCAAGAGCGGCAAGGTCCGCAACATCCGCCGCGACCCCCGCGTCAGCCTCTGCGTCCAGGACGAACGGCCCCCCTACCGCGGCGTCACCGTCAAGGGCGCCGCCAGCGTCCGCCCGGAGCAGCCCGAACTCTCCTCCAAGATGTCCCGCCACTACCTGGGCGCCATCGCCGGCTTCTTCTACCTGCGCCTTCGCAATCGAGGAGAGATCGAGGATGACCCCGACGCCATCGTGCTGATCGAACCCCAGGGTAGGTACGGCTGGGACTATCGGCCGCAAACGCCTCTCGTGGGCCGGCTCTGGCTGGCCGTCAAGCGCATCCTGCCGCCCTGGCTGTAGCGCTACTCCGTCAGCCGCCGGTACAGCGTCGTGATCCGCGAGGGCAGCGACTCGATGTCCGGCACCACCGCGTAACCGATCTCCTGGCACATCTGCTTCAAGTAGTCGTGCCCGT
>CAZYOV010000111.1:0-3532 GCA_964649215.1 uncultured Dehalococcoidia bacterium
ACCGCGCCGGGCGGCACAGCCTGTTCAAACAAGCCAATGAATCCGTCATGCACGCCCTCCAGTACGCCTACGAGCACCGGCGCGACCGTAAGGGCGACTTCCGTCGCCTGTGGATAGCTCGCATCAACGCCGCCGCGCGCCTCAACGGCCTCAGCTACTCGAAGCTGATGAGCGGCCTCAAACGGGCGCAGGTGGAGATCGACCGCAAGCTGCTGGCGGACCTAGCGGTACGGGATACCGCCACCTTCACCACGCTGGCCGAGACCGCCAAGGCAGCGCTGGCCGGATAGCCGCCTTCCCACACAGCGGTAAGGCATACCAGCCCTCCGCTATCAGCCCCGGAGTACGGCGCCCAATTCCTGTCCCAGGCGGGCGACGATACGCTCACGCTGACGCCGCACTTCCTCATCGGTGAGGGTGTGATCGGCCGCCTGGTAGGAGACTGAGAAGGCGAGCGACTTCTTGCCAGCCGGCACCTGTGAGCCACTGTAAACATCGAACAGGCGGACCGAGCGCACCAGCGACGACTGCTGGATGATGCTCTGCACTTGCGCCGCCGGGACGTCCGCCTCAACGACGACGGCAAGGTCCTCCTCCAGCGAAGGGTACGGGGCCACCGGCTGGTAATGAAGCACCTCTTTGACGTGGGTTAAGAGGGCGTCCAGATCCAGCTCGAACATCGCAACCGGGGCCTCAATACCGAACTGCGACACCACCCGCGGGTGCACTTGGCCGACCAGGCCGATGCGCTGGCCATCCACGGCGACGGCGGCGGTACGGCCAGGGAGGAAGGCGTAGTCCGCCACCTCATCGTACCGGGCTGATACGCCCAGGCGGCGGAACAGCAGGTCCAGATAGGACTTCGCCTCGTATAAGCCCGCAGGCTCACCGCTCGGCTCGCCCCAGCGGCCAGGCGGCCGGCCGCTGATGACAGCGGCGACGGTCTCAACCTCATTCGGCAGATCGTCCGGCCGCGGCAGGTAGACGCGCGCCGTTTCGAACAGGGCGGTGAGATCATCACGATGCATAACGTTATCAGCCAAGGCCTGCAGCAGCGAGGCCCGCAGTGACGGCCGCGCATACTCCTGATCCCTACTCATCGGGTTGGCGACGCGGAGCAGCGCATCGCTGGACAGCTCCTCGGGCGCCAGCACTTTGGCGAGAGCCTCCAGGCTGGTCAACGAGTAGGTGACCACCTCTTGCATCCCGGCAGCAACGAGGATATCGGCAACGTTGTTGCGCAGGTCACGGCGGGGCTGCGGCCAAACGGGGGGAAATTCACCGCGAAGGCGCGTGGTCGGGAGCTGGTCGTAGCCGATAATGCGGGCGATCTCCTCCACGACATCGTCGGCGATGCTCACGTCGGTGCGCCAGTAGGGCACACGCACAACGTAGCTGTCGGGAGGCAGCCAACGGACGGAGAACCCGAGGGAGGAGAGTACCTGGCGCACCCGCTTCACGGGAAGCTCCATGCCCAGCAGGGTGTGGAGCCGCCGCTGAGAGAGCGTAACGCGGACGTCCTTCTCCCGCTTCGGATAGACATCAATGAGGCCTGCCGCGGCCTTGGCACCGCAGAGCTCCACCATCAGCTTCACGGCCCTCTGAGCGGCGACCGGCGGCAGCTGCGGGCTGAGGCCCTTCTCGAAGCGAAGGGAGGCGTCGGTGCGCACCTTGAGCGCGGTGGCCGTCCGCCGGATGTTCGGCCCGTGGAAGTTCGCCGATTCCAGCAGCACGGTAGTCGTGTCCCGGTCGATCTCGCTCTCCACCCCACCCATGACGCCGGCCAGAGCGACAGCAACCTCGGCGTCGGCGATGACCAGCATATCGGGCGCGAGCTTCTGCTCCGTGCCGTCCAGGAGCAGCAAGGTCTCGTCCGGGCGGGCGCGCCGTACTATGATCTGACCCTCACGCAAC
Source organism: uncultured Dehalococcoidia bacterium (assembly GCA_964649215.1). GTDB lineage: Bacteria > Chloroflexota > Dehalococcoidia > SM23-28-2 > RBG-16-64-32 > JADFNQ01. The sequence goes on from CAZYOV010000111.1 coordinate 1,915, forward strand.
CGTTTGAAGTCGAAGGCATGCAGAGGCTGGCCCAACTCCAGCATCACATAGTTTGTTATGTCGACAATGCTATTGATGGGCCGTAGCCCGGCGGCTACCAGGCGCTCCTGCATCCATGACGGCGACTCGCCCATCTCGATCCCTTCGATTAAGGCGGCCACATAGCGAGGGCATAGATCGGGATCGGCGATCTCCACGCCCGCGCGGCCCTTAATCGGCTTGGCGGCGGCGGTATATTGGATTGACGGATCCCGGACGCTGCCGTCGCTGAGCGCGGCCACCTCATGGGCCACGCCCACTATAGACAGGAGGTCAGGCCGGTTAGGGGTTATATCCATATCGAAGATCACATCGCCCAGATACGTGGAAATGGGATCCCCCACGGGCGCATCGTCTGCTAACACCATGATCCCCTCGTGATAGTCGGAGAGGCCAAGCTCCTTTTCCGAGCAGACCATGCCCGCGGACTCCACCCCGCGGATGACAGCGGGCTTGAGGACGGTAGTCTTGCCGGTGCGACCGTCGATGAGGTGAGCGCCGGTGCGCGCGAACGGCACCTTCTGGCCCACAGCCACGTTTGGAGCACCGCACACCACGGTGTGGCGTTCTCCACCCAGATCCACGGTCGCCAGCACCAGCCGGTCTGCGTTCGGGTGCCGGGAGACGTCAACCACCTCGCCAACGGAGACGCCGTCCCATTCGCCGGCGGTGGTGATGATCTGACTCACCTCCGCGCCTGCCATAGTCAGCCTCTCCGCCAGTTGCTTAGGGTCAAGGGTCAGGTCAACGTAGTCGGAGAGCCACTTCAGCGGTACGCGCATTGCTCTTCCTCAGAACTGCCTCAAGAAGCGCAGGTCGTTCGAATAAAAGAGGCGGATGTCCTCGATACCATGCCGGAGCATGGCGATGCGCTCAATGCCCATGCCGAAGGCGAAGCCGGTGAACCGCTCGGAGTCGTAGCCAACGGCATCTAGTATCTCCGGGTGCACCATTCCCGCGCCGAGGATCTCGATCCAGCCGCTGCGGGAGCAGGTGCGGCACCCCTCTCCGCCACACAGGAAGCAGTCGATGCGCAGCTCCATCCCCGGCTCAACGAAGGGGAAATAGTCACAGCGAAAGGCGACCTTGCGATCGGGACCGAAGATGCGACGGGCGAAGTCCGCCAACGTACCTTTCAGGTCAGCCAAGCTTATCCCCTCGTCCACGGCTAATCCCTCCACCTGAATGTGCATCCACTCGTGGGTTGGGTCGGTCGCTTCGTAGCGGTACACCTTGCCCGGGACGACAACACGGACGGGCGGCTCCGGCGTCTGCTCCATCACACGTATCTGGTTGGGCGAGGTGTGGGTACGGAGGAGCATCGGTCGCTCGCCGTCCTTCTCGTAGTCGATCCACAGTGTGTCCCACATATCGCGGGCCGGGTGATCGCGGGGAATACGAAGCGCCTCGAAGTTGTAGTGTTCCCATTCGATCTCCGGGCCTTCCACCACCTGGAAGCCCATGGAGACGAAGCAGTCCAGCACATCCCGCAGGGTCTGTGTCGTAGGGTGAAGGCGACCTCTGGGAAGAGGCGGACCGGGGAGGGTGACGTCTATCCGCTCGGCGTTAAGCGCCTCGC
>CAZYOV010000111.1:3632-7524 GCA_964649215.1 uncultured Dehalococcoidia bacterium
GTGTTCAGCAGGATCGCCTCGTCCACGCCCTGCCGGCGTGCCTCCTCGCGTGCCAGAACGTTGTCGAGGTGGTTAAGCGACTTTACTCCGGCAAGGAAAGACGTCTCATTCCGGCGCATAGCTGTGACGAGAGCCGGCATCCCCCGCCTGTAGAGCTGCCGCGGGTACTCCGTCACCTCCCGCGCCAGCAGAATCACGCTGCCAGCCGCCCCCTCGGCGCCAGCGGTCAGCATCAACCGCACACGGGCATCCTCAAGGCCGTTACTTTTGAGCACGCCTTTGGCGGCCTCAACCAAATCGGCCAGCAGGAAGGGCACCTCCAGGCCTACCCGTTCAGCGCCTCGGCACAGCCGCTGGTAGTGCTCCTCCACACGGAACACGCGACCGCGGTAAGAGCGCATCGTCTCAAACAGGCCGTACCCGTACAGCAACCCGCGATCCAGCGCTGAGACCGTAGCCGTCTCCTGCTGTACTAGCTCACCGTTGAGATATATCCACCGCATAGGGCCTCACCCCATTTGTGTCGGGCAGTCCGGAGCCAATCAGCGCGTCGCGCAGGGCCCTTGCCTTGTGCAGTGTCTCCTGATACTCCATCTCGGGGTCTGAGTCGGCGACTATGCCGCCTCCCGCCTGGAAGTAGGCAACCCCGTGTCTGACCAAGATGGTGCGGATGGCGATGTTCAGGTCGATGGAGCCGTCAAAGCCGAGGTAGCCGATGGCGCCGGTGTAGACGCTGCGCGCCGTCGGCTCCAACTCGTCGATGATCTGCATCGCCCGGATCTTCGGCGCACCGGTTATAGAGCCGCCAGGGAAAGTGGCCAACAGGAGATCGACCACATCGCGATCCTCTCGCAGAGTGGCCTCAACGGTGGAAGTTAGATGAAAGACGGTAGGAAGCGTCTCCAGGGAGGCGAGCTCCGTGACACGCACGGAGCCGATCTCCGCCACGCGGCCAAGGTCGTTGCGCTCCAGATCGACGATCATCACGTTTTCGGCACGATCCTTCTCACTCGTGAGCAGCTCCCGCGCCAGCGCTTCGTCCTCTTCCTCAGTCCTGCCGCGCGGACGCGTCCCCTTGAAGGGCCGCGTCTGCAGGCGACGATTGCCGGGGTCGAACCGCAGAAAACGCTCCGGTGAGGCGCTCAGCACCTGCACCTCAGGCAGGTTGACGTAGGCGGAGAAGGGCGCCGGATTATGGCTACGAAGCTGTAAGTAGACATCGAAGGGGCTGCTCATGAGGGGGAGATGGAACCGCTGGGAGAGGTTCGCCTGATAGATATCGCCGGCGAAGATGTAATCTCGCACCCGCTGCACCGCCCGCCTGTAACCCGCAGACGTGAAACCGGAGGGCGGCGCATCGGTGCTATCCATCGGGCTGTGTCGCGGCACGGCGGAGCCAGCGGCGGCAAGCGGCCGTGGATCGAAGCGGGCGATGCGCTCGTAGAAGCAAAGGTAGCACTCCGGCAGGCCCAGGTCATCGGCGGCGCGCTGCGGCAACTCCTCGACGAACCGCTTCAGCTCGTATGCAAAGTAACCGACGGCGCCGCCAGAGGCGCCCCGCGCGGGGCCCATGTGGTGATAGTCGCGCAGGAGCTGGCGCAACGTCTCGAACGGGCTGCCGCTGAACCGGTGAGTGCCGCCACGTGTCCACAGCTCGATCGCGGTCCCAGACGAACGCAGGATGAGAAATGGATCGGTACCCCAAAAGGAGTATTGCCCCAGCCTATCATCCGCCAGCACACTGTCCAGCCAGAACCCGTACGGCTCGTCGCAGATACGGCCGAGGGACCTCAGGGACGGTGGTCGTTCATCGTTCATGGCGATGCGTTTCAGGAAAGTGCCCGAGGGCCGGTGGACACGCCTCCATTGTGGAGCCAGCCCGGGCTAGGAGCAACCGCACGTCCAAGACAGCGCCTCCCTTGACAGCCTGACGCCAGGCGGTATGATTTCGGCGTCAGGCACAGTGGAGGAAAGGAGAGTGAGCATGACGCGGGCCTACGTGCTGATAGAATCGGCGGTCGGCAAGGCGAAAGGCGTGGCCGAGGGCGTGCAGATGCTCCAGTTCAAGGACGCCAGGATCGTATCAGTGGACGCGGTCACAGGGCCCTTCGACGTCATAGCGACCCTGGAAGCGGACGACCTTGACAAGGTGGGCCGAGCGATAACCGATGGCATCCAGCAGGTGGACGGCGTTCAGCGCACAACGACCTGCCTGGTCGTACAGCTCGGCTAAGCCAAATCGAAGTCGCAACGGTGCTAAAATAGTGGCGCCCGGGCGCCGCTATTCTCGCTATGGGCGGTGGCGCCGCACGATCACTGGGACCGGAACGAATGATGATCACCGTTGACGAGGCGCTGGAGCGTATCCTCAGCTACGTGGACGTCCTGGAGCCGGAAGAGCGACCGCTGCTGGAGGCGCTGGGTCAGGTACTAGCCGAGGACGTCACGTCCGACCTCATCATACCGCCGCTAGACAACACGGCGATGGACGGCTACGCCGTGCGCGCCGAGGACACGGCCGGAGCCTCTCAGGACTCGCCGGTGCAACTGCACGTCACCGGCGAGGTGGCTGCCGGCTACATCTTCGAAGGCGAGGTAGCAGCGGGGGTTGCGGTCCGCATCATGACCGGGGCGCCGGTGCCTGCGGGGGCGGACGCCATCGTGCCGTTCGAAGAGACGGACGAGCCGTTCGGCCAGGCGCCTGAGCGCGCCCACCAGGTGGATGCGACGGTACAGGTGTTCAAGGAAGCCCAGCCCGGCGCCAACATTCGGCGCGCCGGCGAGGACGTGCGGAAGGGCCAGCTGGTGATGCGAAAGGGCCGAGTGCTGAGGGCATCAGAGATCGGCGTGCTCTCCTCCCTGGGACGAGCATCCGCGAAGGTGATCCGGCGGCCGGTGGTGGCGATCCTGTCGACGGGTGATGAGCTGGTGGAGGCCGGTCAGCCGAAGCCGCCAGCGAAGATATACGACGCCAACGCATACGGGGTCGGCGCTCTAGTCCGGCGCTACGGAGGCGTGCCGCGCCTGCTGGGCATCGCCAAAGACACGGTCGATGCGCTCACCGCCAAGATCCACGAGGGGTTGGATGCTGACATGCTCATCACCTCCGCCGGGGTCTCTCGCGGCGATTACGATATGGTCAAAGAAGTTCTGGCCCGGGAAGGGGACATCGACTTCTGGACAGTGGCGATGAAGCCGGGCAAGCCACTCGCGTTCGGCTGCTTCCAGAAGGAAGGCCGGCAGGTGCCACACATCGGGCTGCCCGGCAACCCAGTAAGCTCCATGGTGACGTTCGAGCTGTTCGGACGGGCGGCGCTGATGAAGATGATGGGCAAGACAGACTGGCAGCGGCCCATGATCAAGGCGGTCGCTGAGGAGCGGATCGTCAACAGAGACGACCCACGCCAATTCTACGCCCGCTGCATCGTCACTAAGCGTGACGGCCGCTACTACGCTTCCCTTACGGGGCCACAGGGCTCCGGGATGCTCACGTCTATGGTTTACGCTAACGCGCTGACAGTCATCGAGCCGGAAGTGGATGAGGTTCAGCCGGGGGAAGAGATAGACGTCATCATGCTGGACTGGAGCCACGGCGAGGAGTGGGGCACGCTTGACCCACCCCCGGAGGAGGAACGCTAGAAGGCTCTGCGCCTGTGGCTGTGGAAGGGCAGCGACAGGCCAGTTGACCAATCACCACTACTCCTGCGCCTGCGCCAAGAGAACTGAACGCCGTAGCTGTCTCTGCGCTAGGGCCAGAACCAGTCCTTGATCGCGTTCACGGTGGCCACGTACTGTATCGTGTCCTCGTAGATGACTCCGAGGCTGAGGGTGCTGTACCCCTGATAGTAGGCGGCCACCGCCTGGTCGATATCGCCGGTGAGGTCCAGGAGGA
>CAZYOV010000112.1:0-4222 GCA_964649215.1 uncultured Dehalococcoidia bacterium
ATCGGCCTGCCGTCCTCGAGATAACCGTTCAGCGCCTCGAGGGCGTGGTCGTGGATGGGGATCGAGCGCTCTTTCGCTCCTTTGCCTAAGCACGTCACGAAGGGGGAGCGCGGGTCCAGGTTCAAGGTTTCCATATCCAGGGACACCAGCTCCGTCACCCGCATGCCGGTGGCGTACAGGAGTTCCAGCATCGCACGGTCCCGCTTCGCTTCCGGGGTGGAGCGGCGGGCTGGTTGCTCCAAGAGCTCGTCGACCTCATTGGGGCTGATCGCTTTGGGCAGGGTCTTCCCCACACGGGGGGAGCTGAGCCCCTCCGTGGGGTTAGCGCTGATGGAGCCCTCTGCGGCCAGGAACGCGAAGAATGAGCGGACGGCCGCTACCTTGCGGGCCACGGACGTTTCCGTGTAGCCCCGCTGCTTAAGGTCCAGGATGAAATCCTGGATATCGGACCGGCTCAGGCTTCGCCAGCCGTCACTGCTTGCGCGGGATCCAATGAAGTCGGCGAGCTGCTGGAGGTCATTCTTGTAGGCGGCTATCGTATTGGCGGATGCTCCTTTCTCCACAGCAAGGAAAACCAGGAACTCACCAAGACTTTTGCGCATGGAAGAGCTCTCCGTACTACGTAGCCTGCCCGGGGAACTGACTGCCATATCTTATTGTCACCTCCTTCCTTTGTCTAGCGGTTGCCGACGTATTCGACGGTTAATTTTCGAAAATTCGGCTACCGATATTGTCAGTCAATGGGGAGAACGCGTCATAATCGTTCCGGTTAACGATTTCCAAACGCGCTTTGCCGCCGTCTGGTGAGCAAATAACGCGTCCTGTGTTGCTAATGTCCGCGGAGAGCGCCGTCAGTGTCGACCTGGCCTTCAGTAGGGGTTACCTTCTGCCCAAGCGCCGGGGCCCAGCAGCGGCACGAACCGGCAGGGCCCCAGGTTCGTCAGCGCCGGCCCCTCCGGGCTCCGTACCGCCCGCACCAGCTCCTGCAGGTCACGGCTCCCTACCGGGACCACCATTCGCCCGCCCATGACCAGCTGCTCCATCAGCTCCTGCGGTACCCTGGGCGCTGCGGCGGTCACGATGATGGCGTCGTACGGCGCATCGTCGGGCCACCCTAGCGTCTCGCCGGCCGCGTGCACGCTCACGTTCGCGTATCCCAACTCCGCTAGCAGGTGCCCGGCCCGCTCCGCCAGCTCCGGCACGCGCTCTACGCTCACCACCTCCCCCGCCAGTTGCGAGAGCAGCGCCGCCTGGTAGCCGGAGCCCGTGCCTACCTCCAGCAGCTTCTCGTCCCCTCGCAGCGACAGCGCCTGCGTCATCATCGCCACGATCAGCGGCTGCGATATCGTCTGGCCGTGTCCTATCCGTAGGGGTCGGTTCTCGTACGCGTAGGGCCGCAGCTCCTGCGGCACGAACCGCTCCCGCGGCGCCTTGGCGATCGCCTCCAGCACCCGTAGGTCGCTGATCTCCTCGGCCAGCTCCGCCAGAAGCGTGGTCTTGGAGCGGCTAAGGTGTTCGACAAGCGTAGCCATCTTACGTCTCCGCTTCGAAGTATAGCACCCGAATAACCCGGCGGCGGCTGGCGCCTAAGACCCCGCTCCGTTATATATAAATGGAGGTTGCCGCAGGTGCCTCGACGCGCGTATGAAGCTTGACGTCACGAAACTGCCCCTGGGCGAGGCCCTCATCGGCTTTGTCTTTGCCGCCGTCGCCGTAACTTTCATCCTCGCCTTCGCCCTCTCTTCCGACGCTGGCATCGAAGACGTGGAGCCGGAGGACGGCGACGTCGTCGCCGAGATGTCGCCCACGCCGCAGGCCGAGGAGACGCCCGCCGACGGCGGGGTTACGGGCGGCGCCATCGCCGTGAGCATGGGCGATAACTTCTTCGAGCTTGACGGACAGCAGGAGCCGGACATCGCCGCGCCGCTGGGCGAGCAAACCACCATTGACCTGACCAACGACGGCTTCGCCATACACAACCTGCACATCGCCGGCACAGACAACGAATACGGCGACGCCTTCTGCGAGACCGGCGGCGACGAGGCCTGCTCCGACCCGAATCTGTTCGCCGGCGGCGACACCGGCGATATCACCTTCCAGTTTGACGAGACAGGCACCTTCGTCTTCCGCTGCGACTTCCACCCCGTCGAGATGGTGGGCACCATCACGGTGGAGTAGGGGGACTCGTCGCGTGAACCGCCCTAGGGATTATCCCGATTCCTACCTGCTTCTCAATCCTGGACCAGCGCATCCCGTGGAGTTGTGGTCTATCAAACGATTGCCATTTGAACCGAAGGGGTGGCTCAAGAGGATGCGAGGGGACCTTCGTGAAGCTGTACGAACGCTTGAATGCGGTTCAGGTGAAGTTCTTCACGCGACGTATGTGAGCGGTGTAGACGAAGCGTGCGATGCCGAGAACATCCTCTTATACAATGTTGGAGCGTCATACTTTGCTCGATCTAGTTCCAATGGCCTGCGCCTTGAGCGGGCGTTTTCAGAACCGCCCCCTCCGCCCCGACTCTTGAAAGAACGGTTCGCCCATTATCAATTCTACGGGTCAGCCAAGAGGCAGGACGGATTCGCGTATTGGAGATCGCGGAGGCAGCTTGTCCAGTGGGAGATGAGTTCAGAAGCCCTTGGTCCGTCGACGAGCGCTACGTCTATCTGGTATTGGATGAAGCGAGGACTAGGCGAGGCAGGGGGTGCGGTCGAGCAAGAACCATCGAGGTTTGGCTTGAGAGTGGCTATTCATGCCCCAAGCGGATGCGTCCTCAATCCAGCAGCTTTGATTAAGCCGTTGTTCGACGGGATTATTGCTGCATTCCATTCACACGACGGCTCAATGCTAGAACAGGTAAGCGATCGCCTTGCTCGGAAGCTCGATGTTGACGCGAGGAAAGTGGCCGGTCATTTGCTGTCGGATAGCGTTGCAGTGCTCGGGAGGAGACGGCTCGTGTGGCCCTGGGGGAAGTCTGTTCAGTGGAATCCAGCTGATGATCGATGCGTGGCCGCGGAGCTCGTGGTGTATACCGACAAGAATCGTAACGGCCTCTGGAGATTGTCCGGGGAACTGTTTGAGGTTGACGAGAAGGCCTCTACAGCCCCGCCAGCACCTTCTCCGCCAGCGAGCGGGTAAACCCCGGCGTCGCCGCGATCTCCTCCACCCCCGCCTCCCGTACCGCCTTCAGGGAGCCGAACTTCCGCAGCAGCGCCTTCTTCCGCTTCGGGCCCACACCCGGCACCGCGTCCAGCGCCGAACGCATCCCCGTCTTCGCCCGCAGCTTGCGGTGATACGTGATCGCGAACCGGTGCGCCTCGTCGCGGATGCGCTGCACCAGGTACAGCGCCTGCGACGTCCTCGGCAGCACTATCGGCTCCGAAACGTCCTTCACATAAAGCTCCTCGAACCGCTTCGCCAGCCCCGCCAGCGGTATGTGACCAACCCCCAGGTTGCGCATCTCGTCGTGCGCCGCCGACACCTGCCCCTTACCCCCGTCCACGATCACCAGGTCCGGCACCGCCCCGAACGACTCGTCCGCCTCGGCCCCCGCCTTCGCCCGCTCCTCTATCACCTCCGCCGTCCGCTTGAACCGGCGACGCAGCACCTCCTGCAGCATCGCGAAGTCGTCCGGCCCGGCCACGGACTTGATGCGAAAGCGGCGGTACTCCGTCGGCTGCGACCGTCCCTCGATGAACACCACCATCGACCCCACGGCGGACGTGCCCTGGATGTTCGAGATGTCGTAGCACTCGATCCGCTCCGGCGGCGAGGGCAGGTTCAGCTCGTCCTCTAGCTGCTCCAGCGCCTCGCGAGCCTTGCCGCTGTCGGCCAGCCACTTCGCCCGCGCCGCCTGTAGCGACTCGCGGGCGTTCTCCACGGCGGTCTGCACCAGCGCCCGCTTATCGCCCCGCTGGGGCGCCAGCACCTCCACCTTCTTCCCCCGCCGCTGCGACAGCCAATCCTGGATGAGGGCCTGGTCGCTCACCGGGAAGGGGAGGAGCACACGCTTCGGCACGTACGCCGCCGCCTGGTAGAACTGCTGCAGGAAGCTGGCCAGCACCTCGGCCTCCGGCTCGTCCGCGGCGCCGTCCAGAGCGAACGTGTCGCGACCGATGACGTTGCCCCGGCGCACGAAGAACACCTGCACGCCGGCCTCCGCGCCCTCCCGCGCCAGGCCGAACACGTCCATGTCCACCCGCTCCACCACCTCCATCACCTGTC
>CAZYOV010000112.1:4322-7480 GCA_964649215.1 uncultured Dehalococcoidia bacterium
CGCGGCCACTCCTCGGACAGGTCGATCTTCAGGTAGGGGTAGTGCTTATCGTCCTTGAGGCGAACGTTGAAGAACGGCTGGTGGCGCTTGACCAGGCTCGCCTCCAGGATAAGCGCCTCCTGGGCGCTGGCGGTGACGACGTACTCGACGTCGGTGATCTTCTCCACCAGGCGGCGCGTCTTTGGCTCCAGGCTGTGAGGCGAGCCGAAGTAGGAGCGCACGCGGTTCCTGAGGGAGGCCGCCTTGCCCACGTAGATCACGTCGCCCTTAGCGTTACGGAAGATATAGACGCCCGGGCGCGCCGGCAGGGCGCGCGCCTGCTCCAGCAACTGATTGGGGGCTGCGGTGGCCATCGCACACCCATTCTATCAAGTGCCACAAGCCGGCGGCAGGCCGTTGACCGGCCTGCTATCTCGTTGCTACACTCGCTTTCGGTGGCAGGGTAGCTCAGCGGTTAGAGCAGTGGCTTCATAAGCCATGTGTCGCGGGTTCGATTCCCGCCCCTGCTACCAGCATTTCTGCCGCTACCTTGACGCCCTCCCTGCCCAGGCGCATAATCGCGGCGGATTGGTAGCATAGCAAGGGGGCATTGGTGACGGCGCGCAAGGTCGGTTTTTTCTGCTTCGGGCTGACGCTCACTGCTCTGTTCGCGCTAGCCGCCTGCCAGAAAGGTGAGAGCGTTTTCGATCTCGAAGTCGGGGACTGTGTAGTGGGGCTAGAGCCCGGGCCCGAGGCAGAGGAAGTAGAACGCGTTCGCACCGTTGACTGCTCTGAGCTGCATGACGGTGAGGTAGTGGCGCTCTTCGACGTCGAAGGGGACGACTTCCCCGGCGAAGGCCCGCTCCGTGACATGGGGTTAGAGGGGTGCCCGACCGAGGCCACGACCGTCCTCTACCCAACGGAGGATTCCTGGAACGAAGTGGGAGACCGAGAGATCTCGTGCATCGTTGAGTCGCTCTTCGACTTAGCGATTGGGGACTGCTTAAATTATCCCTCAGCGGAGGAGGAGGTAGTGAGCTCAATCGAACGTCGAGCCTGCGAGGACTCGCACGACGCACGGGTGATTGACCTGCTGGAGATGCCCGATACCGAATTCCCGGGAGATGACGCGATCTTCGAGTACGCACTCTCTAACTGTCCTGATGACACCGACAATTACATCGGGCCATCTAGCCAGTCCTGGGAACTGGTTGACGACCGAGAAGTCGTTTGCCTAGAGGAGTGACTCGTCAACCCCCGTTGGCACGCGCCTGCCCAGGCGCAGAATCGCTCCGGGCTGTTCGTGGTGAGGATGCGGCGGGGGTAACCGCGCTAGGACTTTGGAGTAGTCTTCGCAGCGAACGTCTGGGTGACGATCTTACCGTCGCGGATCAAGAACGTGTCGGTGCCTAGCTCGTACACGTTGTCTGCCGTTTCCGCGGACCACCTGATGTACGCGATCTCCCCATCGACGACCTGCTGATCCATGCTGAAGGACATGCCGGGCTTTGCGAAGTCCGCGAAGAGCGTAGAGAAGAACGCTGACATCTCATCCCGGCTGCGCCGGACGCCGTCTGGCGTGATGATGATGGAACCATCGGTGAAGTCCTCCAGGATGCCGTCCAGGTCTCCCGCTCCGAATGCCTGGAGGTGATGGTCTAGGACTTGCTGTGTGGACGCGGCCAAAGGTCTGCCTCCCTCTAGTGTCCTTAGGTGTATTGGTTCTGTGTTGAATCTTAGCAGAGGTACTCGTCCAGCGGCAGTCTCTTGGAGTCAAAGGAAGTTGCCCGTTGACACGCGCCACGCCCAGACGCACGATCGCGGCGGTCACCAATCGTGCTCCTCTTCGGCTTAGTTAACCGGCGTGATGGTGTAACTGCCGCAGCGAATGCAGCAGGCCACGGCAACTTCCGAATCGCTCGCCTGCCTGACCCGCTGGTATAGGTGGTGACCCCAGAGCGTACAGGCTAGTTTGTTGATGAACCGCATAGCAGCCTCCACTAGAACTTACCTGCCGGTGAACCGAAGCCCCGAAACGGCTCGTCTCGTGTTCGCCCGCGACCAAGCTTCAGGACGGACTGAACTTCCCGAATGATGATTTCGATCTCCCTCTCCGGCTCGTCACCGCTTTCCGGCCTCTCCGTCGTCAGTTCTTCTTGACGGGAGCTGTCCATGGATTAGTTTCTCCCTTCCATCGATCTGCCTGCTAGCTCCATTCTGTCAGGTGCGAGTGAACAGGGCGGTTTACAGAAAAGAGGCGAAGGTTAAGATACGGTTAATGGAAAAGCAATGGGCTCACCCTGAGGCGCGAGGCACCGCGCCCCCGTTGACAGCCGCCCAGCCCAAGCGCACAATGCCCGTCGGCACACCGATGCGAACCGTCCTCTTCCGCTCGCTGGTCGTGACGCTGTACGTATCGCCGACGATTCTGGCGGGGGCAGCCCTGAGCGCAGCCGCGGCTGCTGTCACACCGCTCGATACTTGACTTTTACGTTAGTTGACCATAATATCCACCAATAAGTAGCCCCCAATTCTTAGAAAGGGAGGTGGCGATGCGAAAGCCGATTCTGGCGGCAGTGGTAGTGACGTCTGCTATCGCCGGCGCCGTGCTAGCTATGGGGCCTTCAAATGCATCCGCCTGTAACGCGGAGGCGGCGGCAGAGGTTTGCATCACGCAGCCAGTTCTGGAGGGCGACACCATAACTGGCCCCATTATCATGGTGACGGTTGATGACACTGGCGCTCCGATAGTAACAGTTGACATTTACGGTCCGGTGGTTATTACTCATACGATACCCGGCCCAAACATCTTTATACCGCCGGTCATCCAGATAACCACTGACGGCCGCTGAGGCATCCGCTTCCTCTGCCCACGGCCGGAAGTGTCGCCTTCCTGTCTAACATAGCGGCCTGCCGGCCAGCAAGGCCGCCCCTTCGCCCTAGGCTTCGCCTTGACGCCCTCGAAGGTGCGGCTCTACAATCGCGTTGGCGGCGGGCGGTTAGCTCAGTGGGAGAGCGCTTGCTTCACACGCAAGAGGTCGCAGGTTCAAGCCCTGCACCGCCCACCACTTAGAGGAGGAGCGCCGAAGTGGCGGAATGGCAGACGCGCTGCGTTCAGGGCGCAGTGTCCGAAAGGGCGTGCGGGTTCAAATCCCGCCTTCGGCACCACGTGACGTAAA
>CAZYOV010000113.1:0-7334 GCA_964649215.1 uncultured Dehalococcoidia bacterium
CCTGCGCCGTCTGGCCGCCGGCTGGCGCGGCCGCCACCAGGGCAAGGAGATAGTGGTCCGATGACCAAGACGGTGGGAATCGTTCTCTTCCCAGGAGTTGAAGAACTGGATTTCGTGGGCCCCTACGAGGTCTTTGGTGGGCTGACCTTTCAGGACCGCGACTGGCGTGTGATCACTATCGCTGAAGCCGGGGACAGCGTTAAGGCTGCGAACGGGCTGAGCATCAACGTGGACCACAGCTTTGATGATGCTCCGCGGCTGGATGTGCTGCTCCTCCCGGGCGGTCTAAACACCCGCAAAGAAGTAGATAACCCCCGCATGATCGAGTTCGTTCAGAGGGCCGGAAAAGAGGCGTCTTACGTGACCTCCGTTTGCACTGGGGCCTTTATCCTGCACAGGGCAGGGTTTCTCTTCGGCAAGCGGGCTACTACGCACTGGGGCGCCGTTCAAGGGCTCCGGGAACTAGGCGACGTGGAGGTGGTGAGCGAGCGGTTCGTCCACGATGGCTCCGTTATCACCTCGGCCGGCGTATCCGCAGGCATCGACATGGCGCTGTACCTTGTGAGCCTGCTCAAGGACGCGCAGACGGCCAAGAACGTGCAAAAGATGATGGAGTACTACCCACAACCTCCCTCGTTCGAAGAGGCGCCCGTATGACCTTCTCGATAGTCGCCCGTTGTCCGCGAACGGGGATGCTGGGTGTCGCCACCTCCAGCAAGGCGCTGGCGGCGGGAGGCATGGTGCCCTACTGCCGCGCCGGCGTGGGCGCCATCGCCAGCCAATCGTTCGCCAACCCCTACCTGGGGATCGAAGGCATCACCCTGCTGGAGCAGGGGCTGGCCGCCGCGCGCGTCCTGGAGCGCATCATCGACAACGACCGAGGCCGCGATCTCCGTCAGGTGGCGATCGTCGATCGCGATGGGCACACGGCGGCCTACACCGGCGACAAGTGTATCCCCTGGGCGGGTGCGCTGGAGGGCCGGGGCCACGTCTGCCTCGGTAACATTCTGGTGGGCGAGGACGTGACCAAGGCGATGTCCCACGCCTTCGAGACCAGCGATGATGAACCCCTTCCGGAGCGGCTCCTTCGCGCCCTGGAGGCTGGTCAAGAGGCAGGCGGCGACCGCCGCGGCCGCCAATCCGCCGGCATCCATGTCGTCCATACGGAGGATTACCCCTACTGCGACCTGCGCGTGGATGATCACCCGGACCCGATACCGGAGCTGCACCGTGTATTCGAGGTGTTCCAGCGGGAAGAGGCGCCGTTCCTGCCGATGATGCCCCGCAGGGACGACTACACGCCCCAGTGGGAAGCAACCATCAGGATGCGCGAGGCGTTGGAGTCGTCGCTGGAGGAAGAAGCGGCGGCCACAAGGGAGCGATAATGACCAAACCTACGGTAGCGTTCGACGTCAAGGACCTGGCCCTGGCCGAAGACGGTAACAAGCGCATAGAGTGGGCGGCGCGGGAGATGCCCGTCATCAACCTCATCCGCGAGCGTTTCGCCAAGGAGCGGCCGCTGGCCGGGTTGCGGGTATCGGCCTGCCTGCACGTGACCACGGAGACGGCAAATCTGATGCTGGCCCTGCGTGATGGCGGCGCCGAGGTGGCCCTCTGCGCCAGCAACCCCCTTTCCACGCAGGACGATGTCGCGGCTGCTCTGGTGGCGATTCATGGCATCCCTGTCTATTCCGTCCACGGCGAAGAAGACGAGACGTACTACCGGCACATCCACGCCGTCCTGGACCAGAAGCCCCACATCACCCTGGACGACGGCGCTGACCTTGTGGCCACGCTGCACAAGGAGCGCCGCGACTTGCTGGAGGGCGTCATCGCCGGCACGGAGGAGACGACGACGGGTGTCACACGTCTGCGGGCGATGGCCACAGACGGCGCTCTCGCCTATCCGATCATGGGCGTAAACGATGCCGACACAAAGCACCTGTTCGACAACCGATACGGCACAGGTCAGAGCACCCTGGACGGCATCACCCGCGCCACCAACGTCCTGTGGGCGGGCAAGAACGTCGTGGTTTGCGGATACGGCTGGTGCGGGCGCGGCGTGGCGATGCGGGCGCGCGGCTTGGGCGCCAAGGTGATCGTCACGGAGGTCCAGCCGGTGCGGGCGCTGGAGGCCGCCATGGACGGCTGCCAGGTTATGTCGCTGGCTGAGGCCGCGCCCATCGGCGACATCTTCATCACCCTCACCGGCGACGTCAACGTCATCGATCAGCACCACTTCCAGGCGATGAAGGACGGCGCCATCCTCGCCAACTCCGGTCACTTCAACGTGGAGCTGAACATCAAGGGGCTGGAAGAGATGAGCGAGACCAAGCGCCGTATACGCGAGCACGTCGAGGAGTACCGGCTGATGAACGGTAACCGCCTCTACCTGCTGGGCGAAGGCCGTCTCATCAACCTGACGGCGGCTGAGGGCCACCCGGCGAGCGTCATGGACATGAGTTTCGCCAATCAAGCGCTCTGCGTGGAGTACCTGGCCACACGGCCCCAGCGGTTGCCGGTCGATGTCTACCCCGTGCCGGCTGAGATCGACCTAGAAGTGGCACGGCTGAAGCTCGCTTCCATGGGCATTACGATTGATGAGCTGACTGACGAACAGCGCCAGTACCTCTCCTCATGGGAGGCGGGGACGTAGGCAAGGAGGAAAGCACGATGACGATGACGCTCATGAGCTCGCCGTCTCTGTACATGACCTCGGAGTCTGTCACGGAGGGCCACCCTGACAAGCTCTGTGACCAGATTGCGGACGCCATCCTGGACGAGATCCTCGCCCACGACCCCACGGCTCACGTGGCCTGCGAGGTAACGACCACTACGGGCCTCGTGGTCATCCTGGGCGAAATCTCCACAGCCCATCACGTGGATTACACCGGCATTGCACGCCAGGTCATCCGCGACGTCGGCTACACGAAACCCGAGTACGGATTCGAGGGTGATAGCTGCGGCGTCATCGTCTCCATCAAACAGCAATCGCGGGAGATATCGGCTGCCGTCGGGACCGATGAGGGCGCCGGCGACCAGGGGATCATGATGGGCTTCGCCTGCACGGAGACGGAGCAGCTGATGCCGCTGCCGATAGACCTGGCCCATCACCTCTGCTTCCGGCTGGCTGAATGCCGAAAACAAAGGATCCTCCCCTACCTGCGGCCGGACGGCAAGTCGCAGGTGACCGTGGAGTACTCCTACGGCGTCCCTAAGCGGGTTCAGGCGGTGGTCATCGCCGCCCAGCACGACCCCGAGGTCGGTAGCAAGCAACTGTGGGACGAGGTATCGAAGCAGGTCATCCGCCCCGTGCTCGGCAATTGGCTGGACGACCGTACGGACATCCACGTCAACAGCAGCGGCTCCTTTATCCTGGGCGGGCCGGCGGCGGACTCCGGGCTCTCCGGCCGCAAGAACATCGTCGATACGTATGGGGGCATAGGCCGCCACGGCGGCGGCTCCTACTCCGGCAAGGACCCCTCCAAGGTGGACCGCTCGGCCTCCTATGCCGCCCGCTACGTAGCCAAGAACCTGGTAGCGGCCGGTCTGGCGGACCGCGTGGAGGTGGAGCTGTCCTACGCCATCGGCCACCCTCAGCCCCTGGGAATCTCCATCGAGACGTTTGGCACTCACAAGTTTGACCACGGCGGCATCGAGAAGCTGGTCAAGGAGCACTTCGACCTCAGTCCCCAGGCGATCATCCACGACCTGGACCTTCGACGGCCGATCTACCGGGCGACCTCAGCTTACGGCCACTTCGGCCGCAGCGACATCGACGCCCCCTGGGAGCGCACGGACAAGGCGGAGGCGCTGCGGCAAGCGGCGGGCCTGCCCGCGCAGGAGCCGGCGCCGACGGTCGGCGAGAGGCAACGCGCGTAGCCAGCCGTGTACGCCCTGATCGTCGCCGGCGGCGAGGGCGAGCGGCTGCGGCCCCTCACCGACGAGCGACCCAAACCGATGATCGAGGTGGCCGGCAAGCCTATCCTGGAGCACCAGATTCGCTGGCTGGCCGGCCAGGGCATTAGCGACGTTGTCCTCCTCTGCGGCTACAAGGCGGAGGTCATCCAGGACCACTTCAGGGACGGCTCGCGTTTCGGACTTCGCATCCAGTACTCCCTGGAGGATGAGCCCCTGGGCCGCGGCGGCGCCCTCAAGCTGGGCTCTCGCCTCCTGCCTCCGGACGAAGATGCTACCCTCGCCCTGAACGGCGATATCCTGACCAATCAGCCGCTTACGCCCCTGCTACGCTATCACCGGCGCAAGAACGCCTCCGCCACCGTCATGCTCACCCGCCTGCGCAGTGCCTACGGCGTCGCCCGCCGGGACAGGGCCGGCCACATCGTGGCTTTCGAGGAGAAACCGCTGCTGCCCCACTGGATAAACGCCGGCCTCTACGTCCTCACACCAGAGTTCTTCCACCGCCTCCCTGAGCGGGGCGACCACGAGACGACAACCTTCCCCGAGCTGGCGGCCGAGGGGAAGCTGTTCGGCTACCTCAGCCGCGCCTACTGGCGGACGGTGGACACCTTTAAGGACCTGACGGAGGCCGCTGCGGAGGTGCGACAGCTATGGCCAGAGACGGAGACCGCTGTATGACCGAGTCTCCCATCCGATTCGGCACCGACGGCTGGCGGGCCGTCATCGCTGACGAGTTCACGTTCGAGAACGTACGCGCCTGCGCCCAAGCCACCGCCCTGCAGGTACAGGAGACCGGGCTCGCCGATCGCGGCATGGTCATCGGATACGACACGCGGTTCGCATCCGAGGCGTTCGCCGCCGCCGCCGCCGAGGTGCTGGCCGCCAACGGTATCCCCGTATACCTGTGCGACCGTCCGGCGCCGACGCCCGTGATAGGCTACGCTATCCTCCAGCGCAAGGCAGCCGGGTCGGTGGTCATCACGGCCAGCCACAACCCGTCGCAGTACTCCGGCTTCAAGGTGCGAACGGAGTACGCGGGCGCCGCTCCGCCGGAGGTACTGACCCGCATCGAAGCGCTCCTGACGCGCAGCGGCCGGGCGCCCCGCCTGCCCCTGGCTGAGGCGAAGGCGAAGGGTCTGGTGGAGACGTTCGACCCGCGGCCTGAATACCTGACCCACATATCGGAGCTGGTGGATTTGGGCAGCCTGCGGGCGGCCGGACTGAGGGTGGTGGTGGACTCCATGCACGGCGCCGGCGCCGGCTACCTGCGCCGGCTCCTCGCGGGAGGCAAGACTCGAATCTGGGAGGTGCGGTCGGCGCGGAACCCGGCTTTCCCGGGTATGCACAACCCGGAACCGATCCCCCGCAACCTTTCGCCGCTGCGGCGTGCCGTCCGCCGCCACCGCGCACAGGTAGGCCTGGCCACGGACGGAGACGCCGACCGCCTGGGCGTCCTCGACGGTGAAGGGCGATTCGTCAACCAGCTTCAGACGTTCGCTCTGCTGACCTACTACCTGCTGGAGGTACGCGGCCTGCGCGGGCCCATCATCAAATCGTTGACCACCACGGGCATGGTGCCACGGCTGGGCGAGCTGTACGGCGTACCGGTGCACGAGACCGCCGTTGGCTTCAAACACCTTGGCCCCAAGATGCGCGAAACGGACGCCATCATCGCCGGAGAGGAATCCGGGGGCTACGCCTTCCGCGGCCACCTGCCGGAGCGAGACGGCATCCTCTCCGGGCTGTACTTCCTGGACCTGATGGCGCGGCGCCGCAAGGACGCCGCCGACCTCGTGGCGGAGCTGTTTGATAAGGTGGGGCCGCACTACTACGATCGCGTAGACATCGAGATGTCGCCGCAGGAGCGAACGCGGATGGAATCGCGGCTGGAGGGGCTGCGCCCGAAGAGCATCGCCGGCATGAAGGTGACGGCCATTGACCGCACGGACGGCCTGCGCTTCCGCCTGAGTGACGGCGCCTGGGCCCTGATCCGTCTGTCCGGCACGGAACCGCTCATGCGCATCTACACGGAGGTGCCGCGGGAAGAGCTGGTGGCCAAGGTGCTGAGCGAAGTCCGTGAGCTGACCGGTGCCTGACCTCAGCATCCTCGACGACGCCGAAGCACGCGCCCGATTGGATCCCAGTGGCATGGGCGCCGCCGTCCGCGACTTGCCTGACCAGTGCCGCGACGCCTGGGAGGAGGCCCGCCGCCTGGAACTGCCCCCAGCCTATCGTGACATCGAGCGGATCGTTATCCTGGGCATGGGAGGCTCCGCCATAGCCGGCGATCTCCTCCGGCTGCTGCTCGCCCGTGAATGCCCCGTACCGGTGCTGAACCAGCGCCACTACGATCTGCCGCCCTACGTGGACGACCGCACGCTGCTCATCGCCTCCAGCTTCAGCGGCAACACGGAGGAGACGCTATCGGCATTCCAGCAGGGGCTCGCCACGCCGGCCAAGAAGCTGGTGCTGACCACCGGCGGCAGTCTGCTGACGACGGCCCGCGCCAACGGCGTCCCCGCCTTCGTCTTCCAGTTCCGTGGCGAGCCCCGCGCGGCGTTCGGCTACGGCCTGATGCCCCTGCTGGCCATCGCGGAAACGCTGGGTCTTATGCAGGGCGTCGCGCGGGATGTGGACGAGACGCTCTCAGCGATGGAGTCGCTCCGTTCGCGCATCGGGGAGGAGGTGCCGCTGGCCGAGAACGCCGCCAAACAGCTCGCGGGCAGGCTGACCGGGCGGCTGCCCGTGATCTACGGCGCCGAGCTGCTGACCGAAGTGGCGCACCGCTGGAAGACCCAACTTAACGAATCGTCAAAGGTCTGGGCGTTCTACGAGCAGCTCCCGGAGGCGAACCACAACGCCCTCGTCTCCTTCGCGCTGCCCAAGGAGGTGGCCCGGCTGGTGCTCGTCCTGTACCTGCGATCGCCGGACCTGCACCCACGGGTGGCGCTTCACTACGAGTTTAGCCGGAAGGCTCTGGCCGAGGCGGGGGTGGAGTACGCGGAGGTGCATGGGGAGGGCAAGAGCGCATTGGCGCAGGCTATGACCTCCGTCCTGATGGGCGACTACGTGAGCTACTACGCGGCGCTGCTGAACGGAGTCGACCCCACACCCACGACGGACATCGACGACCTGAAGGCCTGGCTGGCGCGCCAGAAGTAGAACCGCTACCTACGGACAGCCTCCGGCTTACCGCTTGGTATACTGCGGCGCCTTACGGGCGCGCTTGAGGCCGGGCTTCTTGCGCTCCTTCACCCGTGGGTCACGGGTGAGGAGGCCGGCCTTGCGCAGGGACGGTCTGAGGCCGCTATCGAAGGCGAGGAGGGCGCGCGTCATCCCGTGCGCCAACGCGTCGGCCCAGGCGGAAATGCCGCCGCCGGCGATCTTGGCATGAACGTTGAAGCGACCCTCCG
>CAZYOV010000114.1:0-7319 GCA_964649215.1 uncultured Dehalococcoidia bacterium
CACTTCCGCGAGCTTCTGGGCCGTGGTGCTCACATCGTACTTGCTGGCGTTCTGCTGGCAGCGCTGGGTCACCTCCGCTCGAAGCTGGGGCTCCAGAATCAATCTGTCCACCGCCGAAGCGATCTGACCATGGGGCACGAGGAGCGCTCCGCTGTGAATTCCGGGATAGGCTACGGTGTTGGGGACGACGCAGGCGACGCCGGCGTAGGCCTTCTCCAGCATGGCGATGCCGAAGGTCTCGTGGTACGAACAGGAGAAGGCGATATCTATCCCGGAGATGAAGCGCCAGTAGTCGACCTGGGTCTCAAACCGGGGTATGAACTGTACGTTGCCCAGCCGGTTGAGCCTGGTCGCGGCGTCTGCGTAGTAGTCTTTGAGGCTCTGAGGGACCCAGAACGGCTCATCCCAGTCCTCTTTCCGACCGATGATGAACTTCACGTCCCCATGCTTGGCCGCCAGGCTCTCGATGACGTCCAACGCTCCCTGGAGGTTTTTGTCGGTGCGCCAGCGGTGCTGCCACAAGACCGTCAGGCCGGAGCGCTGGGCCCCGTTCTCGCGCCGGCAGCGGTCTATGCCCTCGAGGTCGATGCCTAGGAAGCAGACCTGGAACTTGTAGCCATCGATGCGCTCCTCCAAGAGACGTTTGGTAAATACGCTCTGCGCAAGATGTCTCTTGAAATAGGGCATGAGAACGGCTACGGACTCTAGGAAACCGTCTTCATGCGCGTTCTTCCCCCGGTCCCAGCCCGTGATGTAGTCCGGATAGAGGGCCCACAGGACGGTTGGCGTGCGGAGGATGTCTTCTTTATGGAGCGCGAGTGCGTCCACGCGCCGGTGAGGGCCGTATACCACCACGTCAGGGGAGAACTCATCTAGCTCGCGGTACAAGGGGGGATCCAACCAGTTGCCGGCAACTTCAAGGCCTTTTTCGCATAGGATCTCGCTTCCCCGATTGGGGAAGATCCAGGACTCGATGTTGGCCAGATAGAGCCTCATACTACCTCCTCGGCGAGAGTCAAGATACCTGTGGTCCGGCGGGATCTAGAGGGAGATGCGGCTGGGCGGACTACCGCCCATGCTTCTTGCCGATCAAGAAGCCTCTTCCCCCTCTGGGTATGCCTTCTGGGCTCTTTTCGCTGTGCGGTTCGTAGTAGAAGCCCCGGAACTCTGTGCTCCCGAAGCCGGCCGCCCTCACCATACCCTCCAGGCACTGGGGCCCGTATATCCACCAATTGGTCGGATCACCCATGTAGGCGCCCTCGATGAACCTGCCCATGGAGGTGAGGGCAGGGTCGAGGAGGAACTCGCTTTCGATAAGGATCGTGTCAGTGCAGACGGCAGCCAGCTTCGATAGCACGTTCGTCGGGTCCGGTATGTGATACATCAGTCCTGTGCAGATGACGATGTCGAAGGTGCCGAGGCTGGCATCGACGTTGTGAGCGTCGTCGTTTATGAACTGTACGTCAAGCCCAAGGAGGTTGGAGAGGTGCTCCGCTTGCCGGACGTAGTGGGGGTCCAGTTCCACCCCCAGCACACGCTCGGCGCCCCTGCGTTTGGCCACGAAGCTGTAGTATCCGGCGTTGCAGCCCGCGTCTAGGACGGTCTTGCCGGAGAAATCGCGCGGGAAGCCGAGGCGGTCCAGCGAGGCCAGGACGGAGTCACCGTCATGGATCCCCTCGATCTTCAGCCAGTCCGCCAGGTGAAAGGAGTGGTACCAGGGTTCCAGCCGCTTTACGGCGTCCAGAATCTCCTGTCTTTCCCCGATAGGATTGACGTCCAAATGCCAGTTCAAGGCTGCTCCTCGCTTTCGGTAAACAGCGTGTCGGCACAAGCCGCAGCACAATCTCGTGCCGCTGCGACGACTCTCGCAGGTCGTGCAGGTCCATGTTCCAGCTGTCTCACCGTAGTAGTTATGGGGCGGGGTGCGACGTGCTCACTCCTTAGTAACGCAGTATCGAAAACTTACCCAGTCCTGAGGTGCCGGCGGGGTTTGATCTTGCATCACGTCCACGATTTTGGCTCCATGCGCTTCGAGAGAGGCTACAACCTGCTCTGGCTTTATCCCATACATCTCCATCCTTGGCTGGTTAGGGCTCTTCGCTTCTGGCTTGTCGCCACGGGCCTCTAGTATTGGTTCGCTTGGCTGTTGAAATATTAGCAGGCCATGTGGGATAAGTATCCGCACAAATTCCTTTATATAGTTCTTAGAATATCGTGGTGCGATGTGTTGAAGCGTAATGTTTGTATAAATAAGGTCGAATCTATTATCAGCGAATAACTTGAGGTCAGCAGTCTCATTCAGATAGTATCTGCATCTATCGCCGCGGCTATTGAATTTGTTAGCTCGCTCGATCATAGATGGGGCAATATCAACGCCATCAACTTCGTCGAAATAATTGGCAAGCGCCTGAGTTAACCTTCCAACACCACAGCCAAAGTCGAGCGCTTTTCTGCGTGCAGTATTGAGACCCAATGATTCGACATACCTAATGACCGCGTCGATTTCTTCTCCCCCGGTTTTGAAGAACTCATCTGCTTGCCATTTGTTCCCCTTCTTAGCAGGCTCAGTAAGTATCGACCCTAAAGGGTCAATTTCCCCAAATTGATTCCAATTGTGTTGTAACTCATTGATGTCCATAGAGACCGTTCCAGCAACCTACTGGCCAGCACCTTTTTGCCCTGAGGTCAGGTGAAAGGAGTGGTACCAGGGTTCCAGCCGCTTTACGGCGTCCAGAATCTCCTGTCTTTCCTCGATAGGATTGACGTCCAAATGCCAGTTCAAGGCTGCTCCTCCCAGGTAGCTGCTCCTATCGAGCGCAGAGCGGGAATTTTGGGAAATGGCAGATAGGGAGCGACACTGAGCCTTATACTAGCATTTCGGGGCTTGAGGTCAACCGGGGCCTGTTGTCCGGCCTATGGCAAGGGGCCGCAGGCCTCAATCCGCGGGGAACCCCAGATGGCGCTCGCGCAGGCTGGCGAAGCCGTTGCGGGCGAGGACGATGTGGTCAAGGACGTCTATGTTGAGGAGGGAGCCGGCCTCCGCCACCTGGCGGGTCATCGCCACGTCGTCGGCGCTGGGTGTGGGGTCGCCGGAGGGGTGGTTGTGGACGACGATGATGGAGGGGCAGCCCTCGCGCACGGCGTCGCGGAACAGGTCGGAGACGCGCACGTGGGTGGCGTTGACGGTGCCCTTGTAGACCTCCGGCGCGGCCAGCACCTGGTTTCTGGTGTTGAGCAGGACGACGCGCAGGTGCTCCTGCTCCAGCAGCGCCATATCGGCGAGGAGGAGGTTGGCGATGTCCTCCGGGGTGCGGACGACGGGACGCTCGTCTGGGTGGGTAGCGAGGAGACGGCGGCCGAGCTCGAGGGCGGCGAGCACCTGGGTCGCCTTCGCCTCACCGATGGCGTGCTCGGCGCAGAGCTCGCCGACGGAGGCGCGGGCCAGTCCCGTCAGGCCGCTGAAGCGGGAGAGCAGGCGCGTGGCCTGGGCGACGACGTTCTCTCCGGCGGCGCCGGTGCGGAGGACGATGGCGAGTAGTTCAGCGTTGGAGAGGGTGGCGGCGCCCATCCGGCGCAGCCGCTCCCGTGGCCGCTCGCTGGAGGGCATGTCGCGGATCATGGGGCGGTACTCAACGGCGAGAGCAGTCATGGGGAGCCTCCTTGTCGGGGGATACTCTAGCGCCTCTCGTACGGGGCGTAAAGGGGCAGCCGGTGTTTCCGAGAAGGGGGTTGACAGATTATTCTTATAGGATTATCCTTACTCGGCCAATAGGTAAATAAATAGAGGTCGGGCGGCAGTCGAAGTGGGGATAGGGCTGCCGGCCAGCTGCCATCAGGGAGCCGACCGGCGGGTCGGCTCTTTTGCTTTTCTGCCCCCGAAAACGCCCGAAAGATGTTAGTTGTGGCGTGACAGAAAGGGGGTGAGCGCCTGGGACAGTCTGTAGTGAGCGTTCAATCCGTAAATGACACGTAGCGAGGAGGTGAACGGTGAGTCATTTCACTGAGTTTCTGCCTGATAGAGTCGAGAACCCTATAGTTGTCGAAATCCGACACCCCTTCACCATGGAAGAAGGCGATCCGCAACGTATGGACGATGGGCTCCATGGTGAGCTTCATCGTGTGGGCACCGATGCCGAGTGGTTGGATTCGAAATCGAAGATGGCCAATGATCTCGGAGCCGACGAGATCGCAATCCTCTTGGTAAACCAAGTCACTCATTGGCGTGCAAAAACGGGAAAGCGTGGCGACCCAGATCGCAAGAAATATCCTCGGGGTCAAGACGTGTATATAACAGTCCATCTGCCACCTACCGTTAGGCTCGACGCAGAACGCGCCACCCAGGCCCTGATGGACTGGCTGGAGTCCTCAGAATTCGGAGAAGTTTTGCTGCAGTGGGTGCGGTCTTCCCGGATGATAAGTCATATCAGCGCAAGGGGTGAGCGGTACTCTGGAAAGGAGGAGCTCGGATTCCTTGTGAAGGAGGATCTCATTGAAGATATATCCGCAGCTACTCCGCACCATTGAGAATATCCTTGACTGTAGTCCCCAAAACTCGAATTGGATAGGAGGTTACTACCCATGTCGCACATGCCTGTCAGTACCGTCGTTGCCCGAGCTGTAATTGAGTCAGACTTCCGTGATCGGCTTTCAGAACAGCCGGATGAAGTGCTGAGCGCCTTTCAATTAACGCCGCCACAGATTGAAGTGCTGAAGCGTATCGATAAGTCTGCATTCGAGGCAGTCGCCGAGAATCTTACGAAGTTCGAGAACTGCAGTTACTGCCTCATTTGTTAGAACAGGGGCATAATCGTCGACTCTCCTGTGTTGCAGAACAGCCGCATGCGAGGCTATCCAGGGTTGCCTCAGCCCGTCTGAGGGAATCCCGTCTTCACGCCTCAGCGGCTCGCGGCGACGCTAAGGATTAGCAAACGATGTCGCTTAGCGCTAAGCCAACCTCTGGCGGAAGGCCATTCTTGTTCCACTTCATGGAAGACAATGGAGGGGTTGACCTGAGTGAGTTGGTTCCCCGTGCGGACCTCCGCGAATTCATCGACCGGGAATTCGGGCACGTTCTAGAATTGTCACCAGCGTCCGGCTCCAAAATCTTGATACTCACTGAGGTTCATGACCGCGAGGCCAATGTGGTAGGGGTTGAGCTCCTAAAGCGCGGCGTCGACTACATTCGTCTAAACTCCGGCGACTTTTCCTCTAGGGCTTTTGTCACCTGCACAGCGGACGGTGGTACTTCTAGCGTCAGGATCCGGGTCGGCCATGACGAGGTAATCTCCAGACAGATTTGCACGGTGTGGTACCGATACTTAAGTCTGGAACCGTTTGGTCTGCATCTAGACTTCGACGACCCCTTAGCCGTTGCGTTTGCCCATCGTGAATGGCGGTGGGCGATGCGCAGCGTGACCGGTTCGCTCGGCTGCTTTTGGGTGAGCCCGCCTGACGCTATGGTAACCGCTGGCGATAGGTTTCTTCAGCTGCGCCGAGCATCGGAGGTGGGGCTAGATGTTCCCCGCACAATCATGACCAATGACCCTTCTAAGGTGCGGGAATTTTAT
This sequence comes from uncultured Dehalococcoidia bacterium, assembly GCA_964649215.1. Classification (GTDB taxonomy): domain Bacteria; phylum Chloroflexota; class Dehalococcoidia; order SM23-28-2; family RBG-16-64-32; genus JADFNQ01. Next base: position 5,568 of record CAZYOV010000114.1, read on the forward strand.
GATGAATGCGCTGGCCGGATCATGGCCAAGGTGGTGAACCTCCACTCCATTGGCGTCAAAGGCCGCCTCTTCAACGTGTTTGGCCGACGACTGAGACGCGAGGATCTTGACCTGCTCGATTCCGTCCGCTATGTCCCAAGCATATTTCAGGAATACGTCCCCAAGCGTGTCGAAGTTCGCGTGACTGTCGTCGGCGACCGCCTCTTTGCGGCAGAGATCCACTCCCAGGTCAATGAAAACAGCCGTGACGACTACCATCGGGGGTCGCCAAAGGACATTCCCGTAGCTGTGCACCATCTCCCGGCGGAGATCGACGCGAAGTGCCGCTCCTTGGTTTACCGCATGGGGCTACTGTTTGGTGCCCTGGATCTGATCCTAACCCCGGATGGGCCTTACGTTTTTTTAGAGGTCAACGCGTGCGGGGACTGGTGGGGGATCGAGGTGAAAACAGGCCTTCCTATCACTCAGGCTGTGGTTGATCTGCTGATCGAGGGTTCGCACTCACCACTTCCAGTCAGTGGCGAAGCGATTAGCAAGTAAACTGACCGTCTGGACGGTGCCTCCTGGCCCTGGTGGGTCGCCGTAGTCAGGGAAGCTATGGCGGGCGGGCATGGGGGCGATCCTTTCCCTGCGGCGGTCAGGTCACTGCGGGATGACGAGCACATCTCCCGGTTGGAGGAAGTCGTCCAGGGTGTAGCCGTTGACGGCGGCCAGGTCCTCGAAGCTGACCGGAAAGAACGCTGAACGGAGATTGCCATGGCGAACGCACTGACAGTTGAGGTCCTCCATGATGACGGATCGACCGAGGTCATGGACATCGACGAGTACGCGAAGGGCGTGCTGCCGTACGAGATGTCGACCGGCTGGCCGACGGAGGCGCTGAGGGCGCAGGCGGTGGCCGCCAAGAGCTACGCCCTGGCCAGCCGCCGCGTCTTCACGGACACGCGCTCGCAGGTGTACGGGCCGCTGCGACACGCGGATACCAGCGACGCCGTTCGAGGCGTATACCTAGCGCACCAGGGGCAGATCATCATGCCGTTCTTCTTCGGTCACTGCAACGGACGGACGCGGAGCCCGTCCGAGGCGGGGTGGAACGCTGTGGCAGACAGACCCTATCTGCGAGGCGTGGACTGCATCTGCGGCCGGCATGTCTACTTCGGCCACGGCATCGGCATGTGCCAGCGGGGGTCCCAGGCGATGGCCCAGCAGGGGTCTACCTTCGACAAGGTCCTCAGGCACTACTACCAGGGGATCGAGCTCCTGGGTTTGGACATACCGCTGGCCAGGCCGCCCGCCCCGCCGCCGCCCGGCCCGCCGCCGCCCGCCCCGCCCGCCAACGCGATTACCTACGTTGTGCAGTCGGGCGATACGCTGGGCGGGATCGCCGCGAAGTGTGGCACGACCTGGCAGGCGCTTCACCGCGCCAACGCCGATATCATCGCCGATCCGAACATCATCCAAATCGGCTGGGAGCTGGTGGTCCCTCGACCACCCGAAGAAGAGGGTGAAGCCGACTTCTACGTTGTTCAGCCAGGCGATACTCTGTTTGAACTGGCCCAAGAATGGGGCTGCTCAGTGGATGACATCGTGAAACTGAACTCCATACCCAATCCAGACCTCATTCGCGTGGGCCAACGACTGCGCAAACCTGGTTAGTCGGCGGGCAGCACGCTAACCCTCGGCTGCGAAGGCAATCCTATTCCGGGATGACGAGCACGTCGCCCGGTTGTAGGAACAGGGCTTCCTCCTCCG
>CAZYOV010000115.1:0-7285 GCA_964649215.1 uncultured Dehalococcoidia bacterium
GGTGCGGAGGCGATGCTAGACTAGACGTAGTCCGACTCACGGGGGACAGATTAGCAGGGATTGGGACGCTTGACCACCGCGAATGTTGGGGATAAACGTACCCAGCGAGAGATGGCGTGTTATGTCAATGTATGGCGTGAGGTGAGTTAACGTATGTGGAAGGCGATGAAGTGGAGTATGTTGTCGCTGGGCGTGGCGCTGGCCATCGCCCTGTCCGGGGTTGTCGGCTATACGCTGGGCGACAGTGGAGACGGCGGCGGCACCACTACCGTACAGATAACGGACGACATCGGGTTCGGCATACTGGAGGAGATATACGCCATCCTGGAGGAGGACTTTGTAAATCCGGAGGCGCTGGACCCTGAGCTCCTGAAGCTGGGCGCTATCAACGGTATTCTGCAGGCGCTTGGCGATCCGCACACGGTATACATCGATCCGGAGTCCTATGAGCTGGGAATCGACGTAATCTCGGGGACGTTTCAGGGGATAGGAGCTCAGGTGGAGCAGGACCCGGTCACCGGCGCAATCGTGATCGTGACGCCATTCCGAGACTCCCCTGCGGAGAATGCCGGCGTACGCGCGGGCGACATCGTTCGCACGGTGGACGGAGAGTCCACGGATGGCTGGACGGTGGCTCAGGCGGTGAGGCGCATCCGCGGGCCGGACGGGACTGAAGTCGCCCTGGGTATTGAACACTCCGACGGCTCTACGGAGGATGTGTCCATAGTGCGCGGCACGATCGTGATACCGACCGTGTTCACGCGGGAGATCGAGGATGAGGCGGGCAACCCGGTCAGCGATCTGGCTTACATTGAACTGCAGCAGTTCACGGACCAGGCTGTAACAGACCTGGGTGAAGAGCTGGATCGCGTCGTTGAGGAAGGATATGGCGGCGTCATCCTGGACCTGCGCCGGAACCCCGGCGGTGGCTTGGACGCCACTATCAGGACGGCGGACATGTTCCTGGACGATGGCGTCATCATCATAGAGGTGAGCCGTGAGGGCGAGGAGAGCGTGACCAACGCTAACCCGGGCGGGCCGGCGACGGAGATACCTTTAGTGCTGCTCGTGGGTCCGGGCTCTGCCAGCGGCTCTGAGGTGCTGGCCTGCGCCTTGCGGGATAACGGCCGTGCCACCCTGGTCGGCGAGCAGACGTTCGGCAAGGGCTCCGTCAATCACCTGCGGGAGCTGTCCGATGACGGCGCGTTGTACGTCACCATCGCCCGTTGGGAATGCCCGAACGGCGAACAGATAGAGGCTGTGGGCATTGAGCCGGACGTGGAGATCGTCTTCACGGAGGAGGACATCGAGAGTGACCGGGACGTCCAGCTTTTCGCCGCCATCGACTACATGCGAGAGAACCTGACACGAGCGGCTCCGTAGAGTTATGTAAACCCCTCCCCTGGTGGGGGTAGCGTGGGCGAAAAGACCGTCACGGTCAACCGCAAGGCGCAGCACGATTACCATATCGTGCGCACACTGGAGGCTGGCCTCTCCCTGCGGGGCACGGAGATAAAATCCATCCGCGAGGGGCGAGTGAGCATCCGCGAGGCGTACGTCCGTCCCGATGACGGCGAGGTGTGGCTGGTGGGCGCCCACATCGCGCACTACGCGCCTGCGGGCTCCACCAATCACGACCCGACAAGGCGGCGGCGCTTGCTGCTGCACAAGCGCCAGATCGCGGAGCTGAGGCGGGCGGTAGAGTCCGAGGGGGTGACGATAGTGCCCCTACGCCTGTACTTGAAGGGCGGCCGCGCTAAGCTGGAGATAGCTGTCGGTCGAGGTAAGAAGCGTTATGACAAGCGGGCCGCCATGGCGAAGAGAGACGCGGACCGACAGATGCAACGCGCGCTGCGGCGCGAGGCATGATAGCGCTGAGGGCGTGCTATAATCCAATTGCGGGGACGAAAGGGTTCGACAGGGAAGGTTGAGCCCGGACTGCAAGCCGAGGTCGCCATACCCTCGTTAAACAGGTGGCGAAATATAACTGGCGAAAACCAGTACGCTTTAGCCGCCTAATTAAGGTGGCTACGTTGGGCCCAGGCCTCTTCTCGACGGGCAGGGTCCGGCGCCGCGAAGTCGAGGTGCGGTTCTCCCGACGCCGATACGGGGGGCCAAAGACCTAATCGGCTGGCCCGTCGGTTACTCCGTCGGTGGAGGTACGGCGGGCGAGATGCAAACGCCGGCTAAGCTTGTAGATGTCCGAGTGGGTCTTCCTCTGGACGAGGGGTTCAATTCCCCTCCGTCTCCACCATACAGTCTTCCATGAAGGGGCCGGATTTCGGCCCCTGTTTCTTACTTAGGGACTGCTGCGACTGAGGATTGTCGGCCACTGCCGGCCCTGGTGGCGCCAATCAGGGGCGATCCTCCCTGCAGTCACGGCTGCTGTCACACGCGCTCGGCACTTGACTTTTACTTTACTTGACCATAATATCCGTAACTAAGCATTCCCCATTCTTAGAAAGGGAGGTAGCGATGCGAAAGCCGATATTGGTGGCATTGGTAGTGACAGCTGCTATCGCCGGTGCGGTGCTAGCTATGGGGCCTTCAAATGCATCCGCCTGTAACACCGCGGAGACGGAGATTTGCATCCTGCAGCCGAGTCTGGAGGGCGACACCAGAACTGGCCCCATTATCATGGTGACGGTTGAGGTCGAAGTCCCAATAGTAACAGTTGACATTTACGGTCCGGTGCTTGTCACTGATTCAGACCCTGCCCCAATGTTTACAGCGCCGATCACCATGATAACCACTGGCCGCACTGGCCGCTGAGGCATCGCTTCCTCTGTTGTCAAGCTGGAGTGTCGCCTTCCTGCTGAACATAGGGGCCTGCTGGCGTACCTCGCACGCCGACCCTCGCCCGCGTTAACACCCGCCCCAGGCGCACAGCCTAGGTCTGGGCAAGCCCTGACCTTACCACCAGGAACGCGCCCCATATCTGCGGCAGCTGGGACGTGAGAGTTGAGGTGGAGGCCCCTCCGTCTCCACCATACAGTCTTCCATGCAGGGGCCGGATTTCGGCCCCTGCCCCTTACTTAGGTGCTTCTGCGGCTGAGGTTTGTCGGCAGGGAGCCGCGCATCGAGTATACGCAGACGAGGCATATCCTCCGGCGCCGTCATCCGCACCGCACGGCGGATAGCGTCGCAGATGGACGGCGGAAACATCGTTAGCAGAAGATTATTGAGCCTTTCGAGCTCCCAGCAGCCGGCTAAAGAGACTGGAGGTAGGGCCGTGGACGCGACCGTCTGAAGCTGGCACTCTTGCCTCGGCCAGAAGGGAGGCCATCTTTGATATGGCGCTCGATATCTTTGCTTTGGGCCTGGATATGACCGCTGGCCGTCCGGCTTCGTCACCGTAGACTATGCTTCTGTCATAGGGAAGCGACGAGTACACCTCGTGGTTCAATTGTTGGGCCACGTCGTCATCGCGAAGAAGGCCGCCCGGGGCCAGACGGTTCAAGACGAGTCTGGTCTTCGCGCTCCCCGGCCGGGATGCGTCGAGCATCCCGAAGGCTATCGCTGTGCTTTCGATGCTCGAAGGATCGAGACTAGTCAACAGAAGCACGGTGTTGGCCCTGTGGGCGGCAAGCATCGATAGGTCGGTGAAGGCAGCGGGAGTATCGATGATCACGAACTCATGGACCTTGGCCAGAAGAGTGATCAAACTGTCGACCGCCCCCGGGTCGATCTCGCGCCAATCGGTAGGCTGAGGTGGAGCGGGTAGGATTTTGACCCCGCTGGCGTGCTGGTTCAGGTAGGAGTCGACTGTAATCTCGTCCAGTTCAGCAGCGTTTCGGGCGGCCCCCACCAGGTCTCTATCGGCTCGGATCTTCATTCTCCTGGCTACATCGCTGGAAGAGGTGTCCAGATCCACCAGCACGGGCACAAGGCCTGACTTTGCCATGGAGGCGGCGAGATTAATAGCGATCAAGGTCCTGCCGATGCCGCCCTTAGTGCCGAAGATGGTGATAATCATACCAGAGCGCCGGTCGGAGGAAGATTCCGACCGTGTGTCGGCGGGCTCGGTCGCCCCGTTCATAGCTCGTGCGATGCAGTCGGTCAGCTTCTCCCGCGAAAGGGGCTTCGTAAGATACTCCAGCGCGCCCAGCGCCTTGGCCTGCCGTGTAGACTGAACGTCGTTAAGACTGGAGTAGGCGAAGATCTGCGTCTCGGGGAGCAGGCCGGATAGAGCTCGCAACGTCTGGAGTGGGAAACTGGTGGGCTCCTCTATGGCAACGAAGACTGCATGGGGCTTCAACTCCGAGGCTATCGACAGAGCCTCCTGGTCAAAGCCGACGCCTCCGATCACAATGACCGGCGAGCCGGCCAAGAGGTGCTGGATTTCAGCGCATCCCTGGGGATCTTGGTCGACCACCAGTATTTTGGGCTTGTCCGGCATGTTCCCCTCCTTAGCCGCTGGCCTCAGTATGAGTGTTCGCGTCGGCTTCCGGCTGAACCTGGCGAAGAATCTGGACGACTTCGTCTCTTAGTCTAAGGATAGTCGCGTCCCTATCCGCCCGCGCGACATCCGTATAGCTGCTCACCTGTAACTCTTGGAAGCGTAGAGCCGCCTGTCCAAGCAGTTCTGAAAGTGCGCCATATTGCTCAGCCCTACTGTAGCCCCGATCGGCAAGGGCCAGCAATTCTCCGTGCCAATGCAACCGATCGTCATCGCCGAGCCCATTCCTTTGCAGGTAGTAACTGCGAACGGGCTGGCTTATTCGTGTCTGGAAATCCAGATTCACGGCGTAGAGGTCAGCGAAGGCATGAGCTGTCAAGGCGCCGATCTCGGAGCCGAGCAGTCTTGTTGTGGGGACGACGGCATCGAAGGTGAGCGACAGGCCATCCGTAGGAAGAAGGGCCGGGAGATCCCGAGCACGAGGGCGCAAGCGGCTCCTGTAGGGGACGTCTTTTACATACCGCAGAAGGTGCTGAGCAACGCCGTAGTTGCGGCGGGTTATCTCCAGCCAACTATCAAGACTGGCCTTCAGTTTAAGGGCACCATCATCCACGAAGGCGCGCCGAATATCCTTCAACTCCTGCTCACTTCGATACCTGCGCGCCGCATACGCGACAGCCAGAAGGGTACTGACAATCGTGGCGGCGACGAACCCCGCAAAGATGCCGAGGACGAGCCACCCATCTCGACTAAGGCCTAAAACCAGTAACGTCATTGTTCGCCTTCTCCCTCCCCTTCCAACGTCAGATCGCAAGACGTTGGAGCAGGACTACTCAGCAATGTTAGAACAATCGGAAGACCCAGCCTGTTACGGCAGGCCGTGACCCTTTGCCAACTTCATCTTGCCAGGGTCAAGCGGACGGGTCAGTTAACAGCCGATGACTCTCGGTTAAGGAACGGTAAATATGACCACGTAGCCGCAGACCCCTGCTCTTCTCTGCCGCCCCACATTGCATGGGCAGGGAATTGGGGATGCCCGTTGACCCCGCCCCGCCCAGGCGCACAATCGCGGGCCGCCACTTGCCCTCGACCGCAGCCGGCGCCTCCTGGCGTATCCGACGCTCGTCTGCGCGGTCAACACCAAGTCCAATGTCCCATCTTGGCGCTGATCTGTAACGCGCCTGTCTGACTATTGTTATTTGGGGTAGAACCACAGCGCTAGGAGGTTAGGATGCCCTGCATGCCAGATCACCAGCCACAACGATTGCGACTGCACATCATTTTGCTTGAGGTTGCTGCCTTCATCTTGGGCCTTTCGGCGATCGCCCTTTCTCAGCAGTCTGTGGCGCTTTTGCTGGTGGGTGGCATGCTGATCACGTTGCACACCCTTATCTTCTACCGCCTGGGCAAGATAGCCGTACGTCTTACCATTGAGGAATCACCGGTCTTCTTCCGCGGCTTCAAGCAAGGGCTGATGGGACGGCGCGGCTAGGTGGCTATATCTACGGCCCCTGCCGATATCTTCGCGTGGTTTGAAGAGTGAGACGACCCTCCCGTTGACACGCGCCCCGGCCCAGGCGCACAATCGCGGCGGCGCAAGCGCGATCTGCGACGGCCGCTGGAGGACGCCCTGGCTCAGGGAGGATCACCTTCCGGCGGGACCTCCGGACAGGCTATAATTGGCGAACGGAGGTCACCATGCCCAGTCTGCGAGCCGTCTTCTCCAACCTGGGCGCACAGATGCCGCTGGGTCGCAAGGTCCAGCGCATCTTCGCCAACAACTGGATCAAGATCCGCACCCGCAGCAGTTGCTGCGGCAACTACGGCGAGCCCGGCTGCTGACAGATCGAGGCTGACTCGGGTGCCGAGCCGTCACAGGGCGATCCCGAAGCCTGAGAGCCCCCAACAGCGGTCGATCGGCCCAGCGTTGACGCCCGCCCCGCCCAGGCCAAAATCCCGGCGGCGGTGGAGGAGACCGTAGCCAGCAGCGGGATGCAGTTCGATCCGAGGAGGTGGAGGCGATCCAGCAGGTGCTGGGCTACGACCGTCCGGAAAATGCAGTTTCCGCGGCCGGAGCCGTGGCCTAGTACGAATCGATAATCTTGCGGGCACCGCCGAGGGACATGACCTCGTTGGTGCCGTCTTCGATCAAGGCGGCGCGGGCGTCGCGGAACAGCTTCTCCACAAGCATCTCCTTGGTCAGCCCGTAGCCGCCGAACAGCTGGATGGCGTCGCTGGCCACCTCAAAGGCTGTCTGGGTGCAGAACACTTTCGATGCCTGGGAGTATTGGGTGGCGGGCGGGGTGGTGGTGGTGTTGTAGACGAGGGCGGCGCGGGAGAGGGCCCTGGCGGCCTCCACCTTGGTGAACATGTCAAACAGCTTGAGTTGGACGGCCTGGTGCTCGCAGATAGGCTTGCCGCCCTGCACCCGCTGTCTCGTGTAAGCGAGAGCCTCCTCGAAGGCGGCGCGAGCCACGCCGGTGAAGGCGGCTCCCATGAAAGCGTTGGCACCGGCGAGGACGCTATCGATGACGTAAGAATAGCCGCCCGGCTCAACCAGCATATAGGGTTTGGGGATACGGACGTTATCGAAGAACATCTCCCCCTGGTTGAGGGCGCGCTGCCCCAGCTTGTCAAGCGGTTTGCCCTTAGAGACGCCGGGCAGGTCGAGGGGGATCAGGGCTACGCCGCCGCCCATCTGGCCGCGACTCCTATCGATGCCTAGGAACGCCAGGGCGTGGGTGGCTATGGTCCCGTTCACCACCCAAGCCGACTTCTGGCCGTTGATCACCCACTCATCTCCGTCCAGCCGGGCCTGCAAGGCGCTTGCGGTCTCGGGCTGTTTGAACTGCTCGGTGCCGACCATGAGGGTGTCGGAGCCGTGAT
>CAZYOV010000116.1:0-5955 GCA_964649215.1 uncultured Dehalococcoidia bacterium
TTATCTCCGATGCCCAGAGCACCGAATCTTTCCATCAACTTGTCCATCGGGACCTCCTAAGCCTACTCTCTCTGTAACGATTACCGCCCTGAAACGTACCGCTGGCCAGGCTATTTGTCAATAGGCTTACACAATTAAACAGTAACCCTTGACACCTCCCTATTGACAGTATTCGCCCGTTGTTGCATTGTCCCTAACCAAAGCGTCTCTATATAGCTAGTAACCATGCTGGACGCGGAGTAAACATGCAGGACGACGCACGAGAAACCATCCGCCGGCTCGCCGCCCTCGTCGGCGTACAGCTAACCGAAGAGCGCATCGCCGCCCTGGCCCTCACCCAGCCCTTCGTGCAGACCGGGATCGCTGCCCTCGCCGATATCGACTACCTCGAGGCCGAGCCCGCCGCCCGGTTCCGGCCTCGCCCCGTGACGCCGCGATGACCACCACCGATATCGCCCGGCTCTCGATCGCCGAGGCCTCAGCGCTCATCGGCAAGCGGAAGCTCTCGCCGGTGGAGCTGACAGAGTCCTGCCTCCAGCGCATCGGCAGCCTGGACGCGCGCCTACGCGCGTTCATCACGGTCACCCGTGACGATGCGCTCGCCGCCGCTCATCAGGCCACCACCGCCATCGCCGGCGGAAACTATAAGGGACCCCTTCACGGCATACCCTTCGCCCTTAAGGACCTGTTCGATACCGCCGGCGTCCCCACCACCGCCGGCTCCAAGATCATGGCCGAGCGCGTGCCTCAGGAGGACGCGGAGGCGACCGTCCGGCTCAAGGCCGCCGGCGCCATCCTCCTGGGCAAGCTGAACATGCACGAGTTCGCCTTCGGCATTACCGGCGTAAACCCCCACTACGGCGGCACGTACAACCCCTGGGACACAACCCGAATGAGCGGCGGCTCCAGCTCCGGCGCCGGCGCCGCCGTCGCCTCCGCCATGACGTTTGGCGCCCTGGGCACAGACACCGGCGGCTCCATACGCGCCCCCGCCTCCCTCTGCGGCATTACCGGCCTCAAGCCCACTTACGGCCGCGTTAGCCGCCGCGGGATAACCCCCCTGAGCTGGGCCCTGGACCACGCCGGGCCGATGGCACGCAGCGCCGCCGACGCCGCCATCATCCTGAAGGTGATCGCCGGGCACGACCCACAGGACGAATCGAGCAGCGAGGAGCCGGTGCCGGACTACACCAAGGCGCTGAAGGACCAGCGTCTCAATCGCCTCCGCATCGGCGTGCCCAAGGAGTACTTCTTCGACGACGTTGACGACGAGGTGCTGAAAGCGATCCACGCCGCCATTCTTGTGCTGAGGGACGACCTCAAGGCGGGGGTGAGCGAGGTCTCCCTCCCCCACATCGCCGAGGCGCCCGCGGCCGTCAGCGCCATCTTGCTCCCAGAGGCGCTAGCCTATCACAAGCGCTGGCTGGCGGAGCGGCCCCAGGACTACGGCGAAGACGTACGCGCCCGCCTTGAGATGGGCCTACTCTACCCAGCGGTGAGCTACGTCCAGGCCCAACGCCTTCGCTCCCTCATCGTAGAGGAGTGGCGACAGAAGGTGTTCGACCGCGTTGACCTGCTGGCCGTCCCGACGACGCCCGTGCCGGCCCCCAGCCTCGACGAGAACGACATTCAGACAACCCTCAGGCTGACGCGATTCACCGCGCCCTTCAACCTCACCGGCCTGCCCGCCATCTCCATACCCTGCGGCTTCACCAAGGACGGCCTGCCCATCGGCATGCAGCTCGTGGGCCGCTGGTGGGACGAAGCAACCGTCCTGCGGGCCGCCCACGCCTACCAGCAGGCGACGGACTGGCACACGCGCACGCCACCGCTCTAGGCGCTCACTCTTTCCGTCGCACCAGGTGCGTGCTGTTGACGATCGCCAGCAGTCGGTCGCCATCGTCCCGCACGGTTGACTCCACCACTATCATTGTGCGGCCCTTGTGCACTATCCGCGCCTCAGCGATCGCCTTCCCCCGATCCGTGTTTCGCACCAGGTTTGAGCTGATCTGAATCGATAGCGGAAATGGCGTGGCTGGGTCGGAGCGGTCCGGGTCTATGGCGCGAAAGCAGACCATCGTCGCGGCCACATCGGCAAGCTGGATCAGCGCGCCTGCCGCGAACACCCCCGTCCCCTGCCTGACGTTTGGGCCGTACGGCATCTCCATCACGACGCGATGCTCGTCAGCCTCAAGAGGCCTCAGCCCGAGCGCCAGAATTATGTTCCCTCCCGACTCCTCGAGCCCGCGCTTCCAGTCCTCATACCACTTGTCATCGAATTCCGGCAAGCTTTTCCTCCGTCATCTAGCTTCGAAGCGAACCACAGTGTGCTCCAGAATACGCTCAGGATGCGCCGGCTGCCGGCAGCAAGTCCGCGAAGATGAATCCTTCCCGCTCAACCCTCTCACCTACGACAACGGGGATCGCCTGTCGGAAGTTGGGCGCGTCATGCACGAAGGTGTGGAACTCCCCGTTCTCACCGCAGGGATCGACACCCGGCGGCAGCTCCGCCAGTAACGTCTCGTCGTAGGCGCGTCCAACGAACTCTGGGGCCAGGGCACGCGGATCGATACAGGTGAGCGTGGCCTTAAAGCCATTGGTAATCAGCCAGCGCGATAGGTTACGTGTGTCCTCTCCCCAGACAGGGACCAGCGGCTTCATCCCGGTAGGCGCCAGCATCTTCTCCCGATACGCTCGCACGTCTTCGAGGAACAGATCCCCAAAGCCAACCGCCTTCACCCCGTCCTGCTGGAGGGTCTCCACAGCGCGAGACATCTCTGCCTCGTACACTTGGTTGCTGCTGTTCGGCGGGATCCACACGGGGTAGACCTTGAGGCCCAGCGCCTCCGCTTGTGCCTCCAATAGCGCCTGGCGAACGCCGTGCATGCTGATCCGCTCGTAGCTGGAGGTCAGCGTGGTCAGCAGCCCCACCACCTCGAAGTGAGCATCTTGCTGCAGCCGCCAGAGCGCCACAGCGCTGTCCTTGCCGCTGCTCCAGGCCATGACCGCCTTCATGTTCACCGGCTCGCTCTACGTCCCTTTCAGATGATTATGCCATAGTAGCAGTGGCACGCTTGAGCACATATGGTAGAATATCTGTCCGAAAGGCACCAGCTATGGCGACCGATAAGAACTTAGACAAGCGGGCAGGATATAAGTCACCACCAAAGACGCCTCAGAAGCCTCCGCCTCCTCCACCACGCGACCCAAAGAAGTGACGCAAGCACGAACCAGCACTCCACACAGGACGAGTGATCATGGTCCAGCTCAGCATTATTAGGAAGGGTGGTTCGAAGCCACCTCCGCCAAAGCCGCCGCCGCCACCCCCTCCCCCACCCCGTCAGAGCTAGTACTCATCTCGGGAGCGGTATTAAGTGTTCAGCGGCATCGGCGACGTGGCGGAAGATATCGCGGGCGCGATCGCGTTCTTGCTTCCTGGCTTCCTGGCAATAGCAGCCTACGAGGCCACAAGCCCTTCCATTGCGAGGAGCCGTTCGGTCTGGCAATGGACGATGTGGAGCCTGACCGTCAGCCTACTCCTATTCGCAGCATTGAACGGCCTTTACAAGTTGGCTGACTGGCCTAGGCAGGCAACTGATCCAGAGTTCTACTCAGTGCTTTTCGGCGTCGCCTTAGCTGGCGGATACTTGGCTGGAAGGGCGTCAGCCACACAACGTGCTAGAGAACTTCTCCGGCCATTCAAATTCCTTCAACCCCGGTGGATATGGTACGAGGTTGTTCAGGAGCCCAATAAAGGCCTCGTCGTCCACCTAGTAGACGGCACGGTGCTCTATGGTTACCCAGCCAAATTCACTGACGATTCTCGTGAGGATGTCCGAGAAGTGCTACTTACAGACGCCCACCTTTTGATAAGACAGGCGGATGGCACAGATGTATGGGAAAGATTTGAGTCGACTGATGGCGTTCTGGTTGAGTCACCCCAGGTTCGGTTCATACAACTGCTGGCCGAAGACATGCCATCAAACGGCGAAGCGTAGCTACTTAGAGCCGCCCTCCGGGAGCACCTTGGGCGTGTCGTCCCGGTTCCCCCACTCCGACCAGGAAGCGTCGTAGTTCTTCGCGCGGTCGAACCCCATCAGCCGCAGCAAGAACGTTCCGTGCGCCGCACGGATGCCTGCCTGTCAGTGGGTCAGCACCTCTTTCTCCGGCGTTATCCCCACCGCCTCCAGGCGACGGCGGATCTCCTCAGCGGGGAGCAGCTCCGGCGCCTCCCCGCGGGTCGTCAGGTCCAGCCACTCCAGGTGTACAGCGCCCGGGATGTGGCCGCCGTAGCGGTTCTGGCGCGGCGTCTCACCCGTGTACTCCCCTAACGACCGCACGTCCCAGATCACCGTCCCCTCCCGGTCGATCGCCGCCTCCACCTCCTCGCGGTCGCACAGGCAATCGCTGCCGGGGCGCACCGTGAACGTCGCCCGCTCTCCGCCTATGGCGGACGGCTGGGCGCGCGTGAGGGGGCGGCCCTCCGCGAGCCACTTCTGGAAGCCACCGTTCAACACCTTGCATTCCGCATGGCCGTAGTAGTCCAACGCCCACCACAGGCGCGCGGCGTACAGCCCGCCGAAGCCGTCGTAGGCCACCACCGTGTGCTCGTCGCCGATCCCGTGCGCGGCCATCACCTCGGCGAACCTCTCCGGCGGCATCAGGTGGTTCGTGTTCTCCGGGTCCTTCAGGTAGTGGTGCACCTTCAGTCCCACGGCGCCGGGGATGTGCAACCGCTGGTAGGCCGGGAACTCGTCGCAGTCAACGATGCGTATGGAGGGGTCGTCCAGCTGTTCGGCTAACCATTCCGTCGTCGCCAGCAGCTCCGGCCGCGGGTAGCCGCTCACCCTAACGTCTCAGCTCCCAGCGCCGCCGGCCAGGGCGGGCAGGATGGAGAGCGTATCGCCCTCCTTAACCGCCGTCTCCAGCTTGTCCAGGAAGCGGATGTCCTCATCGTTGAGGTATATGTTCACGAACCGGTGGAGCTGACCATCGGTGACGATCTGCTCCCTGAAGCCGGGGTAGCGGCTCTCCAGGTCGTCCAGCAGCTCGCCCACGCTGGCCCCTTCCCCTTGCACGGAGCGCTGTCCGCCGATCAGCTTCTGAAGGTTGGCCGTAATCCGCACCTCTATCATCATCTCGCCTCCTAGTTTCCGTCGTGGCTGGGGAAGGGCGCTCCGCAGAACTCCACGTAGTCGATCAGCTCGTGTACCGTGGGGTCGTCGCCACACAGCGGGCACTTAGGGTCGCGCCGCAGCTTGACGACGCGGAACTCCATGGAGAGAGCGTCGAACAGGAGCAGCCGGCTGGCCAGCGACTCGCCGATCTCCAGGATGAGCTTGAGCGTCTCGATCGCCTGGATAGAGCCGATGACACCGGTGAGGGCGCCTAGTACGCCCGCGTCGGCGCAGCTGGGGACAAGCCCTGGCGGGGGCGGCGCCGGGAACAGGCAGCGGTAGCAGCCCTTACCCGGGACGAACACCGTTGCCTGCCCATCGAACAGAAGGATGCTGCCGTCCACCAGCGGCTTGCCCGCGAAGTAGCAGGCGTCGTTGACCAGGTAGCGGGTGGTGAAGTTGTCGGCGCCGTTAACGACGATGTCGTACTGGGGGATGATCTCCATCGCGTTCTCGGAGGTCAGCGGCCCATCGTGGATGACCACGTTGACGTCCGGATTGTAGGAGAGCAGGGTATCCTTGGCCGACTGCGTCTTGGGCCGGCCTATGTCATCGTTGTGGTGGAGGACCTGGCGCTGGAGGTTGGACAGCTCCACGATGTCGAAGTCGGCGATGCCGATCATGCCGACGCCGGCCAGGGCGAGGTAGAGAGCGGACGGCGAGCCCAGCCCGCCGGCGCCGATGATCAGCACCTTGGCCGCCATGAGCTTGCGCTGGCCCACGGGCCCCACCTGGGGCATGATGATGTGCCGCGAGTAGCGGTTGACCTGGTCCTCCG
>CAZYOV010000116.1:6055-7165 GCA_964649215.1 uncultured Dehalococcoidia bacterium
GGCCCCACCTGGGGCATGATGATGTGCCGCGAGTAGCGGTTGACCTGGTCCTCCGTCAGAACCTGGCCGCCGGCGATCGCCGGGATCACGGCGATCTCATCGCCGTCTTCCAGCGGCGTCTCCTTCCCCTGGAGGGAGTGCATCTCCTGGTTGTTGACGTAGATGTTGATGTGACCCGGCACCTCGTTCGATTCATCGAAGATCATATGGCGCAGCCCCGGGTACTGGCTCCCCAGGTTGTTCAGCACCTCAGCCACGCTGCTCCCCTCCACGCGGACGTGGGTCTGATTGCCCGCCAGACGCCGGAAGGGCGTGGGTATGTAGACCATTATCGACATCTGCTTTCTCCTCCCAGCCGGCATCGCTACGTCTCCATGGTGAGATAACGTTCGCCCGTGTCCGGCAGGACAGTGACCACTCGTTTCCCCTGGCCCATCTGCTTCGCAATCTTGAGCGCGGCCACCACGTTGGCCCCGGCGGAGATCCCCACCAGCAGCCCCTCCTCACGCGCCAATCGGCGGGACATATCGATCGCCTCCTCGTCACCCACGGACATGATCTCGTCCAGCACTTCGCGGTTGAGGATGCCGGGGGCGAACCCAGCGCCGATCCCTTGGATAGCGGTAACTCCGGCGCGGCCGCCCTGAAGGACCGGTGAGCGGGCAGGCTCCACGGCGATTATGCGGACGTCCGGGCTCTGCGCCTTCAGCACCTCGCCGACGCCGGTGATAGTGCCACCGGTGCCCACGCCCACCACAAAAGCGTCCAGCCTGCCGCCGGTTGCCTCCAGTATCTCCTTGGCCGTAGTGCGACGATGGACGTCGGGGTTGGCGGGGTTCTCGAACTGCTGAGCCATGAAGTAGCTGGGGTTCTCGTTCATCAACTCCTGCGCGGCGTATACGGCGCCGGTCATCCCCTCGATGGCGGGCGTGAGGATGATCTCCGCCCCGTAGCGGGCCAGCAGGTCGCGCCGAGCCAGGCTCATGTCCTCCGGCATCGCCACTATGAGGCGATAGCCCTTGACGGCCGCCACCATCGCCAGGCCGATGCCGGTATTGCCGCTGGTCGGCTCCACTATCGTGTCGCCGGGCTTGAGCCTCCCCTCCCGCT
>CAZYOV010000117.1:0-7105 GCA_964649215.1 uncultured Dehalococcoidia bacterium
TCATATCGTTGAGAAGCCGCTCGATTCCAAGGGGCACACTATGAAGTCTTAGTGTGACCAGTCCCCAGAACGGCGTTGACGGGCAACAGGGATCGAGCCGACCCTCAGACCTCATCACCAAGCCAAGAGCCATCCGATTGACAAGCTTGACAATAACTGGCATACTGGGCGGCGCCTTTCGGGGGAGGTTAGCGAAAATGATACGCTCGCGTCTGATCGGTTCTCTATCTGCCGTCGCAATCTTGCTCCTTCTAGCCCTGCTCGCGGGCGGGCGCAACGACGCCGCCGCCAACCACGGGGGCAGCCCGTCGCCGGAGCTGGTACCCGTCGGACAGCTGCCGGTCGGCCTGGCTGCGTTCGGCTTCGACGGCTCCATCAGCGACATCTGGGCCTTCGGCGATTACGCTTATCTGGGCAGCTTCGACGAGCCCGCTTGCACTCTTGACACGACCGGCATCCAAATCGTCGACGTCTCCGACCCGACCAACCCCACCCTAGCAGGCTTCATACCCTCACCCCCTAAGACCCGCGCTAACGATGTCAAAGTGGCACATATCGAGACGCGGTTCTTCGATGGCGAGATAATGGTCCACTCCAATGAAGGCTGCTTCAACGGCTTCGTTCCCAAGCTGAACTCTCGTGGCGGCAACCCTCGGTTTGTCCTTCCCAGCCAGGGCGGCGTGGCTATCTACGATGTGACCAACCCACTGAAGCCACGGGCGCTTAAGCAGAATTTCCTTAAATTCCCCGTCCACAACACTTTCATCTACCAGCAGGACGATAACGCCTACATGCTGGTGGTGGATGATGTCAACGTTCAGGACGTACACATCGTGGACATCACGAAGCCTTGGTCACCGAAGGAGATCGCCGTTACGGGCCAGCTCGATTGGCCGACAGACATCGACAACATCGGCGTCGGAGAGGTCTTCTTACATGACGTGTGGGTACAGGAGAACGGCAGCCAGGTTATCGCCTACCTCTCCTACTGGGACGCCGGTCTCGTGCTCCTGGACATCACCGACCCAACTGCCCCGGTCTTCTTGGGCGACAGTGACTACCTGGACCCCGACCCTCTCTCCGGCCAGCCGCCCGAAGGCAACTCCCATGTGGCGGCTCCGAACGCTGACGGCACCCTGGTCATCATGGGGGACGAGGATTTCGCTCCATCTTTCTTGGACACCTTCACTTTTGATGCTGATGGTGCCGGCGGCGATCCACCCGTCGGCTTCCCAGCGGCAGAGGGGGGCTTCACCACACCCATCAGCTCACTCCCTGGCAGCGTCATGACGGGCCCCGTGTTCTTTATCGAGCCCGGGGGAAACGGCTTCGGCTGCGACGGTGATCCGTTCCGGACCGCCACAGGAGCGGACGAGGTCGCCCTGATCCAGCGAGGCGTGTGCCGTTTCGACGAGAAAGCGCAGAACGCCATTGACGCCGGATACGCTGGGTTCATCGTCTTTAACGATGCGGCCAGAGGCGACGCGCTGGTCGGCATGGCCGGTAACCCGCGGGCCATTCCTGGCGCCTTCGTGGGGCACTCAACTGGCCTGGTCATGAGAGAAAACCCAGGGGGCGTCGTCTTCGCCCACGCCACCTTCGACGGCTGGGGCTACATGCGGGTTCTGGATGTGAGCGACCCCGCAGACATCGTCGAGCTTGGGCAGTTTGCGACGGAGAACGTTCTGGTCGACCCGCCGCCATCGGGCGACCGCACGATGCACAACGTCATCGTCGACGGCAGCCGAGCCTACATCTCGTGGTACGCCGAGGGGATGCGCGTGGTGGACTTCTCGGGCTGCTCAGCGGGCGGTGGCCAGAACTCTTGCACACCGACGGAGGTCGCCCATTACGTGGACCCGGGCGGCTCCAACTTCTGGGGCGTCTACCTGCACGAGATAGGCGGAACGCAGTACATACTGGGCAGCGACCGCGATACCGGGCTCTGGATCTTCGAGGTGCCGTAGATCAGAGACTAGCGGTAATCCCCTCCTTAGCGACGACACTAACGGCACTGGTAACTATACCCTGATAGCACGTACCGAGAGGTTAATTGACAGAAGCTATATACTAATATGCATCACAAAAGGAGGGCATCATGGCTAAAGATCCAGTTTGCGGCATGGAAGTGGACGAGGCGAAGGCAGCTGGCTCATCGACCTATAAGGACAAGACCTTCTACTTCTGCGCGTCCCACTGCAAGACGGCGTTTGACGCAAACCCCGAGGTGTACGCCGAGAAGGGGTAGCCTCATATAGCCGACTGTTCGGCGTGGTAAACTAGGGGCGATGGGTGGCAACAAGAGCAAGCAGCCGAAGCCGTCCTACAAGGAAGGCAAGTTACGCGATCCGAGCATCGAGAAGATGCAGGATAAGCGGTATCGGCGCGAGGACTTAGCGCGCCTAGTCAAGAAGGCTACCTCGAAAACGGACGAGTCCTAGGCGGCAACAAACGCTGCCTGTCGGTATGCGGCCTGCATATCGTGAATCCAGTCAGAGCCGAGTACATGTCGAGCCGTGTTTCGTAGGTATGAAACTCCTCGGCTCCCTCGCGTTGCGCGGTTGCTAGATGAATTGCGTCATGCGCTCGTAGACCCGTCCAATCTCTCACGGCACCTTCCCTAATCAGGTCGCGAGCAGCCTCAGTGATGTTCCGGTGAAGCTCAGTGACGCGAATGGGAGACCCAGGGAGCCAGAGATTTGAGATAGCCTTTTCGACTTCCGCGTCGAGAACCCCTCGCTTGCGCTCGTGCGCAGCGTAAGCCACTTCAGTTGTGCTGATGAGAGACGTTACAATTGCGATAGTTGGGGGCTTTTGTTCGGCATCTTCCAGCATTCCATCTAGCAACGCGAAGCGATCATCATCACCGTCCAGATAAGATAGGATCGCCCTACACGTCCCCCAGCAGCGCCTCCGCCAATCGTATCTGTTTTCGGGGCTCAGAGCAATGAACCGCCTCCTCTGCCGCACCAGTATCGCATCAGTCTTCTCAGGCAACAATCCCTGTCATCAGCACTTCGGCGGAATTCCTTCTGCATCCGAAGGGCAAAGCGTTATTTGCCTCGACCAAACAGGCGCTTGAATGCGGGGAGGATGAAGTCCAGGAACAGCTCCAGCACGTATCGGAGGGACGGGACGGTGGTCACCCGCGAGGAGAGCAGGAATTCTTTCCGATCGAACCCGAGATCAATCACCAGGTCCCGTTTGGCGGGCAAGGTGGCCAACGTGCCCCGGAGTTCGGTTCCGTCGGAGGAGAAACGCAGGTTGGTGACGGCGACGTCGTCCACAGATACTGCAGGGGGGATGGCTGCCGGTAGCAGGCGTTCGCCGCGGGCGACGACTTCGTAATAGTTCTTCCGCTTGTAGAACCTGAGCCGGGCGTTTTCGATCTTTATCGACGGCATCAAGCCGCGGACGATTTCCCTCCGCCGCAGCCATCTTTCCTTGAGGGTACCCATAGCAGGACCTCCATCAATAAGCAGTGAACTCGACATCATCGACCAGAACGCGCCCGGTGGCCCGCCCGATCAATAACAGCCGCACCTGGGCAACATTGCTCAGGTTCAGGCCGGGGTTGACAGCCTTGAAGGCGTCCAGCGGCAGCCGCACGGTGCGGAAGACCGAGAGTGTGTGGGTCGATTCCGGGGTCGGATAGGGCACGTCTCCGACGCTGCCCAACCGCAGGATGGCCTCCTGACCGCCGCCGCTGAGTCCGACGAACAGGTCGATGTCCTGGTTCACCGGGTTGAAATCCTCAATCGGGACGCCACCCATGTTTTCTTCATAATGCTGGGCGATACGCAGGGAGAGCACATCGTTTTCCGATAACGCGATGCTCGCACCTGCGTCGCTGGTGTACGTCCCGTCTGGGGTTGACCAGGGCAGGTCGGTGCTCAGGGTGTCGTGGACCGAATGGGGGAGGGTGATGTGCTCGATGTCATTCCAGACCATGACCTCAATGCCGCCACCGGCATTGGCGGCCGCGCCCCTGCGGTTGAAGGCCTTGTCGGTGGGCGTCTCCTCCGGGAAACCGAGCTGGTTGTCGGCGTCGCCGAAGTCATCCAGCACCTCCGGATCTGTGCGGTGGTGCTGGGCCCAGATGTCGTACTGGTAGAGGCCACGCGGGAAGATCAACCCGCGCAGGTACCCGGCGTAGTCGCTCTGCCCTTCGAGGGCGTCCTGGAAGAAGGCGTTGACCATGCACCTGACGATCTCAGCGTGCTGCGCCAGCGTTAGTGACTCGGCGTGGAGCGGCCCTTCCCCGGAATTGGGGCTGTTCCACCAGTTGGGGTTGAAACCTTGGTGTGTGCCCTTGTCGATCCACAGGTGAGTCTTGGGTCGCCAGGCGCGGTCGTAGATGCGCCAGCCGCCGAAGCGCGGGTTGGCCCCGGTCCCGTTTCCGGTGACGTCCGTGAGGGCGTCGAGCAGGTAATCCATCGAGCCGAACAGTTGCAAGTAGTTAGTTTCCGTCAGCTGCAGGTCGGGGCGGTATTGGGTGGGAGCCAGGCTGACGACTCCTTTGATCCCGTAGGGATTCGAGCGGGCAAGGTTGAGCACGGCGGCGGCTACCACACCTTCCCCGCCCATGGAGTGGCCGACTAGGCCGATGCGGTCTCGGTTCAGGCGCCCCCGCAGATCGGCGTCGGCAAGGAGCTCGTCGATAGCCCGCAGGATGACTTCGCCACGGCTGGACTGGGACTGCAGCACGTCGACAATTGTCTTGTCGTTGGTTTCGGCCAGGTTGACGCTAAAGACGAACATCCCCCAGCGGGCGAGGTGCCGCGCCAGGTAGCCGTAGCCGAGGTAGCTTTGGTCTGCCTCGTCCCAATCCCAATAGCCATGGGCGATTACGACCAGCGGCCGGTTTTCGACGTCGGCCATCTTCCCCGAGGCGTCCGCCGGGAAATATAGCTGTCCTTCGACCTTGTGCGAGAACCCGGCGTCGACGGTGAAAGGTGGGTAGTCTCCCTTGAAAGTCTCTCCCACGCCGACCGCCGTCCCAACCGCGCAGGGACTGACGATCGGGCTGACCGCGGTGCTCATCGATTCATTCGTGCACAGCCGGGTCTTGGCAGAGATCGGTCCGGGGACAGGCATCGCCCCGACGCGGACGATGGATTCGGCGGCGCGGGCCTCTCCAAGGACGGCCCCGCCTGATCTGATCGACACCCAGGCCCCTGGTGTCACCCCGCTGACCCACACGGTAGTGTCGGCTGTGGCCACCGGCGTCAGGATGCGCGGCCGATGCATCTCTTCCACGGATTGGACGGTCACAGGGTCCGATGGGGGGCTTTCCACGCCGCCCACCCATTGAATCGCCGTGACCTTTGTCCCGGTGGCCAGCGCCGGGTCGGCGTCGACGCTGATGCTGCTCCTCGTCCCGGCGAAGCCAAGGCCACACTGAATCCCATCCTGATAGATGCGGACGACCGCGCCGAGGTGCAGTCGCGAGACCTGGACTGCGCTCCCGCAGTTGTACATCGGAGGCAAGACGACTGGCGGGAGGATCTCTTCAGGAAGCGGCAACACCGTCACCCACTCTGACTGTTCGGAGTGCTCGCACAGCGTCTGCACCGCGGCCACCTGCTGGTCGGCTCTGAGGGGTTCGTTGAGCATGATCTCCGGGTCTTCGTCGGCGTCCCGGGGGCCGAAGGACTCGATCGGGGCGGACTCGCTATCCCGGATCAGGATCGTGATTTCCGCGCCGGGAATCTGGTTATCCACCCGGATGGTCTGCTCGCCTTCGATGAGCGCTTCCCGCACGCTCGGCTTGATGCCCTCGTCGGGCTTGATGACGTCCTCCCATTCGCTCCAGGGGCCTTCATCCTTGCAATCATCCTTGGTCCAGTATTGTTGGGCGCGGACCTTCTCGCCGACCACTAGCTCGTGGAGCACGAACACGTTGACCGCGCCCCAGCACGAGCAGATGCTGCCGAGATCGGTCCCGGTGTTCGTCTCCATGCGCGCCCGGGCCCCCTGAAGGAGCCCACCGAGCGGGACGACGCGCTGACAGCCGTACAGAGGAGTGCCGACCGCCGGTTTCGGCAGCGGCGGGTCGGGGACGATAACGGTGGCGCTCATCGGCCCGGCGACTCCGCAGACGATCATACGCGCCTGGAGGGTACCGGTCTCATCTCTAAGGCGGAGATTGACGCCGACACAGGCGTTCGCATGCCGGCTGGCCATGCCTTCCCCGACCAGGTTTAAACCTTGGAAAAGCTCGACCCTACAGCCGGGGACCAGGCCGGTGACGTGGACGCATTGGCTGCACCCGCCCACCTGGGCAGGCAGCAGCGGCCCGACCGTCGGTGGGACGGCAGCCTCCTCGACGATCACCTGAGGCGACCAGGGCGTAAACCCCCCGCCGTCGTCTTGGCGGGAGCTGATCTTGTCTCCTCCATCAAGCAGAGCAACGCCGAAGTAGTGCGCGCCGCTGGTTGCCACGTGCGTCTCTATGTCGGTGCCGCCGCCTCTTTCGATTCTCAGCTCGACGATCGCCCCGCCGATGAGGCCGGAGACTCTGACGCTGGTGTTGCAGCGGGCGATCCGTTCATGAACGGTGGGCGTTAGCGCCGTCATATCTTTCCTTGCTATCTCTCCGCCAGGGGTCAACCTCGCGGCGGATGCCCTCGACCGGGCGCTGGCTGCGGGAGGGACGCCGCCGCGATTGTGCGCCTAAGCCGGGCGGCTGTCAACGGGGCTGCCGACCATTTGCCGACCAACTTGTCGGCAAGCGGGCCGACGGGGACTGGGAGCCTAGAAGACCCCCACTAGCTGGCCACCGTCAGGAACGACTAGCGCCGGCACAGCTAACGGCGCACGCGTACGCGGGTTCAAAACAGGGTGTAGTGCTGTTGCTCGGACACCCGTCCGAGGGGCAACCTACTTGGTGCGATTCCCGACCGTTTCCCGACCAACTGGTCGGGCAGAGGGGCCAAGAGACGCGACAGAACGGCACGGCATGCGCGGCTCCTAGCTACGAAATCGGCCTCAGCGGGACGCAGAAGGACGGGGCGGCGGATTAAAAGTCCGGCGCTCTATCGCATGATCGGAGAGGCGATCGCTAACCCCATGGATGGCCGGATTCCGTTACCAGGGTCACTAA
>CAZYOV010000118.1:0-7073 GCA_964649215.1 uncultured Dehalococcoidia bacterium
GGCACCACCGCGTAACCGATCTCCTGGCACATCTGCTTCAAGTAGTCGTGCCCGTACCGGTCCACCGTCAGGCAGAACGGCACGATCCCCTTGCGCTTCGCCTCCAGCAGCGCCATGTGCGTATCGTGGATGGCGTACTCCTTCTCCGTGCGATCGCGGCCGTAGCCGTGGTCCTGGGGCCGTCCGTCCGAGACCAGGAACAGGATGCGCACCTTGGAGTCCCGTTCGTCCAGCTTGGAGGTGGCGTGGCGAATCGCCGGGCCCATACGAGTGGAGCGCACCGGCGCTATCTTATCGATGCGCTTCTTAACCACCTCGGACAGCACCTCTTCCATATCCTTCACCACGTAGAACTCAACGTTCTCTCGCCCGTAGCCGGAGAAGCCGTATATCCCATACGTATCGCCAATCGTCTCCAGCGCCTTGATAAGAAGGACGATGCTCTCCTTCTCCAGGTCGATGATCCGCTTGGGCGGCGTCAGGAGCTCCTGAGCGCGCCGCGCCATCCACCAGGAGAAGTAGCGTCGGGGGTCGTCGTCGAACTCGTCCTGGCCGTAGCGCCGCTCGTGCTTGGCGATCTCCTCATCAGTAGAGGCGCTCATATCCAGCAGGAACGCCACAGAGACGTCCCGCTCCACCTTATTGCGGCGCCAGTAGACCTTGCCGCTGGGCGTATGGCCGGCACGACGCTCGACGACGTACTCCGTGACCGCGTCCAGGTCGAACTCGTCGCCGTCCAGCAGTCGCTTAACCTTACGAAACATCTCCGGCCGCAGCAGCTCGAATTGGCGCTGCGTCTGGGCGGCCAGGGAAGCGTACTTGGCCAGCGTCTGCTCGTAATACTGAGGCGCCCCCTCGCTCACCGCGTACTCGACGACGCGACACCAGCGTGGCTTGAAGTCGCCGGCGCGGAAGTCCCATTCGTCATAGTAGAAGTACTTCGGCTCAACCGAGAGCTCGCGATCGTCGTCCGCCGTGCTGAGGCCGGAGACGGGCTGTCCGTCCTTCACGGGGACCCGCTCCGCCTCTTCCTTCTCCCGCTGCTGAGCGTTGAGCTCCTTTATCAGGTTGGTGATGAACAGGTCCGACGACTGGGTGAGGTCCGCCTCGGCCAGATCTGACAGGGTGATCTCCACGCTCTTCTCCAGCATCGCCTGGAGCTGCTCCGGTGATAGCGGCGACAGCGGCCCCTGCTCTCCACCACGCTCTTGGCGCAGGCGCATCAAGAGCTGCACCATCTCCGGCTTGAAGTCACCGCGGAAGTCCACCGGTTCGGGGCTCTCGTACGGCATCGATTCGCCCTGAGGGAAGTCGATGTCCATGCTCTCTCCCAGCGAGTCTGACGTCACAGGCATCGCCTGCATCATCTCGTCGTCAAGCCCCTGCCACTCCTCCTCCACTAGCTCGGAGAGGATGTTAGGTATTTGCCGTGCTATCTGATAAATGCGCAGCGTGGCCTCCGCCGAGTCTTCCACTATCGCCTGCGGCTGCTGCACCGCCGCAACTATGCCCATCGCCTGCTGCATCACGGGCGCCAGCGGCTCCGGCCAGCGGACGCGGTCCGGTCCACCCAGGCTTACCCGCACCAGGTTCTCCACGAACGCCTGCAGGAGCGGCAGCTTCTCCACCTCCGGCCGCTTGTCCAGCTCCAACTGCTGCCGCCGCCGGTAGGCCGTGCGAATGCCCGCGTATTCACGCTCCACCAGCACGTCGATGCGGGCGTCCTCCAGGAGAGCGAACAGGTCAGACGCCAGGCGCCGATCCTCAAACAGGTCGAAGTAGCGCTCCATGTCAGTCAGCGGCCCCGCCGGCGCCTCGCCATCGCCGCTCTCCTCCCCGTCTCTGGCGGCGGCCTCGGCCCGCTCCCTCTCCAGCTTGCGGCGCAGATTGGGGAAGATACGCCCTTCTCTCTCGAAGGTGAAGCCGAAGGTATCGAACTCCAGGTGACCCGCCTGGTGAGTGGAGTAGACCTTGTATATGGAGAAGTTCTCCTCCTTCTGACGAAACTCCTCCACCCAGGGCGGCAGGTAGATAGCGGAGCCCTCCGTGGACGGTGACTCCGTCTCCACCCAGCCGATCCCCTTCTCCGCCAGCGCCTCCGCAGAGTGGACCGCCACCTCCATGCCGGTGAGCGCCTTGCAGTACATGCGCAGGACATCGCCGACGCGGCTCAACTCCACCCGCGAGGAGAGGGCATCCAGCATCTCCTCGCCGCGGCTGGATTCCATGCGGAAGTAGGCCTCGCCGCCCTCGCTGCTGGTGTCCAGCAGGGCGCTGCCCTCGCCGTGCCACTGCAACACTTCCTCAGGGCCGATGCGCGCCAGCACCACCGGGCTGCTCTTGAGGAACTCCATCGCCGCCACCGGAGAGCGGCCGGCCAGCTCCTCCGCCAGCGAGAGAAGTGTCCCGTGTATCTCCGTGTCCACTTCGTCGAGGGCGCGGGCGGACTCGGCGAAGAATGCGAACGCCTGCCTTCCCTCCCTACGGGCCAGCTCCCGCGCCAGTGCCAGGAAGCGGACCCGCTGAGACTGCTGCACATGAGCAAGCAGGGCCGGGCCCTTCTCCAGATAGGAGCGGGCATCCGCCCAGCCGGTTGAGGCCAGCGCCTCAGCGAAGCGCAGGAAGGCGGCGCGGTCCTCGCCGCCGAGTGGGGTCAGTACATGCGGCGCGACGCTCAGACAGTGAGCGGCCAGGTCATAGGAGCGGTCGCAGAGTGAATCGACGAAGCGGATGAGGATGCGCGCCTCTTCCAACGTAAGCTGCCCAAACAGCGCCGGGCTGCCATCGAAGAATTGCACCGCCAAGGATGCGGAGCGCCAGGTCCCCTTGTAGAGCTGCCGGCCCAGCCCCACCCAGTCGCCCAGCTGCTCCATCGTCACCTGAGGCAGCGTCCCCGGCGAAGCGCGGAAGTATGAAGCGGCCAGCGCCGACGATACCTCCGCCAGGTCGCGGCCGCGCTCCGTCCAGCGACGGAACTCCTGAAAGCCCAGTGCGGGCAGTACTTCCGGCGTCACGCGGAAGTACTCCCCGGCCGCCTCCCAGGAGCGCCACGACTGCCGGGCCAGCTCCAGCCCCTCCTCCGCCCACTGGCTCGTCTCTTCAGGCGAGAGGATGTGCTCCACCGCCTCCGCCGCCCGGCGGAACTCGCTCACCAGGGTTGTGGAGAACGGGGCTAGCTGCTTATCGTAGGTGCGGTAGATGCGCCGATACTCTGCCTTACTCAAAGATTGACGACACCACCTCTTCTATACTCCGCTGCACGTCCCGCTCGTCCGTTAACGCCCAGACGACTGCCACCTGGCAGGCGCGGCGAGCTTGTATACCTTCGGTGATCAGCTGTCCGGCGTAGATAAGCAAGCGCGTGCTCGCCCCTTCGGCCAGACCGTGCTCCTTCAAGTGGCGCACCTTCTCGCCCAGCTTCGCCAGGTCCATCGCCACCGCCGGCGTCACGCCCGATTCGCGCTCGACGATCTTCGCCTCCATCTCGCGCGGCGGATAGTTGAACTCGATCGCCATGAACCGCTGACGAGTGCTGTGCTTCAAGTCCTTGAGCGCGCTCTGGTAGCCGGGGTTATATGAGATGACCAGCAGAAAGCCGTCCCTGGCCTCCACTATCTGGCCCAGCTTCTCTATGGGGAGGATGCGCCGGTGATCCGTCAGCGGGTGAATGAGGACGGTGGTGTCCTTGCGCGCCTCGACTACCTCATCCAGGTAGCAGATGCCACCGGCCTTTACCGCCCGCGTCAGCGGCCCGTCTATCCAGCGAGTGGAGTCGCCTTCCAGCAGATAGCGGCCCACCAGGTCCGAGGCGGTCAGATCCTCGTGGCAGGCCACGGTCACCAGCGGAAGCCCACCCTGGGATGAGTTCTCATCCTTATCTATCACATCACGGACGATGGTGAGCGGGCGGTGCAGCTTATAGGCCATGTACTCGATGAACCGCGTCTTGCCGCAGCCCGTAGGGCCCTTCATCAGCACCGGGATCTTCTGCGAGTAGGCGGCGTTGAACAGCTCCACCTCGTCGGCTACGGGTATGTAGAATGGCTCCTCGGTGAGGATGTACTCCTCGATCGCATATTGCCTGTAAACCTGATCCTGAGTCATCCCTGTATCACGCTTCCTCTCACCCGTCCTTAGCTCGTCGAAGGCCAAACCGTTAAACGCCGCTCCTGGCCGAAGGTGTCTCCAGCCGCGCCAGCAGCCGCTGCCACTCATCGTCCACCTGCTTCCGCGTCCGCTCCAGCGGGCAGTCGGTATCGATTATGACCTGCGAGCGGGCGGCGCGCTCCTCATTGCTCATCTGGGCCTTGACGCGGGCCAGCGCCTCCTCCAGGCTAAGGCCGCTGCGCTCGGCAGTGCGCGCGGCCGCCACCTCCGGCGGCGCCATCGTGACCCAGACCTCGTCCGTCAAGTCGTCCCAGCCCGCGTCAAACAGCAGCGCCGCCTCCAGGACCGCCATCCGTGCGCCTCGCGTCCGCTCCTCCTCCAGCTTCTCCCGCATCATCTCCTTCATCCGCGGATGCGAGATTGCGTTTAGCCGCCGGAGCTGCTCGGGGTCGCTGAAGACGATGGCGCCCAGCTTCTTGCGGTCGATGGCGCCGTCCTCGGCGACTATCTGCCGCCCGAAGGCATCGACGACCTCCTGCCAGGCGAGCTGGTCCGGCAGATACACCTCGTGGCCCACGGCGTCGGCGCTGAGAAGCGCGGCGCCCTTCCCCTCCAGCATATGGGCGACCGTGGACTTGCCGCTGCCGATCCCTCCCGTAAGGCCGATTACATACATACTGCCTGCCGGTCTGGCTGCCGGACCTCCTGAAAAAAATGGCCGGTACTCGCCGACCGCAGGGCCATTGTAGAATTGGCCTTCCGTGCGCGTCAAGGTTGACGCCGCGCCGGTCTCGCGGCTATGGGTATATCTGCCGCGTGAACACCATCCCTCCCGTCATCCCCTGCGCCCGGTAGAACCGGTGCGCGTCCTTCCGTCCCGCTCCCGATGCCAGCTCCATGTGCGTGCACCCCCGCTTCCGGGCCCAAACGGTAGCGGCGTCCAGCAGCAACGCACCGATGCCCAGGCTGCGCCGCGAAGAAGACACTACCAGGTCCTCTAGCCAGCAACGCTTACCGAAGCGGATGAACGGAGGGTCAAGGTAGACGCTGGCCAGCCCTACGATGGAATCGCCGTCAAGCGCCAGCAGTACGTCGGCGTCCGGGTGTTGCACCGAGTATCGAAGCCCCTCGCGGCCGCGCTCCAGGGAGTACTCTCGCGGCCTGCCGCCCGGCGGCTCGAACAGCTCCTCGATAAGAGCTAGGACGGCCTCTTCATCGGCGGGCGAGGCGGCCCGGACCGTAACCCCTGGACCCTTCCCCTCGTCGAACGTCGACCCCTCTCAGCCGGCCTTCAGCTCCCGCGCCTTCTCTATGAAGGCCGGAATCACTTCCTTCCAGTCGCCGACGACGCCGAAGCGCGCGGCCTGGAAGATGTTCGCCTCCGGGTCTTTGTTGATTGCGACGATGTTCTTCACCTGAGAGATGCCGGCCATATGCTGGCTGGCCCCCGAGATTCCCACGGCGATGTAAAGTTCAGGCGTGACCACCTTCCCTGTCAGCCCAACCTGCGTCGCCACGGGGTACCAGCCCATGTCGCAGACCGCGCGGGTGGCTCCCACGGCGCCGCCCAGGACCCCAGCCAGCTCCTCCAGCGGCTGGAACCCCTCCGGGCCGCCCAGCCCGCGGCCGCCGCTCACCACCACCGACGCGTCCTCCAGGCGCACGCCCTCCACCTCCTCCTTGCGCCGGCTGACGATGCGTGTGCGGATGACGTCCGCAGTCACGTCGGCGGACTGCTTAGCTACCTCCGCCTGGCGGGAGTCATCACGCTCCGGCGGGTCGTAGACCTTGGCGCGTAGCGTGGCGAACTGAGGCGTGCCGTTGAACGTGTAGCGGGCGCGGGCGCTGCCGCCGTAACAGGGCCTGCTCGCCTGCAGCTTCTCGCCGTCCAGCGACAGCTCCACGCAGTCCATCGCCACGGCCGTGCCCAATCGCACCGCCAGCCGCGGGGCCATGTCCCGGCCGATCATCGTCTGGCCGAAGAGGACGACCGACGGATCGGCCTCCTTGCAGATGCGCTCCCCGACATGCACGTAAGCATCGCCCTGGTAGTCCTTTAGCACCTCGTCATCAACGACGATCACCTTATCGGCGCCCAGAGCCCCACACTCCTTGGCCAGACCCTCCACGCCGGCGCCCAGTAGGACGCACGTCACAGGCCCGCTAAGGCTCTTAGCCGCACCCAGCAGCTCTCCGGTAATCGGGGCCAGACTGCCGCCGTCACCCGCCGCCTCCCCAAACACGAGTACTCCGCTTGGCATAGTCCCTCCTACAGGTTGGGCCTCTTGTCCCTTGCCACGGCCCTTAGATCAGCTTCGCTTCCCGCAGCCGGACGGCCAGCTGTTCGCCCGCTTCCTTGGCGCTGTCCGCCTCGATGAACTCCGTTTCCACAGCCGTCTCGGGGACGAACAGCGCCTCCAGGTTGGTGCGGTTCTTCGCCCCGTCGATGCCCAGGTCGGAGCCGGTCATCGTGACCACTTCCTTGCGGGCGGCCTGCATGATCTGACGGAGCTGCGGATACCGCGGCTCGCCCAGCTCGTTGGATACGGTCACGACACAGGGCGTGGGCGCCTCCACCGTCTCGAAGCCGTCCAAAAGAACGCGCTCAGCCGTCACCTTGCCTCCCTCCATCTGGACCTCCTTGGCGATGGTGATGACCGGGAAGCCCATGAGTTCAGCCAGGGTGGAGCCGACGACCCCCATGTCCCAGTCGACCGCCTGGCGGCCGCAGATAATGAGGTCCACGGGCTCGATCTTCTTGATGGCAGCGGCCAGTATCTCGGCCGTAGCCCAGTGATCGGCCTCGTTTAAGGCCGGATCGTTGATGTGGACACCCTCGTCGGCGCCCATAGCCAGACAGTGCTTTATCGTGTCACGAAAGGTGTCTGGGCCCAGGGTAAGGATGGTGATGGTCGTATCGGCAACCTTGTCCTTGACGCGTAGGGCGGCCTCAACTCCGATCGTGT
>CAZYOV010000119.1:0-7016 GCA_964649215.1 uncultured Dehalococcoidia bacterium
TCCGCTGGGATGACGACCAGACCTACATCGCTCAGCGGCTCCAAGGGTTCGAGATCACGGGCCTGATCCGCTACTTCGATACCAACACCTACTACCGCCAGCCCAACGTCACCGCGCCCGTGCGCTGGCGACAGCCGATCCTGGTCCGCGACTACGAGTTCGCGGCTGACCACAGTACAAAGCCGGTGAAGGCGCTGATCACCGGACCCTACACGCTCGCTGCCCTCTCCACCGATTCACACTACGGTGACCGGCGGCGGCTGGTACTGGACCTCGCGGAGGCGCTCCGCCAGGAGGCGAAGGCCCTGGCAGCGGCCGGAGCGTCCGTCATCCAGGTGAACGAGCCGGCCATCGTCCGGCATAAGGAGGACGGCCCTCTGCTCCAAGAGGCGATAACCAAAATGCTGGACGGCATCGATACCGAAACCGCCCTCTACACCTGGTTCGGAGACGCCGACGGTATCCTGCCCCTGCTTTTGGACCTCCCTGTCGACGTCATCGGCCTCGACTTCGTCTGGGGCCCTGGCAACTGGGAGGCGCTCAAGCGCGTCGCGTTCAGCAAGGTGCTGGGCTTCGGCATTATCGACGCCCGCAACACGAGGATGGAGCCGGTGGAGGAGATCGCGGAGCAGATACAGCGGGTCAGCGAGTTCGTCCCCGCCGAGCGGTTGTACGTGAACCCCTCCTGCGGCCTGGAGTACCTGCCGCGAGAGGTCGCCTTCGAGAAGCTGAAGCGGCTGGTGGAGGGCGTCCGCCACGCCGAAGCGGTCGTGGTATAGAATGGAGACGAAATGTCAGGGCTGCTAACCACTGCGGTAGGAAGCCTCCCCAAGCCGGGCTACCTGGCGAAGGCGCGCACCGCCTTCGCCTCCGGCCGCATCGACGCCGCTGAGCTCGACAAGCTCACCCGCCAGGCCACGGCCGAGTGCATCCGCATGCAGGAGGACGTTGGGCTGGACATCCTGGTGCACGGCGAGATGGAGCGGGGCGACATGGTGACCTACTTTGGGGAGCGGCTGACGGAGAGCATGGCCATCGGCGGCCTCGTGCGCTCCTACGGCAACCGCTACTACCGCAAGCCGATCATCACCGGCGAGCTGCGCTGGCAGGGCCCGATGACCATCGACATGTGGCGCTACGCCCAGAGCCTTACAGACAAACCCGTCAAGGGGATGCTCACCGGCCCCTACACCATCGTCGAGTGGTCCTTCGACGAGCACTACAACTCGCGCCGCGAGGCCGTCCTCGCCATGGCGCAGGTGGTGCGCCGTGAGGCCGAGGAGCTGGTGAAGGCGGGCGCCAAGTTCGTCCAGGTGGACGAGCCCGCCGCCTCCACCCGCCCGGAGGAGATGGACCTAGTATTGGAAGCGCTGGCCATCGTCACCCAGGGGCTGGGGGCAAAGACGATCACCCACGTGTGCTACGGCGACTTCGCCCGCGTCTTCGACCACATCGCCAAGCTGCCAGTCGACCAGATCGACCTGGAGATGGCCAACAGCGACTACGCCCTGCTGGAGATGATCCGCGAGCACAACAGCGAGTTCCGGCAGGAGCTTGCCATGGGCGTGGTGGACGTTCACAATCACGTCCTCGAGACCCGGGAGCAGGTGAAGGCCGGCATCAAGAAAGGGCTGGAGGTGCTGCCCCCGGAGCGCCTCTTCATCGACCCCGACTGCGGCCTGAAGACCCGCACCGTGGAGGAGGCCGAGGCGAAGCTGCGCGTGATAGTGGAGGCCACCCGCGAGGTTAAGCGCGAGCTGGAGATAGACTAGGGCGCTACCGCAGCCAGCGCCTCCCTGAATAACCCCTCTCGTTGACCGCCCGCTGCCGCGCCTGCTACAATCGACCCGAAGTTAACGCGCACGTTAATGTGGCGGGCGAGGGCCAAAGAAACGGCCCTCGCTCTTTGTGAGGAGCCGCCTTGGCGACGGAACAGCAGGCGAAAACCCAGCCGCCCGCCCCCTCGACAGGCTCGGGGCAGGCTCTCGACTTCATCTTCCACCCCCGCTCCGTGGCTGTCGCCGGCGCCTCTCCGCCCCAGCCCGGCTTCGGCGGCATGGGTTCAGGCTTCGTCATCTCCCTCCAGGAGATGGGGCTCGCCGCCACCTACCCCGTGAACCCCCACCACGAGGAGATCGAGGGGCTCAAGTGCTACCCCAGCCTCCTCGCCATCGAAGGTCCAATCGATCACGTCATCTCCAGCGTGCCCGCGCGCGCCGTCCCGTCGCTGGTCGACGACTGTATCGCCAAGGGGGTGAAGTCGATCCACTTCTTCACCGCCGGCTTCAGCGAGACCGGCGAGGAGGAGCTGGCGGAGCTGGAGGCGCAGGTCGTGCGGCGGGCCGTCGATGCCGGGATACGCGTCCTCGGCCCCAACTGCATGGGGCTCTACGCCCCCGCCAGCCGACTCTCCTTCATGCCGGGCTTCCCTAAGGAGCCGGGCCCGGTCGCCTTCATCTCCCAGAGCGGCGGCAACGCCGCCGACATGGTGTTCAACTCCGCGCCGCGGGGCGTCCGCTACTCCAAGGTCGTGAGCTACGGCAACGCCGCTGACATCGACGAGAGCGAGCTGCTGGAGTACCTGGCGGACGACCCTGAGAGCGAGATCATCTGCGCCTACATCGAAGGCGTCAACGACGGTCGACTCTTCTTCCAGGCGATGCGCCGTGCCGCCGCTGCAAAGCCCGTCATCGTCCTCAAGGGCGGCCGCACGGACGCGGGCACGCGGGCCGTGCACTCGCACACCGGCGCGCTGGCAGGCTCGATGGACGTGTTCGATGCCCTGCTTCGTCAGGTGGGCGCCGTGCGCGCCGATAGTGTGGAAGAGATGGTAGACCTGGCGGTGGCGTTCCGCTGGGCGGGCGCCCTCGCCGGCCCCGGCGTAGCCGTGGTCGGCGGCGGTGGTGGCTTCAGCGTCTTCGCCGCCGACGAGCTTGACGAGGCGGGCCTGAGCTGCCCCACCCTGCCGCAGGCGACACAACGAGAGCTGAGCGAGTTCACGCCCGCCGCCGGCACCAGCGTGCGCAACCCGGTTGACACGATCGCCATCTTCGACCCCTCCAAGCTGCGCGACACGGTACGGATCGTGGGCTCAGCGGAGAACATCCACGCCGTGATGTTCCACATCAGCTTCAGCTTCGGCGGCTGGCGCCGCTCCGCCCGCTGGTTCGACCCGGAGACCTACCGCGAGAAGGCGGTCGAGGCGCTGGTGGAGGCGCGGCAGGCCTGCGACGTGCCCGTGATAGTGGTGCTGAGACCTCCCCTGAACGTGGAGTCGATGGAGCAGTCACTGGCGTTCCAGGATCTCTGCTGGCAAGCCGACTTCCCCACATTTCCCTCCATCCCCCGCGCCGCTAACGCCCTGGCCAAGCTGCTGCGCTGGCGGCAGGCACGGGGGGAGGCCTAGCGCCGGCCGAACTGCCGCGCCAGCAGCTCCGCGCTCATGTGGATCATCGTCGGCCGCCCGTGAGGGCAGGTGTTCGGCGCCTCCGAACCCTCAAGCTGAGTCACCAGCTCTCTCATCTCCTCCTGGCTCAGCGTCTTGCCGGCACGGATCGCGCCGTGGCAGGCCAGCGACATCGCTACCCGGTCGCGACGATCCCCTTCGCCCTCCTCCAGCATCAGGTCCAGAAACGACGCGACCGCCTGCCGCGGATCTGATCCAGCCAGCGAGGCGGGCAGCGCCCGCAGCAGGTAAGCCTCATCGCCAAACGGCTCGGCGGCGAAGCCGTGCTCCCGCAGCAGCTCCTCCTGCTCGGCCAGCAGCGCCCGCCGCGGCGACGATAGCTCCAGCGCCAACGGCTCCAGCAGCGCCTGCACCTCCGGCGCCCGCTCCAACCGCTGACGGCAGAAGCGCTCGTAGAGGACGCGCTCGTGGGCCGCGTGCTGGTCGATGAGGTACATCCCATCGGGACCCTCAGCGATGACGTAGGTGCCGCCAAACTGACCGATGACCCGCAGCGCGGGCAGCGTCTCGGCCGGCGTCGAAAGGCCGGTCGCCGCCAGCGGCTCGCCGGGCCCCGCCTCCACCTGTCGTCGCTCCAGGGCGCGGGCGTGCTCCCACAGAGGAGGCGACGATGGCTGAGGGGAAAGATCGAACGGCGCTGTCGGCGCTGTCGGCGCTGTCGGGGCCGCCGTCGCCACCGCTACCGGCGCCGTCTCCAGTAGAGCGGCCCGCACCGCCCGCTGCACCGCCCCGAACACCGCCGACTCGTCGCGGAAGCGCACCTCCGCCTTCGTCGGGTGCACGTTTACGTCCACCTCCTCCAACGGCAAGCGCAGGTGAAGCACGGCGATCGGGTAGCGGCCCACCATCAGCAACCCCCGGTACGCCTCCTCTACCGCGTAGGCCAGGCGCCGGCTCTGGATCCAGCGCCCGTTTACGAACAGGCTCACGTAGCCGCGGCCGGCGCGACTCACCTGCGGCGCCGCCGCCAGGCCATCGACGGCTACCGGCCCATCGCCGGGCCGGAGGAGGAGCATCGCCGCCGCGACATCGGCGCCGTAGACGGCCGCGATCGCGTCTCTCAGCTCCCCGTTGCCGTCCGTCAGCAGCGCCTGCCGTCCATCCAAAGTGAGCGCCAACCGCACCGTCGGGTAAGCGAGCGCGTAGTGGCTGACCACGGACGCTATATGGTTCGCCTCCGTTGACGGAGAGCGCAGGAACTTGCGGCGTGCCGGCTGTCTGGCGAACAGCCGGCTAACGCTGACACTCGTGCCGGCGGGAGCCCCTCGCTCGCCGCGCTCCACGACCGCTCCCCCATCCAAGCGCACATAGGCGGCGGCCTGCGCGTCCGGTGGCCGCGACGCCATCTCCACCTCGGCCACGGCGGCGATGGCCGGCAGCGCCTCGCCGCGGAATCCCAGCGTCGTGACGCTCAGAAGGTCGTCGCCGGTGAGCTTGCTGGTTGCGTGCCGGGCGAACGCCAGCTCCAGCTCCTCGGAGGCCAAGCCGCAGCCGTCGTCCGTCACGCGGATCAGCTCCTGGCCACCACCATTGACCTCAACCGCGATGGCGGTAGCGTTCGCGTCCAGGGCGTTCTCCACCAGCTCCTTGACGACGGAGGCGGGCCGCTCCACCACCTCGCCGGCGGCGATCTTGGCGGCGGTTTCAGGCGAGAGGACGCGGATCGTCAACGGGTGCTCCCGGCGGCGATTGTAGCATGGGACAACCCGCTTACACCCCGCTCGCCCGCGCCCGCTCCGCCAGCTCGTACAGCCGCGTCAGCGCCTGCAGCGGCGTCAGCGAATCGGCGTCGACCTCCGCCAGCTCCCGCAGGAGGGCGCTATTGGCGGCGAACAGCGGCAGCTGCGGGGACTCCTCACGCCGCCCCTTGGCAGGTCTGGATGCGCCCCCCGAAGAGGCCTCCAGCTCCTCCAGCAGTTCCTGGGCCCGCAGCACGACCGGCTTCGGCAAGCCCGCCAGCTGCGCCACGTACACCCCGTAGGAGCGGTCGGCGCCGCCCGGCAGGATGCGGTGCAGGAAGACGACCTCCCCGCCCTGCTCCGTCACAGCCACGTTATAGTTGCGCACGCGGGGCAGGACGGCCTCCAGCTCCACCAGCTCGTGGTAGTGCGTCGCGAACAGCGTCCTCGCCGCCAGCTCCGGCCGGTTGTGCAGAAACTCCACCACAGCCCGCGCGATCGCCATCCCGTCGTAGGTGCTGGTGCCGCGGCCGATCTCGTCGAACAGCAGCAGCGACCTGGGCGTCGCGCTGTGCAGGATCGCCGCCGTCTCCAGCATCTCCACCATGAACGTCGAGTGCCCTGCGGCGATGTCGTCCGTCGCGCCAACACGGCTGAAGACGCGATCGACGACCCCGATGCGGGCCTCCGCCGCCGGCACGAACGACCCGATCTGCGCCAGCAGGACGATCAGGGCTGCCTGCCGCAGGTACGTTGACTTCCCCGCCATGTTAGGCCCCGTGAGGACGATAATCTGGGCATCGCCGCCGGCCATATACGTGTCGTTGGGCACGAATCCGCCGGAGGCGGACCCCGACAGAAAGCTCTCCACCACCGGGTGACGCCCGTCGCGGATGGCGATGGCGTCGCTGTCGTCCACCGTCGGGCGGACGTAGCGGCTGTGCACCGCGGCCTCACCGAAGCTGCAAAAGACATCCACCAACGCCACGGCGGCGGCGGTATCGCGAATGCGGGCGCCGTTGGCCGCGACCTGCGTGCATACCTGGCGGAACAGCGTATCCTCCAGTTCCTCCTGCCGCTCTCGTGCATGGAGGATGCGAAACTCGTGCTCCTGGAGGTCGGTGGTGGTGTACCGTTCACCGCCCACCAACGTCTGGCGTCGCTGGTAGTCAGTCGGCACCGCCTTCAGGTTTGACTTGGACACCTCGATGTAGTAGCCGAACACCTTGTTGTAGCCCACCTTCAGTGACTTGACGCCAGTGCGCTCCCGCTCACGCCGCTCCAGGTCGGCCAGGTACTGGCGGGCGTCACGGGCGCTGCCCCGCAGCGTGTCCAACTCCTCCGAGAAGCCGGGCCGGATGACGGCGTCCGCGGCCGGCTCGTCCGCGATCGCCTGGGCGATGAGCTCGACGGTGTCGCGACAGGGATGAAGGCCGTCGACCAGCTCCTCGTGGACGCGCCGCCTACCGTCCGCCGACACCAGGTCGTCGTCCAGCGCCCGCTGGAGGTCCGGCACCAGCTCCAGGCCGGCGCGCAGCGCCACCAGGTCGCGTGCCGTCGCGGAGCCCGCCCCCACGCGGGCGACGATGCGCTCCAGGTCCGGCAGCTTGGCCAGAATGCTCGAGACGCGGCCTCGCCGCACGGCGGAGTCGAAGAAGAGCTGCACCCCGTCCTGGCGGCGGCCGATCTCCCCCGCATCCAGCAGAGGCTGCCCCAGCCAGCGCCGCAGCAGGCGCGCCCCCATCGCCGTGCGCGTGTGATCAATGACGACGAGAAGCGAGGATCGGGGCGTGTCCGGTCGTAGCGAGGCGAACAGCTCCAGGTTGCGGCGGGTGACGGTGTCCAGCCCCATGAAGCCGTCGCTGCGCTGG
>CAZYOV010000120.1:0-6999 GCA_964649215.1 uncultured Dehalococcoidia bacterium
GAAACTGCCTAGATAGGCGATCCCCCTGTCCGCCGCCGCGATTGTGCGCCTGGGCGGGGCGGGTGTCAACGGCGGGCGTCTCGGCGACGAACTGGTACAATCTGACCCTGAGCTAGAGCGATGTCACAAGATAGCCGACCATCACCGCTGCTTGAGCCGTTAGCATTAGCCGAGCTAGCTCAGCTGGTTATCTCTCCTATCTACCACGCGGCTGGAGTCTCTCAAGGCACTGGCCGTTCGGTGCTCGTGCTCCCCGCGCTTTTTGCCGGTGACCTGTACGTCTACCCGATGCGCAGCTGGCTCCGTCGCCAGGGCCATAAGGTGGTGCCCTCGACGTTGATTATTAACGCTGGCTGCCCCGAGCGTCTCTGCCGTACGGTCGAGACCGTACTCCGACGGAGGATGACGCAGGAGACCGAAAGGGTTGCATTGATCGGTCACAGCAGAGGGGGATTCCTCGCCAGAGCGATTGCTGCGCGCCTGCAGGATGAGGCTTCCCACCTGATCCTGCTTGGATCACCGATCGGGGTCCCTCCCGAACCATTACAGTCGCGATTTGAGATCGATGCCGGGCTCACTCCTGCACGCGTCCTATTGGCCGCCAGCGCTCGGGCTCGCCACCTTCTAGATCCAGACTGCAACGTGCCGGCTTGCGGCTGCCCCTTCCCTGAGGACTTTCGCCGACCCCTGAGCGCACAGACAAAAGTCGTGTCCATCTACAGTTCTGACGACCCCATAGTCCCGGCCTCGGCATGCCTGATCGCCGGGG
Source organism: uncultured Dehalococcoidia bacterium (assembly GCA_964649215.1). Lineage (GTDB taxonomy): Bacteria > Chloroflexota > Dehalococcoidia > SM23-28-2 > RBG-16-64-32 > JADFNQ01. The sequence goes on from CAZYOV010000120.1 coordinate 770, forward strand.
CGCGCAACGTCGAGGTCCATGGTACCCATAGCGGTCTTGTCTACAACCGGGAAGTCTACGAGGAGCTGGTTACTATCCTCGCCTGACTGACCCGCCGCGTTTGTGCGCCTGGGCTGGGCGGGTGTCAACGGTGAAGAAAAAGGGGTGTACTACCCCGTAGACAAGGCAGCCGACTGGCCTCTACAATTTGCGATACGACTTGGGGGTGCGGCACTCCAGTCTGTTCTCGGTTCCCCCCTTGCGGCAGACGTAACGCCGAGGGTCCGCGTCCCAGGTTCTGGCCAGACTGAAGACGCGAGACTCCAATCGCCCAAAGGGAGGGTGCGGCCGTCTCCAGCCTGGCCTTTCTCTACAATGTCCCCCTCGTGCCCGGCCTAACAGCAGAACGCAAAGGCGCTCCCGAGCCTGAGTGATTGCCACGGGGGTGCGGCGATGAGACTCAGTGAGCGCCACTCGTAGAACATCGCCCAGCTGGGAAAGGTTCCCTGGGCAACCTCACTGCCCGCCGCCGCGATTGTGCGCTCGGGCGGGGCGGGTGTCAAAGGGGGGGCGTTAAGGCGCCTGAGCTTCCCCACGTACAGACCGCCAGCGGCCCGGCCCTATGACTTCGGAACCGGCCTACTCAAAGTGTAGATTTAAGCTTGAATCGCGGCCAGCGCCTCCGCCAGGTCGATGTCACCCGTATACAGCCCCCGGCCCACGATCGCACCCTCCGCGCCGGTCGCGGCCACGCGGCGCAGGTGGTCGATGCAGGACACGCCCCCAGAGTATATTATCTGAACGCCCGGGCCTGAGTGCCGGGGCTGTGAGAGGAGCGCTTCCAGAGACGCAAAGTTGGGTTCGGTGAGGGTGCCATCACGGAGCGTATCGGTATAGATCACACGTGGCACCCCTATCTCAGCAAGCTGCCGCACGAGGTCCGGAGCCCTGATCCCGGATGTATCGCGCCAGGCATCCAGGACCGCGATCCCATCGCGGGCGTCGACGCCGACAATGATGCGTCCGGGGAAGCTGGCGAGGGCGCTGCTAAGCAGCGCCCGGTCCTTGACAGCGGCAGTTCCCAACACCGCCCGCTCCACCCCGACATCCAGGTAGCGACGGATGGTCTCGATGTCGCGCAGGCCGCCTCCCACCTGTACGGGGATGTCCACCGCTGCGACGATGCGCTCCACAGAAGCCGAGTTCACCGGGCGGCCCTCACGCGCGCCGTCCAGGTCCACGACATGCAGCCGCCTGGCGCCCGCGTCCGTCCAGCGGCGCGCGGTGTCTGTAGGGTCGTCGGCGAAGACGGTCTCGCGGTCGTAATCGCCCTGGACCAGCCCCACGCAACGGCCGCCTCGGATATCGATGGCGGGTATGATCTCCATCTGGGCGTACTGGATGCGCGGTTCCATGGCGGTCTATCTTACACTACGGCATCCGGCAATGAATCGATCAAATTGCAACTCGTGCCCTCACGCCGGTTGCGGTTCCTCGGCATACTTAAGCGCCGTCTGACCGATATCAACGTCCACCTTGGCGGTGGCAGCGAGACCCATCACCAGGCCGAAAACCCGCATGGCCAAGATGATCTCTCCGGGCATCTCCACCACCGGATTTTGCTTCGCGGCCCTGGCCCAGGTATCGAAGACGGCATTGGAGTTCTCCACGTTCCTGTATGTGCTGGGATCCGTAGCGGCTCGGACGAGTTCCCCTATAGCCAAGAAGCCGTCGTCTCCCTCCTGCTTGAACATGTAGCCTGCAGCCTTCAGCGCCCCCACCACGCCGTCGTTATCACCGTTGTAGATGGATCTGGTCATAGTCTTGAACGCCGCCCGGAACTCAGGGGTAAATCGCTTCGCGAGCCCAAAGTCCAATATGGCCAGCCGGTTTCCGGGCAGGGCGAACAGATTCCCTGGGTGGGGGTCGGCCTGGAAGTGGCCATGCCTCAGCATCTGCTCGAAATAGACATCCGCCACCAACTGGAACAGCTTGCTGATATCGATGCCGGCTGCGGCAACGCGGGGCAAGTCCGTAATTTTTATGCCATCAATGTACTCCATCGTCAGCACTCTTGTCCGTGTATGTTCCCAGATCACGCCTGGGATCACGACTTCCGGGCGATGAGACAGTAGAGAGGCGATGTCCGCCATGTTCTGGCCCTCGTGGATCATGTCTACCTCGTGGGGAATGTTGGCCGCCAACTCCCGATAGACCGGTTCCAGCGGGTAAGGGAAGAAGCGGGTCTCCAGCCACATAAGGGCCCTCAGTATCCCCAGATCGGTGTCCACCAACCGCGCCATGTCCGGGTAGATGACCTTGACGGCCACGCGACGTCCGTCCTTGAGGCGAGCCTGATAGACCTGGGCCAGCGAGGCAGCAGCGACGGGTTCGGTATCGAATTCGGCAAAGACGTCCTCTAGCCGCGTCCCCAGCTCGCGCTCGATATGAGGCCGCATCTGGCGGAAGGGGCGAGGCGGCACCCGGTCCTGGAGGCGGGACAGGACCCTCACATACTCTGCAGGCATGATGTCCGGACGACTCCCCAAAGTCTGACCGATCTTTATCATTAACCCCCGTAGCCGCAGTACGCCGCTGTAGATCCACCGAGCGCTGCGCAGGTGATGAGCGCTGAGGCGCTGGAGGTAAACGTCCTCAGGCAGCCCCTTCCTTTTCAGGGAGAGAAGCTTATAGCCGAGAAGAATGCGGGCGACGACGACTCCAGCGTAGGCGAAGCGGAACAGCCTAATCTCTCGAAGGCGAGGGATCATCTCGATATACCTTTCCGGACCCTCCTAGCAGGGGAAGCATAGCGCCGAAGGGGGAAGACGTCAAAGAGCGGAAAGGCGGGCAACTGCCGCCACTGAAAAGGGGTTTCCAAGCCCGATTTTCTAGGCGACCTCACTGCCCGCCCGCCGCGATTGTGCGCCTGGGCGGGGCGAGTGTCAACGGGGGCTGCCTGCACCGTCATATGCTCTAAATTCTTGACTCAGCCCTAACCTTCGCCGCATAACCCATCCGGCGAATTAAGGGTGACTGCGCGATAAGCATAGTGGAGGGAATGGGACACAACGAACAACAGGAGGCAGTAATGTCCGCTCATGGTAGGCCCGGTTCCGGCGAGAACCCGGGAGGTGACAGAGAATCATATCAAGGTGTGGGTTTCGCCGGCATGGCTGCTGGCGTAGGCACCCTGCCAGGGCTCGTAGGACGATCTCCCGCACAAGAGGCGGACGCCGATGCTCGTCACTTGCGGGGGCGCGCTGACTCCGAACCAGGCCCGCCGACCCTCTATTGCCCCTCCTGCGATTTCAAGGCAACGTTGTTTCCCAGCTGCCGGATCTGGTGTCCCCGATGTAAGACCTTTTCGGAATTGCGGGGCGGAGGTTCTGGCCTAACGATAGCCGCCGTAATGGGCGTCGCCCTGCTGCTTGCGTTCGTTCTCTTCTACGTCCTCGCTACAGTGTCAGTTTAGTCCGCCGCCGCGATTGTGCGGCTGGGCGCGACGGGTGTCAACGGACTGCGCTACCTGGGCCTCGCGCCTCAGGGTGAGCCCACTGCTCCTCCATTTACCGTACCTTAACCTTCCCCTCTTGTCTGTCAACCGTCCTGTTCACCCGCACCTGACAGGATGGAACTAGCAGGCAGATCGATGGAAGGGAGGAACTGTTCCATGAACAGGTCCCGTCGAAAAGAACTCCGGAGAGGCCGAAAAGCTGTGATGAGCTGGAAAGGGAAGCCGGAAAGGGAGATCGAGGATATCCTTCAGGAAGTGCAATCCGTCCTGAAGTTTGGTCGCTGGGAACCACGAGACGAGCCGTTTCGGGGTTTCGGTTCACTCCCAGGCAGGTTCTAGAGGAGTCTATCATGCGATCTATCCGTTTCATCAGTTCCATCAACCGACTAGCTTGTAAGCTCTCGGGCCACCGCTTCCAGCACTCTGACAGGCGCGTAGGCGATCGGGTACTTGCCGTGGACTGCTGCTCTCGCTGCGGCTGGCAGGTCGTCAGGCGAGCCTACGAGGGCAAAAGGGAAGCAAGCTCAGTGCCCGAGCCCGCGTGCGAAAGCGGGCAGGCATTCGTCGGCCAGGTGCTGGTCATGGCTCCAATCGCGATCCCAGTGGCTCTTGGCTTTGCCGTCCTCATCTTGACTGGCTAGCTAGGCGCGCTGCGCCGGGAGACAACCTCAACTGCCCACCGCCGCGATTGTGCGCCTGGGGAGGGCGGATGTCAACGGGGCGCGAGGCGCCTAGACCGGACATCTCGATTGGGCGGTGGGCGCTCCTGTGGCTCGAAAAGACTGGCGCTATCCCTTAGGCTCCAGCGCTTGGTCGCTTCGCCGCTTAGAAAAGCCCCAGACTTTTTGGGAGGGTTGAATCTACCGGCGGGTTGACGGGCGTGGGAAGGGGTGTAGGATGGGTCCAGCCATGTCCCAGCAGACACGAACACGCCATCTAGAGCCCTTCCTTCAGGTGGCGGACGAGCCCTGGCAAGCGCTCTTTTTGGCCGATGACGCAAGAGAAGACTTACCCGCGTACGTACTTGAGCGCGCCGAAATAGCTGGCAACTCCGTCCCGACGTCACCGACCTCGTCTGGGCCACAACCAGACAAGGCTCCGCCTGGGCGGGCCTGACCTTCCGTCCCTCACTGCCCGCCGCCGCGATTGTGCGCCTGGGCGGTGCGGGTGTCAACGGGGCCTAGCCCTGGCGGAGATGGCCACCTTAGTCATCGTTGTCCTCCTCCCCGGTAGCCTCTCTCACGACAATGTCCTTGAAGGTGGCGCCGGGACCGACGAAGTGCGGCCCGAATGCCACAGGAGTAGAACTCTCCTCCCCGTAGTAGGAGAATGCCCGATGCCTTCTGGATATGAACACCGCCTCGCAGTTGCGCCCGATGTATTTCCCTTCCTCCTCGTGGTCGGCGCACTGTCGGACGAAGTTGACGAGCCTCCTGGTCACTTCAATTGGCTCAGGGGCCTTTACAAGGAAGTCCTTGAGCTTCTTCAACCGCTTCCCGGCGTGAACGACGGCGGTATCTCTGCCGCCGACCACGATGAGGCATGTCTTACGGGTCCACTTGCGAGGCCTAACCAATGCCACCCCAAAGGCGTCTTTGGCGGCGGGTAGGCACCGACCCCGATGCCACCCCCTCCACCGGAGTACCGGCATGGGGGCAGCCAAGAACTCGAAGTTCGATATCAGCCAGAGGGCAGGTTCCAGGCCCGCTGCGTTAGGCCACCCTCCAACGTAGAAGGAGGCCCTCTTGTTCTCGGGCGATACTGGCATCTCGGCGAATTCCTTGGTCGCTTCCTCGGTGAGCATCGCAATCACCCGACTCGCGAGCATCCGTCCAGCCCGCCTCTTTGTTAAGACTTCTACCAGCCAGTCATCGGTTCGGAACTTGCCCAGGCCATCGGCTTGGAGCTCGCCTACGTACGCTAGCCCTGTGTAGGCTATGGCGAGATCTCCATCCTCACAAGAGAGTACGACCGCCTTGTTCGCTTCGTCGTCAAATGGGCTGCCGTCCGGAAGAGTTAGCCGCTTGTCCGACACCTGCGCGACAAAGTTAGCCGTCGCGGCAGTAACAACCAGCGTCACACCCGGTGCCCCGTCTTCTTACCCATCGCCGCGATTGTGCGCCTGGGCGGGGCGGATGTCAACGGGGCGCCTGTTTCGGACTTCGTGGCAACGTTCGGACGCGGTAGGCCGTCGTTAGGCGTAGAGACGACAGTGAAGGCGGAATGGCCCGTCTAAAGGCTTTTGGGAGCGCGAGGATGAAAAAAAGCTGGTACTCAACAGCAGAGGTAGCCCGGCGCGTGGGCCTGTCGAAACGAGAAACCCTTCAGCTGATTAAGGGCGGCGAGATCAAGGCAATCTGGATCGGGGGATCGGCTGGGTACCGGATCAGTGAGTCGGCCCTAAAGAAGTTACTAAAGGGTCGCCCGGATCGCCGGTGAGGCCTCCGCCGCCGCGATTGTGAGCCTGCGTCAGGGCGGGTGTCAACGGGGCAGCGGGGAATGGCGTCGCAGACGGTGGCAGCCGAGTTCAGCGCTCGCTCATCCGCGGACCGTCGACGTAGGAAGGGGCCTGTTCAACGCTTGACAACCCTGAACAGCGGGTAAATAATGCCGCTAGCGCACACAAAAGTCTAGATTAGATTCGCGCGTGCGGGTGACAATAAAGGAAGGCAATGGCAGTGGCCGGCGGTATCGGGCAGGTCCACTTCTCCGTGAGCCAGGTCTCGCGCCCAGG
>CAZYOV010000121.1:0-6850 GCA_964649215.1 uncultured Dehalococcoidia bacterium
CCGGCCTCGTCCGCTTGCGAGAGGCGAAGAGAGAGGCGTTCCGCGAACGCGAGGGGGTGGACCTAACCTACCTTCCGTTCGTCGTGGCCGCCGCCGCCCAGGGGCTGCGCGAGAGCCCGGCCCTCAACGCCTCCTGGGCGGAGGAGAAGATCGTCCTCAAGAAGCGGATCCACATCGGCATCGCAGTGGCCGCCGACCAGGGTCTCCTCGTCCCCGTCGTTCACGACGCCGATCGCCTGAGCGTAGCCGGCTTAGCCCGCGCCGTACACGACGTCTCCCAGCGGGCCCGCCAAGGCAAGCTGCGACTGCAGGACGTGCAAGGCGGCACGTTCACCATGGATAACACCGGCTCGTTCGGCTCCGTCATCAGCATGCCCATCATCAACCTGGGTCAGGCCGCCATCCTCGCCCTGGAGGTCATCACCAAGCGACCCGTCGTCCTGGAGAACGACGCCATAGCCATACGCTCTATGGTTAACCTCTGCCTCTCCTTCGACCACCGCATCTTGGATGGCGCCCAAGCGGGCGAATTTCTTCGCTCCGTCGTCCAGCGATTGGAGGGCTACGGCCCGGACTCAGCCCTGGAATGAGCGAGCGCCATCCGCCCTGCACGGCTTGCTGGCTGGGCCGGGTCGACTACGAGGAGGCCTGGGCGCTGCAACGCGAGCTGGCGGTCCGCCGCGCCACGGGCGAGATCGAAGACACGCTCCTTCTGCTGGAGCACCCGCCTGTCTACACCACCGGCCGCCGTACGTGTGGCGACCGTCTCCTCGTCCCCGCCGAGGCGCTCGGCGCCCCCTTGCTCGAGGTAGACCGCGGCGGCGACATCACCTTCCACGGTCCCGGCCAGCTTATCGCCTATCCGATCATCGGCCTGGGCGCCCGTCCCCGTGGCGTTCAGGCCTACGTTCGCGGCCTGGAGGAGACGATTATCCGCACCCTCGCCGGCTACAGCATAAAGGCCGAAAGGGATGAGAACCTCACGGGCGTCTGGATCGGCCGCGACAAGGTCGCCGCCATCGGCGTGCGCGTGAGCCGGCCCGGTGGAGCGGCGGGGGGCTGGGTGAGCAGCCACGGCCTCGCGCTCAACGTCAGCGTCGACTTAGCGTGGTTCGAGCGTATCGTGCCCTGCGGCATCGCCGATCACGGTGTCACCTCCATGAAGCGGGTGGGCTCCGGGGCGCCGCTCCTGGAGGTGGCCGCACGCCTGGCGCGCGAGTTCGGAGCCGTCTTCGGCCGCGATGTGAGTTCTCTGGACGTCTCTTTCGTCTCGCCGCAAACCTCCTTGATCTGACAAAGCGCCTCGCCTTCTAAAATATTCTCTCCATCACGCCAAAATACCCCTCTAGAGAGACGCGCCGGCACTGGTAGGCGTCGCAGGCTAGACCTATCGGCAAGCTCAGCGCTAGGCTTAGGGCACCACCGGAAGGAGAAAGCCACGAACGACGCGATTTCTCGTATCTACCGTCCATTTGGGACGCCGCTACGGAAGGTATTCGGGCCGATTGTCGAACCGCGCACCTACTTGCGAGCGCTCCACCTACTGGCAATGTTCCCTCTGGGGATTACCTACTTCGTCAGCCTTGTCGTCGCGCTGTCGGTCGGCGGGGCCATGATCTGGACCATCGTTGGCCCGGTGTTGCTGATCGCGACCCTATTTCTATCCCGTTGGGCTGGCGACGCCGAGGCGTGGGTCGTTCGAAAGGTGGCTCAGATCGAGCTTCGACGTCCGCCGACCGCGATTGAAGCCGGACAATCCGCTCGGTCCCAAGTATGGACGTACCTCATCGACCCCACTACGTGGACCGGCATTGTCTACCTTTTCGCTCAGTTCCCCATTGGCATCGCCGCGTTCGTTGGCCTCATTACGGCGGGCGTCATCACGGGCGTCTTCATCAGCGCACCGGCGGTGTTCGCGCTTTCCAGCGCTGACCTGCACTTCGGGGCGCATGGCTCCCAGGTCGACACCGTCCTAGAAGCTCTCGTGCTAGTTCCATTTGGTCTGCTCATGTTTCTGGCCACTGTGCATCTCGTCAACATAGCTTCGGCTCTTCACGCGTCATGGGCAAGGCTGATGCTCGGAACTCGGGCCAAAAATATACCAACGGTACCCACCGAGATCGAGCCTACCCCGGGCGGTCCGGCGGGAGGTTGGAGGGCTCCAGTAGAGGAGTCACAGGCGGCGCCCGCTGAGGGGCTCACAGGCCTCGCCGCCCTGACACGCAGAGAAAAGGAGGTCCTCGCGCTTATAGCCCGAGGACACTCCAACGCCGAGATCGCGGAGGCGTTCGTTATCAGCGAGGGCACGGTCAAGACCCACGTGAAGCGCGTCCTTTCCAAGCTTGATCTTCGAGACCGTACTCAGGCTGCGTCGTTCGCCTATGAGATTGGTTTCGTCAAGCCCGCCGACACCGCTTCAGCGGATGTTCCAACTCCTATTAGCAGCCGCCGCCGCACCGGCTGAAGGCACGACTCTTGGACTAACGCGGTGAAACGGAAGGTTGAATGCGCATATCGATGCCCGAACGGAGGCTATTTTGGACGGAGCGATGGGTATGACCGAACAGGCGATACCCGTATTCCGGTGAGAGAGGACAACATGAACAGCGTAAGAGAGAGCACGCAAGAGAAGAAACCGACGTTGGTTCTTGGCGGCACGGGCGAAACTGGCCAACATACAAGGGAGGCCAAGGTCGTGACGAGCGGACACCGACGGACGGTTGGCGCCGTCACGATGCTGTTGGGGATGGTCGTGGCCCTGACTTTGGTACTAGCGGCCTGCGGGTGGGGCCAGGTGGACGAGTCGCAAGCTGGAATGGTCAACGGCAGCATCGCGAAGAGCGAGCTGGGATCGGGCAAGTCGGCTAGCGGCATCTTTGATCTCGCGCCCGGCAAGTACGTGCTCTTCTGCAACCTTCGGGGCCATTACAAGAATGGAATGTATACAGCTTTCGAGGTCATCGACGAGGCCGACTCCCAGGGTGCGACCGTGAATGTGGAACTGGGAGAGTGGTTCGTCAGTGCAGATAGCGCCTCCGTAACGGCAGGCTCTATCACATTTGACGTGAGTAACAGAGGTGGGAAGACCCATGAGTTTATTATCATTCAGACTGACTTGGCTCCCGATGCCTTGTCGGTCAAGTAATGGGTTGTGGATTGTAAATAGGAGCGCAGCGATGAAGATGATCGTGCGCAGGGGTGTGGCCGCGAGGTCTCTTACTCGCGTGGTGCCCCCCCTTGGACGGTTGCTTCCCCTCTAGTTCAGCGCACACTAAAATAAGGGAGACAGCGACGACAATCCACCTAGGTCGCACAGGTTCACCGGAGTAGCCCTCATGACCATTAAAGATGCGCGCACGGAGGACGAACCCGCGCCGCCGTCCCCCGACGGTAATCCCATCATCCAGGCGACCGATATCGTCAAGACCTACGACACCGGCAAGGTGAAGGTCGAAGCGCTCCGTGGCGTCAGCCTCACGATCAAACGAGGGGAGATGGTGGCCATCATGGGCCCCTCCGGCTGCGGTAAGACCACCCTCCTCAACTGCCTCAGCGGCCTTGACGTCATCGATTCGGGGCGCATCCTTGTGGACGGCGCCGATGTCAATACCCTATCGGACAACAAGAAGACGGAGTACCGCGCCCGCCATATGGGCTTCGTCTTCCAGTTCTACAACCTGCTGCCGGTGCTCTCGGCTATCGAAAACGTGGAGCTGCCCCTGCTGGTCTCCGGCACCTCCGCCCGCGAGGCCCGCGAGAAGGCCCTCGCCGCCCTCGATACCGTCCACCTACGCGATTGGGCCTCCCACAAGCCGGGCGAGCTCTCCGGCGGCCAGCGACAGCGCGTGACGATCGCCCGCGCGTTGGTCAACGACCCGGCAATCGTCTGGGGCGACGAGCCCACCGGCGACCTAGACAGCACCAACGCCAACGAGATCATGGACCTCCTCTGCGACCTCAACGAGAAGCACGATCAGACCTTCGTCCTCGTCACGCACGCCCGTGAGGTGGCGGAGCGGACGGGCCGCATCATCAAGATGCAGGACGGCCAGATCATCAGCGATCACCGCATCATCGATCGAGCGGCGGGGATCTGGGGTCCGGCGGTCCAGACCGAGGCCGGCTAGGAGACGGCCATGGACAACCTGTTCGGCGTCCCCATGAACAGCATCATGCTGGTGCTATTAGCGCTGCTGGGAGTCTCCCTGGCGGTCGTCGGCTACGTCGTCCTGCGCAACCGCGTAATGTTCCTCATCGGCCTGCGTAACATCCCTCGACGCATGGCCCAGACCACCCTCATCGTGATCGGCCTAATGCTCAGCACCCTCATCATCTCTGCCGCCTTCACCACGGGGGATACCGTTAACGCCAGCATCACCAACCAGACCCTGACTCTGCTCGGTCATATAGACGAGGTAGTGTTATCCCGCAGCCAGGGGGGCGACGGCGTTGATCTGGGTTCCGGTGGCTTCATTTCTGAAGCGGCGGCGGAGGAGTTGGAAGCGGCGCTCGTAAATGACCCCAATATCGATGGTGTCCTGCCCATCTTGTTTGAGGCTGTGCCTGTGATAAACCCCGGCACCGGCCTCAGTTCGCCCGAGGCGAACATCGTGGGCCTTGATGCGGAGAAGTTGGCTGCGTTTCCGGACTTCGTGTCCGTCAGCGGCGACGCCGTCGACATAGCCGCCCTGGCGGAGGATGAGGTATACGTAAACGAGTCCCTGGCTGACGAGGCGGACATTCAGCCCGGCGACCTGATCCAGGTATTCGTTCAGAACCAGCCGGTGCCGTTCAGGGTCGCAGACGTCGTAGAGGACCGCCTCCTCACCGGCGTGTTCGATTTCGGCAGCTTCGATGGCTTGGTGACCCATCTGGAAACGGTTCGGCGAATCCTTGTACGCGAGGGAGAGGTCGACGCCATCGCCGTCTCCAACAGCGGCGACGTACGGGGAGGCATAGAGCTGTCGGATGCGGTGGTGGCCAGCGTGGAGAGGGTGATCGCGGACGAGGGGCTGGACCTTGAGATTGAGCCTTTCAAGAAGGACAACGTTGAGGGGGCGGAGGAGGCAGGCAACTTCATGGCTACCTTCTTCCTTATCTTCGGCCTGTTCTCAATCGCCGCCGGCATCCTTCTCATCCTTATGATCTTCGTCATGCTCGCCGCTGAGCGGAAGTCGGAGTTGGGGATGACCCGTGCCATCGGCACCAAGCGCGGCCAGCTCATCCAGGCATTCCTCTCGGAAGGCATGGCCTACAACCTGGCTGCCGCCGCCGTCGGCGCTGCCCTGGGCGTCCTCATCTCATTCGGCATCACGCAAGTAATGGCCCGTATCTTCTCCGAGTTCAATCTCAACATCCAGCCGCACGTCACCTTGCGCAGCGTGGTCATCTCTTACAGCCTCGGCGTGGTGCTGACCTTCGTCACCGTCACCTTCTCCTCCTGGCGCGTATCCAAGCTCAACATCGTCCGTGCCATCCGTGACATCCCCGAACCGCCCGGCGGACGAATGGGCTGGCGCAGCCTCGCTGCGGCACTTGCCGCCATCGCCCTGGGCGCTCTGCTGCTCTTGACCGGAATGGCGAACGACTCAATGTTCCCCTTCGCCCTCGGCTCCTCGATGATCCTGTTTGGAGCCGCTATCGTCCTCCGCTTCTTCCGCCTGCCGGAGCGCCCTGTATTTACGGCGATGGGTCTACTGCTGTTGCTCCTCTGGGGCTTTGCTGCCGGCAACCGCCTGGAGTTCCTTTTTGGGCCCCTGGAGGGTGATTTTGAGATGTTCTTTCTCAGCGGCATCTCCATGGTCACCGCCTCCACCTTCGTTCTCATCTACAACGCCGATATCTTGCTTACTCTCCTCTCTCGCATCGGCGCTCGCTTCGGACGAATCCTGCCGGCCATGAAGACCGCTGTCGCCTATCCCCTCGCCAATAAGTTCCGCACCGGCATGACCATGGCTATGATCTCGCTTATCGTCTTTGCCCTCGTGATGATGTCCACCATGAACGTCAACTTCAACCGGCTGTTCCTCAACGACGAGGCCCGCGGCGGCTGGGACGTCCTGGTGGAAGAGAACGCCAACAACCCCCTGGGCGCTGACCTCGTGGAAGCCTTGACCTCCGCTGGCTTCGAGGACACCGGCCGGTTTCGTTCCATAGGCCGCCTCGGCCTGCCCGGCCGCTTCACATTTTCCGAGATACGTGAGCACCCAGACGACGACTTCGAGTTTTACTCTGTGCGCGGCGTCAGCCCCGGCTTCGTGGACGGTGGCGATATCGCCCTTGAGGCCCGCGCCGCGGGCTTCGATAGCGACGAGGCCGTGTGGCAGGAGATACGGAACGGTGAGGACGTCGCCCTGATCGACGCCTTCGTCCTGGGAGGCTTCGGCCCCAACTTCGGCCCGAGCTTTTCGCTTGACGGAATCTCCGAGGGCGAAGACGTGTTCGATCCGGTCACCCTAGAGGTGCGGGACCCCGTCTCCGGAAAATCCAGAGAGGTCACAATCATCGGCGTCATCAGCCTCGGCTCCAGCGTCTCTTTCTTTGGCGTATTCCTGCCCGAACAGACTTTCACGGCCGTGTTCGGCCAGGCTGCCTCCTCCCAGTATTTCATCGGCATTGATGATCCCGGCAACGCCGTCCGCGTGGCCGACGGGATAGAGTCTGCCCTCACCCAGAGCGGCACGCAGGCCTCCTCTATCAAGAAAGACATCGATGACGATCAGGCCCTGTTCCGCAACTTCTTCCGGCTCATGCAGAGCTTTATGGGTCTCGGCCTGTTCGTGGGTATCGCTGCCGTGGGCGTCATCGCCTTCCGCTCGGTGGTGGAGCGCAGGCAGCAGATCGGCATGCT
>CAZYOV010000122.1:0-6808 GCA_964649215.1 uncultured Dehalococcoidia bacterium
GTCCTCCAACGTCTACTTCTACTACCTCGCCGGCGGCAAGGCGGACGAGGGGTTCCCCGGCCTGGGCGAGGCCCGCGTCGCGAAGTACGCGCGTGCCTTTGGCCTGGGCGCGCCCACAGGTATCGACCTGCCCGTTGAGTCGGCTGGTCTCGTGCCGGACGCGCAGTGGAAGGAGGAAACCTTCGGCGACCCCTGGTTCCTGGGCGATACGTACAACTTCGGCATCGGCCAGGGGTATCTGTCGGCTACCCCAATGCAGATCATTACCGCCGTCTCAGCCATAGGCAACGGCGGCAAGGTACTCAGGCCACACCTGCTGCGGGAGGTGCAGGACAGCCACGGCAACGTTCTACAGCGATTCGAGAAGAGCGTGCGAGGTATAGTGCCGGTGGAGCCGAAGTACCTCCAGATCGTGAAAGAGGCGATGCGCGAATCCGTAACCAGGGGAGTGGCCCAGATGGCGGGAGTGCCGGGACTCGAAGTGGCCGGCAAGACGGGGACGGCGGAATTCGGCCCGGCGCGGCTAGGATCACAGGAGACTCACGGCTGGTTCGTAGGCTTCGCTCCCTACGATGAGCCTGAGGTCGCCGTGGTGGTGTTCTTCCAACGCGGTAGCGGCGGCAGCGACGCCGCCCCAGCGGGCAGCAGGATACTAGACTACTACTTCCACGGGCCTCAGCTGGCACAGAAGCCGGAGGCAGACGAATAGTGCAGCGCCACGCCGTCCGCCACTTCGACTACGGGCTGCTGTTGCTGGCCGGAGGCTTGGTAGCCTACGGCGGCCTACTTATCTACAGCGCCTCGCTCACCGCCTACCCGGACGGCATCGCCGGGCTCAGCCACCCCGTTGTCAAGCAGGCGATGTTCGCGGCGTTTGGGCTGTCGATGATGGCGATCATCGCCTGGATGGACTACCGCGTCTTCGGACAGATGGCGCCGGCGCTGTACGCCCTGGCCATCCTAATACTGCTGATGGTGTTGTTCTTGGGCGAGAGCGCCTTCGGCTCGCGTCGCTGGATAACCGTGGGCGGCACGCAGATACAGGCCTCAGAGGTCGCCAAGTTGGTCACGATCATCGCCCTCGCCCGCTTCCTGGCCGACCGACAGCGTCAGATCACACGCGTGCGGGCCTTCCTGTCCTCGTTGGCAGTGGCGGCGCTGCCGGCGGCGCTGGTCATGGCGGAGCCGGACATGGGCACGGCGATAATCTTCGGCGCTATCTGGGCGGGAATGGTGATAATGTCGGGAGCGCGGCTGCGGCATGTGCTCATCCTGGCCGGCTTTCTCCTGGCCGCCGTACCGTTCGCTGCCCTGGCCGTACTCGGTGACTATCAGCGGGATCGTATCGCCCTTTTCTTCAACCCCAACTCTGATCCCCTCGGCGGTGGCTTCAACATCCTCCAGGGCGAGATCAGCGTCGGCTCCGGCGGCGTCTTCGGCAAGGGGCTGACAAACGGCAGCCAGACGCAGCTCGACTTCCTGCAAACGCCGGCGACGGACTACATCTTCAGCGTGTTGGGAGAGGAACTGGGGCTCATTGGCGCCCTGGTGCTGCTGACGCTGTTCGCGGCGCTGCTGTTCCGGACGATTCGGGTGGCCAGCCTGGCACGGGATCAGTTCGGGCGGCTGCTGGCGACAGGGATCGCCATCATGATCCTGTTCCAAGTGTTCATCAACATCGCGGTCAACATCAGGCTGCTTCCAGTGACCGGCATTCCCCTGCCGTTCGTGAGCCAGGGAGGCAGCTCCCTGATCATGCTGTTCGTCGCCCTGGGCCTCCTCCAGAGCGTGCTCTTACGCCACCGCCAGCTCGAGTTCTAGACCCCCCAGTGCACCTCGAACGGGCGCACCGGGTCTGAACGCCACGAGAGGAGCGAGGATTGCTACCCTGAAACTGTGCTAATATCCTCGCACATTAAAAAACGCCGCCTCTTGACAAGATTTATAAGTTCCCCTAGAATCGGGTGCTAAGCCCATCTAGGGTCGCAGGGGGGTGCCTTGAACGAGTCTGCGCCAGACAGTCTCATCGGCGCTCTAGGCGAGGAGGCTCCATGAAGAACACTCTTACCACCGGCATCATCGGTTACGGAACCGTAGGGCAGGCCACCGCCCTTCTGTTCGAAGACATAGCGATATACGACCCTCCTAAAGGCCACACCGATTTGTCCGCCCTGGCTCGTTGTCCCGTGTCCTTCGTCTGTGTTCCAACCCCTACGCTGACCGACGGGCGGTGCGACCCCAGCTTCGTCTACGACGCGGTGTCGCAGGTAGCGCCCATCCTATCAGCCGACCACGTCCTCGTCATACGCTCAACCGTGCCCCCGGGCACCGTCCGTCAGCTCCAGGAAGGTTTCCCGAACACCCATCTCGCCTCCAACCCGGAATTCCTGCGGGCGCACCGTCTAGAGGAGGACTCGCTGCACCCCTCACGTGTGGTCATCGGTGCCGATACGGTCTACTCCCGGCAGCGGCTTCTCAAGCTCTACCACTCCCGTCTGGGACGCGGTGTGCCCTACGTCATTACCGACTCCGTCACCGCGGAGTTCATCAAATACGCCGCCAACTGCTTTCTGGCTACCAAGATCACCTACGCTCAGGAGATCCGTAAAGCCGCCTACCACATCGGCACCCATTACGAAGACGTGGTGCGAGCGGTCGGCCTTGACCCTCGTATCGGCCAAGGCGATGAGTGGTTTCTCGACGGCCTCAACGATGAATGCCTCCCGAAAGACCTGGAGGCGTTCATCTCTGTCCTGCACAGTTGGCGCACCGACAGCAGGTTGCTGGAGAAAGTTCATGACCTCAAAGATGAGCCCCTCCGGGGCCGTCTGGGAGCCGCGGACAGGATGGCGCCTCCCCAAGGGCACCACCAGCGCAAATGAGGGATGCACATGCTGGAAGTCACCGAGAAAGCAACTGCTTTTCTCTGGGATGCCCAGAGCAACAGACAGTCCCGCGGCATGACCTATCGACTGGTGGAGAGACCCGGTGGCTTCGGGCTGGCGTTCGACACCCTGACAACCGATGATCTAATCTTCACATGCGAGGGACGTGATGTCCTCTGCGTTTCCCCTGCTACCGAGGAGTGTGCGTCCGACCTGGTCATTGACCTCGAAGAGACGCCGGAGGGACACGGCCTGAGCTTCTCCGTACGGCGCTGATAAGACGCGTACAGCTCACCTGATCGGCTCTATCAGCCCAACCCCAGCTTGATCGCCTCCCTCAGGGTGGCGGCGGGGAGCAGTTCCAGCTTCGTCTTGGGCCGCGCGCCGCGCCCGGCTGGGCGGGCCAGTGCCACCTGCGGCAGCAGGCAGCGCCGGAAGCCCAGCCGCTCCGCCTCCAGCAGCCGACGCTCCAGCTGCGCCAGCGAGCGCAGCTCGCCTGAGAGGCCCACCTCGCCCAGAGCCACCAGGTCCGCAGGCACAGGCTTATCGCGATGACTGGAGACGATCGCCAGCGCCAGACCCAGGTCGGTCGCTGGTTCGTGCACGCGCAGACCGCCTACCACAGAGGCGATAATGTCTTGCCCGGTGAGGGAGAGACCCACACGCCGGGTGAGAACGGCGGCGATCAGGAGCAGCCGGTTGAAGTCCAGGCCGTTGGCGGTGCGCCGCGGCGTTGGCATGGCGGTGGGGCTGGTCAGCGCCTGCACCTCCACCAGCAGCGGCCTGCTCCCCTCCAACGTCGGCACGATCACCGAGCCCACGGCGCCGCTGGCACGCTCCGCGATGAACGCCTGCGAGGGGTTATCCACGCCGGTCATCCCTTCGCCGGTCATCTCGAACACGCCCACCTCGTCGATGGAACCGAAACGGTTCTTCACCGATCGCAGCAGCCGGTAGTTGCTGAACCGCTCGCCCTCCAGGTAAAGCACGACGTCCACGATGTGCTCCAGCAGCCGCGGCCCGGCGATCTCGCCCCCCTTCGTGACGTGCCCAACGATGAACGTGGGCACGCCCGTCCCTTTGGCCCAGCGCATCAGCTCCATCGTGCACTGGCGGAGTTGCGCGATACTCCCCGGCGCCTGCGGGGCGGCCCCCGTATACACCGTCTGAATCGAGTCGACGATCAGCAGGTCGGGCGAAAGCGATTCCGCCTCCCGCAGGGCGGCGTCCAGGTTCGTCTCCGTGATGACGAACAGCCCATCTCCCGCCACGCCCAGGCGGGCGGCACGCAGCTTGATCTGGCGGGCCGACTCCTCGCCCGACAGGTAGAGGACGGTGCGGCTGCCGGCGGCCAGGGAGGCCACCTGCAGCAGGAGAGTGGACTTGCCGATGCCGGGGTCGCCGCCGATGAGAGCCAGCGAGCCGGGCACGGCGCCCCCGCCCAACACGCGGTCAAACTCCGGCAGGCCGAAGGCGAGCCGCGGCTCCTCCTCCTGCGGCAGACGTGAGAGCTCCTGGGGAGGGGCCGTAGGAGCGGCGACGCCCGGCCTCTGGTCGGCAGTCCGTTCGACGAAGCTGTTCCAGGAGGAGCAGTCAGGGCAGCGGCCCAGCCATTTCGGGTTTTCGTAGCCGCACTCCTGGCAGGCGAAGACCGTGCGCGGGGGCTTGCGGGCGGTGGTCATGGGCTCGCGGCCATTATGACAGACGGAGAGGGACGCGCCAATGGGTTCACATTAGCAGAGATGAAAGGGGCCGCCCAAATTGGGCGACCCCCGGCCTTTCGTAGTTTTCGGAGTCTAGGCCAGCGCTGGCTCCGAGGCGGTGATCAGGATGATCTCGTCATTCTGGACGTCCACCTTCACCGTGTCGCCGGCGTGGAAGCGCTCTTCCAGCAGCGCCTCGGAGAGACGGTCCTCGATCTCATTCTGAATGACGCGACGAAGAGGCCGCGCGCCGAACATCGGGTCGAACCCCTTCTCGCCGATCCAGTCCTTGGCGGCGTCCGTCATCTCCAGCGTCACGTCCTTGGCCTGCAGTTGCTTCTCGACCGCCTTCATCTCGTTCTCCACGATCTGGCGTATATGTTCCCTAGAGAGAGCGTGGAACACAACCGTGGCGTCCAGGCGGTTCAGGAACTCCGGCCGGAAGACGTTCTTCATCGCCGTGAGCACCTTCTCCTTCATCTTCTCGTATTCCTGGTCCGCCTTGGCATCCGCCGTCTTGGTGGAGAACCCCAACGACGTCTCCTTACGGATGAGGTCTGAGCCGACGTTAGAGGTCATGATGATGATCGTATTGCGGAAGTCCACCTTCCGGCCCTTAGCGTCGGTCAGGTGACCGTCGTCGAAGATCTGGAGAAGCATGTTGTACACGTCCGGGTGAGCCTTCTCGATCTCGTCCAAGAGGATGAGGCAATAGGACTTGCGACGAACCAAGTCGGTAAGCTGGCCGGCGTCCTCATAGCCCACGTAGCCCGGCGGGGCGCCGATGAGCCTGGAGACGTTGTGCTTCTCCATGAACTCTGACATGTCCAGCTTGAGCATCGCCTCTTCGTTGCCGAACATGAACTCGGCAAGGATACGGGCCAGGAACGTCTTGCCCACGCCGGTGGGTCCCAGGAACATGAACACGCCGATGGGGCGGTGCGGGTCCTTGAGCCCGGCGCGGGCGCGCCGCACGGCCTTGGCGATATTGTGGATCGCCTCGTCCTGACCCACTACCCTCTCGTGCAGCGCGTCCTCCATGTGGAGCAGCCGCTGCGACTCCTCAGAGGCGATGCGCGTGACTGGGATGCCGGTCCACATGGCCACGACCTCGCAGATATCCTCCTCCGTCACAATCGGCTTGGACTCTTCTTTCTCCGTCTTCCAGCCCGCCTGCATCCCCTCCAGCTTATCCTGGAGGTGCACCTCGCGGTCACGGAGCTGGGCGGCGAACTCGTACTGCTGGGCAGCGATCGCCTCCTCCTTCTCATGCCGCAGGCTCTCCAGCCCCTTGCTCGCCTCCTGCAGCGAAGGCGGCGCGTAGGAGCGCTTGATGCGCACCCGCGATGCGGCTTCGTCCACCAGGTCTATCGCCTTGTCGGGGAGGAACCGGTCCGGCACATAGCGAGAGGCTAGCTCAGCGGCCACCTCCAGCGCCTCATCGCTGATAATGAGATGGTGGTGCTCCTCGTAGCGGGCCCTGATCCCGTGCAGGATGGCTATCGTCTGCTCGGTAGTCGGCTCCTCCACTACGATTGGCTGGAGTCGGCGCTCCAGGGCGGCGTCCTTCTCGATGTGTTTCCGGTAGTCATCCAGAGTGGTGGCGCCGATGCACTGAAGCTCGCCGCGGGCCAACGACGGCTTAAGTATGTTGGCGGCGTCCACCGCGCCTTCGGCGGCGCCGGCACCCACCAGCATGTGCATCTCATCGATGAACAGGATGCAGTTGCCCGCGCCCTTCAGCTCCTCGATGACCTTCTTCAGCCGCTCCTCGAACTCACCACGGTACTTCGTCCCGGCCACCAAGCTGCCGATATCCAGGGTCACGATGCGCTTGCCCTGGAGCATCTCCGGCACTTCGCCTTTGATCACTCGCTGGGACAGCGCCTCCACGATGGCTGTCTTGCCTACGCCGGGCTCGCCAATAAGCACAGGGTTATTCTTGGTGCGGCGAGAGAGTATCTGCACCACGCGTTCGATCTCTTTGTCACGGCCGATTACTGGATCCAGCTTGCTGGCCCGCGCCGCGGCCGTTAGGTCGATCCCCAGCTGGTCGACAGTCGGCGTGCGGGTGGACGCGCGACCTCCCTGAGACGCCCCCTGAGGCATACTCTGCGAGAGGATGCGCGTGACCTCCGCGCGCAGCTTCTCCAGACTCACGCCCAGGCTCTCCAGAACGCCGGCGGCGATGCCCTCGCCCTCGCGCACGAGGCCGAGGAG
>CAZYOV010000123.1:0-4094 GCA_964649215.1 uncultured Dehalococcoidia bacterium
AGGGGCTGACGCCGGAGAAGCTGGAGATCATCAAGAAGCTGGCGACGCACTCACCAGTCGATGGGTTGATATCGCAGGCGAACAAGATATCGCACAATGTAACGACCTAGAGCCAGGCGAGTATCCGTGAGCGGCGCCATTAGGGGCCGCAACGGTGACACGATTGGGGGGAGGATGGCAGAACTCCATCCTCCCCCTTTTCGAATTAGGGGCGGAGGTGGCTAGCGGCTAGCCGCGGCGTATCCTGAAGTTAAAGTCGATGATGCCTGTGCCGCCAAGCTCTACTGGACCTCCGGCGCCGGTATAAGTGCCATGGGCGCCGGTGAACCGGCCGGTGCCGCCGATGATCGCCAGGGGCTCTCCCTCGCCGTCGTTCTCATCGCCGGAGCCGATGATGGAGCCCACGCCGGTGATGCGAAATCTCTGCTCCACGAAGTCAAAGCCACCCGGATCAGGAGTGTCATCAACGAGCGGGGGCAAGCCCAAGGAGGCGGGGTCCGTAACCACACCGCGACAGTAGAAATTGCCGGAAGCAGGTTCGCCATCGACCCGGGTAATCTCGCCGATGGCGATGAAGAAGGTGGCGCTAGGGTCTCCCAGACCACCGTTAGCAGTAATGTGGGCGTTCTCGACGCGCAGGGTCATATGGCGACCAACTCCTTGCGCGGAAGCTACGCCCACGAGTGAAGGCGCGGCGAGGCCGGCGACGGCGGCCGCGCTGGCCGCGGCGCCTATGCCGAGCAGGTTACGTCTGCTTAGCTTCTTTGGGCTACCGTTCTCGGGAGCGGTCTGTCGATTATTCACGGATCCCTCCTTACTAGATATTGGTTGACGCGTTATAGACTAACTGTCTGCGAGTACTTTATCAAGCTCTTGAGGGTAAAGCCGGGATCAGGAGCCGGCTTGGGCCACCAACCCTTTGCCGGCGGTCCAGAGGCGGCGGGCGGGGCCTACGCTGATATCGATGCGTGTAACAGGAACAGCCAACGACATGTTTATCTGTATGGCGGGGGTACGGCTCAACGAGGAGAGGCCCTTACCCTTAAGGATGATTGTGGAACCTATGTCTTTAGTGCTGTTTCTACTGATCGCGCTGTTCGCCGGCTGGCTGGCGGGACAGATCACGGGGCGGGCGATGGGCGTTGCGGGGAGCCTAGTGGTAGGTGTGCTGGGCGCTCTGCTGGGCGGTTTCCTGTTCAGGTTACTCGCCACCTCGCTGGAGGTCAGCCTGCGGCACGATCTGCCACCTTACGTATGGTCGTCGGTCGTGGCGTTGATGGGGGCGGTAGTCGTGCTGCTGCTGATACGAGCGGTGGAAGAGCGAGCCTAGGCGTCAGTCTGGGCGATCAACTCCTCGCTGGCGGTCCAGAGGCGGCGGGCGGCTTCGTCGTCCTGGGCGATGGAG
Organism: uncultured Dehalococcoidia bacterium; assembly: GCA_964649215.1. GTDB lineage: Bacteria > Chloroflexota > Dehalococcoidia > SM23-28-2 > RBG-16-64-32 > JADFNQ01. The sequence goes on from CAZYOV010000123.1 coordinate 1,406, forward strand.
GTGGGCTGCGTCTCCTTGAAGTTAGCGAAGTACTTGCCTGTGACGCCATCGAGCTCAGGTGAGGAGGCGAGGAAGATGGAGGTCTGGGCACCCTTCTCAGGTGAGCGGAGGAAGGGCTTGGCGAGGGTAAAGAGCCAGGAGAACGGCGCTCTGACGTCGCCGTCGCGGGCGAAGCCGGTGGCGACGCCGCCGGGGTGGACGGCGTTGACGGTGACGCCGGTGCCCGCGAGCCGGCGGGCGAGCTCACGGGTGAAGTAGATGTTGGCGAGCTTGGAGCGGCCGTAGGCCTGCATGCCGCCGTAGCTCTTGGTGAGCTGGAGGTCGTCGAAGTCGAGGCCGCCGCGGGCGAAGCGGTGGGCGTTGGAGGCGACGTTGATGACGCGGGCGGGGGCGCTGGCCTTGATGCGGTCGAAGAGGAGCTGGGTCAGAAGGAAGTGGCCGAGGTGGTTGACGCCGAAGGTGGTCTCGAAGCCCTGGTCAGTCTCGGTGCGTTCGGTGAGGACGAGGCCGGCGTTGTTGATGAGGACGTGGAGCTCGTCATAGCGCTGGAGGAAGCCGTCGGCGAGGGCGTGGACGGAGGGGAAGGAGGCGAGGTCCAGGGGCATGAGGGCGACGTCGGCGCCGGAGCGCCGGCGGATGTCGACGGCGGCCTGCTCGCCCTTCTTCGGATCGCGAGAGGTGAAGACGACGGTGGCGCCGGCGCGGGCGAGGGCGACGGCGGTCTCTTTGCCGATGCCGGAGTTGGCGCCGGTGATGAGGACGGTCTTGCCTTTCATGCTGTCGGTCATGGGGCGATCTCCTTGCTGCGGGGCGACGTATGGGGGCTATATTAGCATGGAGGGACGGGTGACAGGGCAGTCAAAGGATAGCGTAGATGCTATAGCCGACCCAGTGGGGGGCCATCCTCCCGACCCCAACGGCGACGACGCGGTTCAGCCAGGCGTACTTCTCCGACCCCGTCTCGTAGAAGGGGGCGGTGCGGAAGTAGTACGCGGACGGATCGACAGCCTCACCTGCGAGCACGCGCTGAAAGACGTCAGGGGAGGCGTCGATAATGCCGCGATAGTAGGAGTAGATGAGGTGGCCGTCATCGGTACGCAGGGTGGCCCGGACGTCCAGCTCGCCTACGCCGTCGGGGCGGATGAGGAACCAATCGCCGCCGCCGGGGAGCACCTCGCCCTTGATCTTGGGGCCTTCAACGGTGCCGCCCTTGACGTAGACGATCTGGCGGTTGCCGCGCGGCGTGAGTCCGATCGGCTGCGCTTCGTCCAGGTCCACGCTGACCTCGCACAGAAACTCGGTCTTCAGCTCCGATAGCGGCTGCGTCTTCATTGCGTCCCCCTTACTATGTGGCCCACCGCGGTTGCGCGCCTGGGTAGGGCGAGCGTCAACGGCGCGGCGGCTTTTGGTGATGGGCGTTGTGTGAGAGCTATGGTACAACAGGGGCGATAGGGTTGGCATGGTCACACCGGTTTCGGCGTGGGAGAGGTGGAGAGGCGCTCCGAGTCTCGTTTGCGAGGTGCGCTGCAATGAAGCTCGGAGCGCCTATACCTCACACGGACGGCGGCTTCGCCGAGACGGTGCGGGATCGCGAAGGGAGGGTGCGCGATTCCTGATGGGGGAAGGCGCCAAGTGTCCCTACTCGCCGGAGATTAGGACCCGCGCGGAGGCGGATCCCCAGGTGGCACCTCCCGTAGCCAGCAGATGGTTTGTCTGCACTGTAGCCGCAGGGCGAAGCCGGGCCCGCCCGTGGTGACATAAGTGTACTCATCGATAGATATAGTGTCAACTATCGATTAAATCGAAGGATACTAATCTACTCTCGACCGTTGTGCGATTCGCGGTGGCGCGCGACTATGAGCGCCTCTATCGTCCTGCAATGCATGAGTCGAAGGGCGTGGGGATCGTCAGCGCTACGCGTCAAGACCTCTGTGAGAAGCCCCTCGGTGGTCCAGGCGTCCAGGCTGGTCGCCACGGTGATCTCCGCGCCCAGCTCGCCGGCGAAGAAGAACGCCTGCCAGGGCTCGTCCGCCGTCTGGGGGTAAGGCTCAATGCCTTCGGGTTGCGTCTGCTGGCTCACGGGTACCTCCTTGTGTGGTGGAAAAATGCAGACGGCGTGCGGCGTCGACTAGTAGGAGTTACGCGAAGGCAGGGGCAGTGGATTCGCGCCGGGAGCGGAGGGGAGAGGAAAGAGGAACGGTACCAGGTATCAGTGTGTGCGGTAGCGGATGCTATACTTGGGTTGCTGAGCCCGCTATAGCGGGCAGGCCTAAGGCGGGCGACCTGAAGGTCGCCCCTACAATGTCGCCGGGGCAGGGCTGAGGCCCTACCCTGCATCCGGAGGTGTACGCGTGCGTGGGCGCGACCTGCTATCTATCGCTGATCTTTCGCCGGAGGAGCTGTCGCGCGTGCTGGAGACGGCGCGGGCGCTGAAAGAGGGCCTTCGGCCCGTTCCCCAACGGCAGGCAGGCTCAGCACAGGCGTCCAACGAGACGATGCGATCCGGTGAGAGTGACAGCCGAAGGCTGCTGGCGGGGAAGACGCTGGCGCTTCTGTTCGAGAAACCTTCGTTGAGGACTCGCGTTTCCTTTGACGTGGGTATGAGGCAGCTTGGAGGCGATTGCATCTATGTGTCGCCGGCGGAGGTGGGGCTGGGGACGCGGGAGCCGGTGGAGGACGTGGCGCGGGT
>CAZYOV010000123.1:4194-6797 GCA_964649215.1 uncultured Dehalococcoidia bacterium
ACGGACGTGTGGGCGAGCATGGGCCAGGAGGAGGAGGCGACGCAGCGACGGGAGGCGTTCGCGGGGTATCAAGTGGACGCGAAGCTGATGTCGCTGGCGGCGCCGGAGGCGATCTTTATGCACGACCTGCCGGCGCACCGAGGCAAGGAGGTATCGGCGGAGGTGATCGAGGGAAGGCAATCGGTGGTGTTCGATCAGGCGGAAAACCGGCTGCACGCGCAGAAGGGGGCGCTGGCGCTGATCCTCGGGGAGGAGAGCGACTAGCGTGGGTCTCTGGGACTCGATAAGCGACGCGCTGGGGCGATTCGAGGCGGCGAGCGTGATCGACATCTTCACGATCTCGATCCTGATCTATCTGGCGCTGCTGCTGCTGAAGGGGACGACGGCGATCGCGCTGCTGCGGGGCATCGTGATGGTGCTGGTGGGGGCGGTGATCCTGGCGTCGGTGCTGGATCTGACGGTGCTGGACTGGCTGCTGAGGAACTCGTTTCCGGCGATCCTGATCGTCGTGCCGATCATCTTCGCACCGGAGATACGCCGGTTCCTGGAGCGGGTAGGGCGCACGGGACGCTGGCCGTGGCCGGGACGCCCGCTTTATGAAACGGTAGTGGATGTGGTGGCCGATACTGTCCTGAACCTCTCGACAAACCGCCACGGCGCGATCATCGTGTTCGAGCGAGAGACGGGGTTGCAGGACTATATTGATACGGGCGTGAAGCTGGACGCGGCGCCGTCCACGCGTCTGCTTGAGGGTCTGTTCTATCCGAACTCGGCGCTGCACGACGGGGCGGTCATCCTGCACGAGGAGCGGGTAGCGGCGGCGGGCTGCACACTACCGTTATCAGACCGCACGAGTCATGAGCTACCGGGTCTGCGGCACCGGGCCGCGATGGGGATTTCCGAGAGGACGGACGCGGTGGCGGTGGTAGTTTCGGAGGAGACGGGGGGCATCTCTGTGGCGGCGAACGGAAGGATGATTTCACGCCTGGACGGGCCGCGCCTGCGGGGAATTCTGCGAAGCCTGCTGGTGCCGGCCAGCGAGCTGGACCGGCCAATACGGCGCCGGCTGCCGGGCCTGAGTCGCTGAGGGAGCGGGTAGAGCTATGGGACGACTGAGGCAGCTCCTAAGCGATGTGCCGCACTTCCTGCGCACGCTAGTCTGGCCGATCGCGGCGTCTGTCCGCACTAACGCGGGGCTGGCGTCGCTCTCGATAGTGCTGGGGTTCGCGCTGTGGATCTTCGTGACGGATACGGAGAACCCAACGCGCTCCGGCGTCCTGCCGATCGAACTGGCGGTGGAGTCGGTGAACGTGCCGGGAGACCTCGCCTTGTCGGGATCGCCGGTCAATGTGCGGGTGAGGGTGGAGGTCGCCGACGACGTGTGGAACACGCTATCGCCGGCCGATTTCAAGGCGACGTTGGACCTGGACGGGCTTCAGGCGGGCACGTACGACCTTCCGGTGAGAGTGGAGCCGCTGACGGGGCGCGGCGGCCTGCGGGTCACGCAGGTGATACCGGATACGGTGCCGGTAGAGCTGAAGAGCCTGTTCAGCAAGTCGGTGTCCGCATCGGTGAGCCTGGAGGGAGCACCGCCGCCGGGCTACGAGGCGACTATCCCCGAGCTGGACGCCGAAACGGTGCTGGTGACCGGGACGCAGGACAGGGTAACACTGGTGACGCAGGCGGTGGCCAGCCTGGACCTCAGCGGACGCACAGAGAGCCTAACGCAGGCGGTACGCCTGGAGCCCCGGGACTCACGGGGTTTCCTAGTGGAGGGGGTATCGCTGGAGCCCAGCGTTATGAACGTATCTGTGAAGATAGAGCAGACGCAGTTCAGCCGTGCTTTAGTCATCTCTCCCACGGTGGTTGGTACCCCTGCAGCCGGGTATGACATCGTCGGTCTCTTCGCCGACCCGCCGGCTATCACCGTGGTCGGGCCTCAGTCTTTCGTAGGGGAGACGGCGACGATCCGTACGCAGCCACTCGACATAACAGGCGCCACGGAGGATGTGATCCTCACAGTGTCGTTGGACCTGCCGACGGGCGTGAGCGTAATTGGGGGGACGAGCGTCACGGTGACCATCCAGATCGAGCCCGCACAAGGGAGGCAAACGCTGGGCGTGACGGCGGTGATAGTGGGGCTTGACCCGGACTTGAGCGTGAGCGGGCCGCCGCCGCTGGTGGAGGTGGTGCTACTGGGAGAGCTGCCCGATCTCCGGGAGATAGGGCCCAACGACATCGCCGCCACCATCAACCTGACGGGGCTGAAGGAGGGCACGCATACAGTCAGCGTGAGCGTCTCCGTCCCCCCTGAAGCGTCGGTAGCGTCCGTCTCGCCCGAAGAGATCGAGATCACCCTGGAGCCGAGGTAAGTGTGGCGCGCGCCAGGGTCCGCTCCTCCCCGGCAGGAAATATTACAGGCAAGCCCGTAGTCGCCATCGTAGGGCGACCTAACGTCGGCAAGTCCACGCTGTTCAACCGCCTGGTAGGCGGACGTCACGCTATCGTGGAGGACATCGCGGGGACGACGCGGGATCGCCTGTACGGAGAGGTGCAGCTGGGCCGGCTCTCGTTCGCCGTCATCGATACCGGCGGGCTCGTAC
>CAZYOV010000124.1:0-6741 GCA_964649215.1 uncultured Dehalococcoidia bacterium
AGCAGGACTCCGTCAGCTCCACCGGCGAGAGCTTCCGCTTGCCGATAAGCGCTGCGGCCTCAGCGATAGAGAGTCGGGCGATATCGGTGGTGGTCATCGCGGTGCCTCGGGGCGGGGCCGGAACCGGGCTGCGGGCTCGACCTGGCGGTAGTCGATATCGGCGAGGGCAGCGACCCCGGTCTGCACAAAGGGCAGGGTGAGGGCCAGGGCGTCGATGCGCTCTTGGGTCAGCGGTACGTCGGCGAGGGCGGCGAGGCGGCGGATGGTTTCTCGTGCGTCGTCCTGCATGTTTACTCCACGTCCTTCGTGTTGACTATTTATATAGAGACGCTCTGCGTAGGGACGATGCAACACCGGGCGAGAACTGTCAATAGGGGGCGCTAAGGGATTACCGTTTAATCGTTTAATCCAGTTGAGCCCGCCGCCTGGCCCGGAATAGGGCGCCGCGTCGGCAGGCGCCGCGCGTCCTAGGCTGTGGTCAGCTCCTCTTCGCGCACCTCGCCGTCTACTATGCGGAAGGCCCGCACGGCCGGCTCGTCCGGGTTCATCAGCGACACGAGGACGTAGAACGTCTCCGGCCAGAACGCGAGCCGGACGTCCGTGCCCGAGGGATAGGCTTCGCTGCCGGTATGCGAGTGGTAGATGACCAGGAAGTCCCAGCCGTTCTCCTCGCACTCACGGTGTATGCGGAACAGGTCCTGGGGGTCCACGCTGTAGCGGTAGGGGCTGGCCTCAGCGTTCTCGGCCCGGAACAGCTTCACGGGGCGGCCGTCCTGGCCAGCGATGATGCCGCAGGACTCGTTGGGCGCGTCCTCGCGGGCGTGTGCGATCATCTCATCGATGAGCTCCTGGGGCAGGGTCAGCATACGGCCTCCTACTGTATCGGTGTTACGCTGTCCGCCTCGATGTAGCTGCCGTCGACGGCGTCGAAGCCGAAGCGGCCGGTCACCGTCACCTTCTGCTCGACAAGCTTTCGCAGTTCCCGTATGTCGTAGCCGCGGACGAGTATGCCGAGGCCATCGGCGGTGATTAGGAAGTGCTCCGTAGGCTCCTGGACGAGGCGGAGGACGCCGCGCGTGGTCACGAGCTCCTGGGCGTGGGCCGGGGCGGCCACGGAGAGGTCGTGCACGGACACCTGCATCACCGCCTCGGAAGGGTTGCCGCCGCGTTCGAGGACGAACACGGTGGTGAGCAGGAAGACGGCCAGGATGAGGATGAGGCTGTAGACGATGAGGCGGCCCATCAATAGCCCGCGCGATAGCCCTGAGTGCTGGTCTCGAGGGTGGCTTGGGAGGAGCACGATGGTCGATTCACCCCGGGCTGGAGTCTGAGGGATGGCCGGGGTGGTGATGCCACACCCTTCAGGGCGTGGTGTATCAGACCCGTCTTCGTCTTTACCACCAGACCTTCCCCTCCACCTCCTCCGGCGCGAGCTGTTCGTACTCCTTCGTCCACAGAGCGGTGGAAAGGTACTTCCAGCCGCCGTCCGCTAGAAGAGCGACGATGTTGCCGCCGTCCATCCGTGAGGCGATACGCTGGGCGGTGCGCATGACGGCGCCCGACGATATGCCCGCGAAGATCCCTTCGTTCTCCATCAGCTCCTTAACCGCCGCGAAGGATGAGCGCGAGTCCACCACGATGCGGCCATCCAGGACTGACTCGTCGAGGATGGGCGGGATGAACCCCTCCTCCAGGCTGCGCAGACCCTGCACCAGGTCGCCCGGATGGGGGACCGCCGCTACGATCTTAACGTCCGGGTTGTTCTCCTTCAGGCGGCGGCCGACGCCGGTGAGGGTGCCGCCGGTGCCCAGCCCGGCCACGAAGGCGTTCACCTGGGGAAGATCGCGCAGGATCTCGAGGCCGGTAGTCTCGTAGTGGACGCGGGGGTTGGCCTCGTTGCCGTACTGGTAGGGCATGTAGTAGCGGTCGGGCTCTTCAGCGGCCATACCCTGGGCCTTGAAAATGGCGTCGTTGGTGCTGCGGGCCCCTTCGGCGTAGACAACCTCGGCGCCGAACGCCCGTAGCAGCTGCTCTCGCTCCGGCGTCACGATGTCCGGCAGCACGCAGAGGAGGCGATAGCCCCTAATGCGCGCCACCATCGCCAGGCTGATGCCGGTGTTGCCGCTGGTAGGCTCCAGGATGGTCTTGTCCGGCGTCAGCTCGCCGCTCTCTTCGGCAGCGTTGATCATGTAGAGGGCGATGCGGTCCTTGAGGGAGCCGGTTGGGTTCTGCCCCTCCAACTTGGCGTAGATGTTGACGCCGGCCTTGGGGCTGGAGCGCTCCAGCCGCACGAGGGGTGTATCGCCGATGGCGTCCAGGATAGTTTGGAAAAGCATGTTTATGGCGCGGCCAACGGAAGCAGTGAAGCGAGAAATGTGCACAGCCGCACAAGTCAGTATACCGGATTGGCGATAGGTGGTCACCGGATCGCTCGCGGCTTCGGAGTCCCCCTTGAGTGCGATTCGCGATATAATGCGCTGCGCTTGCTAGGCTCGGAGCGAACGATGATCGAGACGACACGCCCACAGCCAATGACGATCGGCGGACGGGAGTTCGTCTGGGGAGGCCGTACGTACGTGATGGGCATTGTGAACGTCACGCCGGACTCCTTCTCCGGCGACGGGGTGGCCTACGACGTGGCGGCGGCAGTGGACCAAGCCGTCGGCATGAGCCGTGACGGCGCCGACATCATCGACGTGGGCGGTGAGTCTACCCGCCCGGGCTTCGAGCCGATATCGGCCGAGGAGGAGATCCGGCGCACCGTGCCGGTCATCGAGAAGCTGGTGCGGGAGGTGGACGTCCCGCTGAGCATCGACACCTACAAGGCGGAGGTCGCCCGCGCGGCGCTGGCGGCGGGCGCGCACCTGGTGAACGACGTCCACGGCTTTCGGCGCGAGCCGGAGACGGCGGCGGCGGCGGCGGAGTTCGGGGTGCCGGCGGTGGCGATGCACAACCAGCGCGAGCGCGAGTTCCACGACGTTATCGGGGACGTCACCGCCGGCCTGGTGGAGAGCCTGCGCATCGCCCGCGAGCGGGGGTTGCCGGACGGGCGGGTGATTGTCGACCCCGGCTTCAACTTCGGTTGGACGGAGGAGCAGGCGCTGGAGATGGTGCGGCGCTTGGGCGAGCTTCGCGCCCTGGGGCGGCCGCTACTGGTGGGGACCTCCCGGAAGTCCACCATCGGCGCCGTCCTGGGCCTGCCGGTGGAGGAGCGGCTGGAGGGGACAGCGGCCACGGTGGCGCTCGCCATCGCTAACGGTGCGGATATCGTCCGTGTCCACGACGTCAAGGAGATGACGAGGGTGGCGCGGATGGCGGACGCCGTGGTGCGCGGCTGGACGAAGCCGGAGGCGACGAAGGCGTGACGGACGAGCGGCGCCCAGCAACTTGACATATCCTAAGCGCGGCGTATAATTCACGCCGTAGTCGGCGGGTGCGCCGGTGACGCGGCCCTTCCGTTCCCTTCGGTTTTCCGACGCCGGGCCCGCCATGCGCAGGGGGGTCCGGATGTCCTTTTTAGGCTAGAGGGGGTGCGACATGACCTCGGCAAGACGTAACGGGCGAGTTCTCCTCATGCCGCTGCCGCTGCTGGGCGTGCTGGCGGCGCTGCTGTTGGTGGCTGGCCAGGGCCAGCCCGCCTACGCCGCGCCCACACCCGTGCTGGACCAGCAGCAGCCGATCATAGATACCGGTGTGAGCGGGTTGGCGATCGGGGGTGCCAGCGAGCAAAAATTGGCGCAAGTTGTAACTTCAGGAATATCTGGAGTCCTGACTGAAGTCGGATTCCCAGTTGCCTGCTCCTCTGGGGATCTGATCGTCGAAATACAAGGGATTGCAGGAGACACACCCAATGGCGTGGTGTTAACGTCTCAAACTATCGCTGGAGCGAGTTTGCCGAGTTTTTCCCCCGCTCCTCCCACTTTTAGAAGTCTTGTCTTCTCAACACCTGTGTCGTTCTCCGCAGGTGAGCAATTTGCCATAGTGTTGAGATCTGCTGGCGTCTGTAACGTTTTCCAGGGACCCGTAGGGGATTCATATCCGGGAGGAAATGCGTTCTTCGATGCGCGACCCAATCCGGTAGGCGTTTGGGTCTGTATCTGTGAGTTTGCGGGAGCCCGGTTTGATTTACCCTTCCAAACCCTTGTAGACCTGTTCCCCAATGACAAGGACGACGACGGCGTTGACGACGCCGACGACAACTGCCCCAACGACGCCAACCCCGGCCAGGAGGACCAGGACAACGACGGCATCGGCGACATCTGTGACGACGACAGGGACGGCGACGGCTTCGACAATGACGTCGACAACTGCCCCAACACCGCCAACCCCGGCCAGGAGGACTCCGACGGCGACGGCCTCGGCGATGCCTGCGACCCCACGTCCCTTGGCGTCTGCGGCGGGCTGGCCGTCACTATCCTCGGCACGGAGGGTGACGACCGGCTCAAGGGCACCAGGGGCCCTGATGTGATTCACAGCCTCGGTGGCAACGACAAGGTCGACGGTCGGGACGGTGATGACGTCATCTGTGGCGGTGCTGGCAACGACAGCCTGTTCGGCGGCAAAGACGACGACCGCCTGTTCGGCGGTACCGGCGACGACAGGCTCAATGGGGGAGCCGGAACCGACACATGTGACGGCGGCCCCGGCACCAACGTGTTACTGAACTGCGAAGTAACGCCGACGCCTGTCAGTCCGCCCATCAGCCCACCAGTAAGCCCGCCCTTGGGCCCACCAGTAAGCCCGCCCTTGAGCCCACCAGTAAGCCCGCCAGTGAGCCCACCAGTGTGCCCGCCCCCCGTGAGTCCGCCGCTCAGCGCCCCTGTCAGCCCACCCGTGAGCCCGCCCATCAGCCCACCGCTGAGCCCACCTATCAGCCCGCCGGTAAGCCCGCCGATTAGCCCACCTATCAGCCCAGCCATCAGCCCGCAGATCAGCCCGCCCATAAGTCCGCCGGAGTGCCCGCCAGGCCATACGCTGGTCAGCTTCCTCACGGGAACACAAGGCCTGGCGGCGACAGCAGCGTCCGCTTTCGTCCTGATGGTGGGCGCGGCCGCGGGATTCATGCGGCTCGCAGGCACGGGCGGGCTGCGGGGGAAGCCGTCCGACGACGAATAGGCTAGTGTCCGGAGCGAGGTAGGTATATTGGCAAAAGCGGCAACCGGCACTTGGAAGACCTGGACTCGGTCCGGCTCTGACAGGGCGCTGGCAGCGATAATCCTGGCCAGCTGCCTTGTGGTACCTTTGCTGTTCACAATCGCCCTACAGGATACCTTTGCCCTGCCTAAGGTAACCGCCCTACAGATCATTGTAGTCGTGAGCCTGCTGCTTCTGGCTGTCCGCCTAGCTGCTGGTGGCATCAGGAGGACTTTCCTCGTCGGGCCTCTCGACATCGCGGTGCTTGCCTTTGTCCTGCTGAATATCGCGGCCTTCGCTTTCTCGATTGACCCGCGTCAAAGTCTTAACGGCGAGTACCTCCAGTACCAAGGCCTCCTGACTATTCTGCTCTACGTCGGCTTCTTCTACCTCGCTCGTACTACGCTGAGAGACGAGCGCCGATTGAGACTGCTCTTTGCCAGCATTGCCGCTGGAGGGGCTGTGGTCGCCGCCTACGCGCTCGTGCAGAAAGCGGGCTTCGACCCCATCTGGAGCGACACCCCGGAGGGCAGGGTGTTTTCGACCATCGGTCAGCCGAACGCGCTTGCAGCCTATCTGGTGCTGGCGGTCCCGGTATCGGCATCCCTTCTCCCGCGAACTCAGTTGCTGGCACGTGGCACCATGTTGCTCTTCATCGGTATGATGGTTGCCGCGCTCGCGTTCACGCTCAGCCGTGGCGGCTATGCAGGATTCGTAGTAGCTGCGTTTATCGTAGCTGTCCCCTTGATACGAAGCCTGAGGCTGAGGCCGCGCAGCGTTCTATACGCGCTGATCCCCTGCTTAGCGGCTGCTATCGTTGTTGCGTCCCTCGTCCAGCCTGTTCGAGACGCGACTACGCAGGTCTGGAGCCGGGCGGTTTCAAGCACAGACATGGATGACAGCTCGGTTCGGATGCACCTGGACATGTGGGCCGTTGGGGCAAATATCGCGCTAGACAACCCAGTGCTCGGCACCGGGCAGGAGACGTACCCGGAGCTATTCCCTCAGTATCGGGATGCCGTTCTCGAACCGTCCCGTGCCAGCGCCTTCAAGCCCTTCAGGCCGGAAAGCCCGCACAACGTCTATCTATCCATCGCTGCGGGGGCTGGGTTTCCTGCTCTGGCTGCGTACGTCGCGGTGATCGCTGCCTTCTTTTATCTTGTAGTGAGAGCCCTAAAGGCAACGAGGAGCGAGTGGAGACGGATCGCTCTCGTGGCAATTCTGGCCGCTGTGGCGGGGCACTTGGTCACAGATACGTTCATGACTGCTGAGGTGACCAGCTCCTGGCTGTTCTGGATACTGATAGGCGCGGGACTGGGTATTGCTGGCGCGAGCTCAAGGGAGCGCCCCGGCCCTTCTGACCCGATGTCTGAGTGATGCCCTGCACAGCATGGGCGACGAAGGCGTGACGGACGAGCGGCGGCGGAGCCCGTTCAGCGCCCACATCGGTGCGGAGATGGAGGAGCTGCGGGACGGCTACGCCCGCCTCTCCCTGGTGCTGGAGCCGAGCCACACGAATCCTAACGGTGTGATGCACGGCGGGGTGATAACGACGATGATGGACTCCGCTCTGGGCGCCGCTTTAGGCAGCCTGCGCGGCCCGGAGGC
>CAZYOV010000125.1:0-642 GCA_964649215.1 uncultured Dehalococcoidia bacterium
TCCCCAAGGCGGACAAAGAGGGCGGCGAGATCCCCAAGGCGTTCGTCGTCCTCAAGCAGAACGAAGAGGCTCCGGCCGACGAGATCATGGCCTGGGTCGCAGAGCGTGTAGCGCCCTACAAAAAGGTGCGCGAGCTGGAGTTCGTGGACGCGATCCCCAAATCGCTCTCGGGCAAGATCCTCCGCCGCGAGCTCGTCGAGCAAGAGCGCGCCAGGGGCGACTAAATCGCCCCCACCAGGTAGCCCTACCTTCATAGCCGGGGCGCCTATGCAGGCGCCCCGGCCGTATCTACCTCCCGTTTAGCGATACTGCTCACCCTTGTAACAAGCAAGGGCGCTTGTTGTTTACGGTTGTAGGCGTAGCGACAGTTCCAACTACGAAAATTGAATCATCGGCGCTGTCGCCCCATTTGAAAGGGAACGAAATGAGGATCAAACTAGCGCTCGTCGCTGCCGCAGCGCTTGCCGTCACCCTACTCCTCTTGGCCGCCAATGGCACCACAGCACATGCTCAGATGGACGCGGACGGCGACGGCGTCCCGGACGTCGACGACGCCTGCCCCAACGAGCCGGGAGAGCCGTTCTTCTTCGGCTGCCCTGACTCCGATGGGGACTTCATGCCAGACCCGTTCGACGCTTGCCC
>CAZYOV010000125.1:742-6705 GCA_964649215.1 uncultured Dehalococcoidia bacterium
CAGCCAGCCCGGAGAGCTTCACTTCGAAGGCTGCCCCGACTCCGATTTCGACTTCATGCCAGACCCGTTCGACGCCTGCCCCAGCCAGCCCGGAGAGCTTCACTTCGAAGGCTGCCCCGACTCCGATTTCGACTTCGTCCCCGACCTGTTCGACGCCTGCCCCAGCGACCCGGGCCCGTTCGTCGGATGTCCTGACTCGGATGGAGATTTCATCGCCGATCAGTTCGATGCCTGCCCCCTCGAGCCGGGACCGCCAGAGTTCGGTGGCTGCCCGGACGCCGGTAGCATCCCCCCCACCGGCGTCGAATTAGGTTCGATCACAAGTGGTTTTGGCTTCGGATGCTCAGCCACAACCGAGGGGTTCGTGCTTTCCTACGGCTTGTTCGATATGCAGAGTCTCGCCCTTACGGACACCACGATCTTCGACGGCGTCCTAATCCAACCATCCAGCGTCGAGCAAAGCTTCTACCTGTTCAGCGGCGATGATCCCGATTTCGATGCCGTAGCGTCAGCCCTGACTCTTGGCGCGCCTCCGGGTACCAGTTTCGGCTACAATCTCGGGTTTGGACTCGGGGAATTTTGCGCCGGCGCTGGCGGCGATCCCCTTGCCATCAGCGTTCCACCCGAGGCAACGATTGAGTTTTTCAGACTGACAATCCCACCCTTTTCCATAGTGTGCTGTTCGCAGATAAGCCCACCTACCGCACAGTTCACGCTCTCGGCCTTCGGCCCCCCGCCCTCAGGCGGCGGCGGCGCAACCGATAGTGATGGGGACGGCTTACCCGATCAATTCGACGCCTGCCCCCTCGAGCAGGGCGAGCTGCACTTCGGCGGTTGCCCCGACTCCGACGGCGACGGCTTCCCCGACGTATCCGATAACTGCCCCAGCGAACCCGGACCCTTCGTCGGCTGCCCCGACTCCGACGGCGATGGCTTCGCCGACCCAGTCGATAACTGCCCCAGCGACCCAGGACCCTTCATCGGCTGCCCCGACTCCGACGGCGACGGCTTCGCCGACCCAGTCGATATCTGCCCCAGCGACCCAGGACCCTTCATCGGCTGCCCCGACTCCGATGGCGATGGCTTCGCCGACCCAGTCGACATCTGCCCCAGCGACCCGGGACCGTTCGTCGGCTGCGCCGACTCCGACGGCGACGACACCCCCGACCCATCGGACAGCTGCCCTCTTGACCCCGGACCGCCCGAGTTCAGCGGCTGCCCCGAAGACTCCGATGGCGACGGCGTCCCCGATGGCTCCGACAACTGCCCCAACGATCCCAATCCGGACCAGGCGGACACCGACGGCGACGGTAAAGGCGATGCCTGCGATCTGGACGACGACAACGACGGACTGCCCGACAGCTATGAGCTGGCCCACCCCTGCCTTGACCCGCTGGCTCCTGACGCCTTGGCTGACCCCGATACCGACGGCCTGAACAATGTCGACGAGTTCGTTCTGACCACCGACCCCTGCAACCCCGACACCGACAACGACGGACTGCCCGACAGCTATGAGCTGGAGCGGGGCACCGATCCCCTCAACCCAGACTCCGACGGCGACGGCCTCACTGACGGCGACGAACTCTTGGTCTTCGGCACCGATCCTCTCAATTCGGACACAGACGGGGACGGAGTCCCAGACGGGTCCGACGATTGTCCGTTCCTCCCGGGAGTGCCTCAGTTCAACGGGTGCCCAGGCGACTCCGATGGTGACGGAGTGCTCGACGTCTCTGATGTGTGTCCCACCGCGCCGACGGAGGGCTTCGATGCCGATGGTGACGGCTGCCGCGACACCCTGCCTGGATTTTCTGCCTACGTCAATGGACTGGAAAACCTGTCCGATTCAGTTAGGAACAACATCCAGAGAACGACCGCGGCTGCTACGAGCCTCATCTGCGACGACGGAAATGTCCAGGGCGGATTGAAGAAACTTGAGGGCCTGGTGAAATACATTGGAACGCATTCGGGTAAGAACGGCACATCCGCAGAGGTCGCGGATGTACTGGAGGTTTACGTTGAAAACCTCATCAGGCAGGTTAAATCCGGACAGGACGTCTGCTCAAGCCCGTGATTTCGGCTGAACTCTACGGTGGCCTAGCAGCAGTCGGGCCCGCAGCAGGCGCCTGCGTCCTCGCCGGAAACCACATTCAGCGACGAGAAGGCGTGCCCGCCATCGCCGGGCCGCCGCGCCCTCACGACCGCGCTAATGAACCCCAGCGGCTCATCGCCCTCCTTGGCGTACTTCCGCACCAGCTCGCCCAGGCCCGCGCCCTCGGCGTCCGTCGCCGTGTACTCCCGCAGCGTCTCGATCTCGATGTCGGTGAACCCGGCCGCCGCCAGCTTGGTACGGTACTCGCTCTCCTCCAGCGCGCCGGCCACGCAGCCGGCCCACAGCTCCAGGCTGCGGCGCAGCTCCTGCGGCACCTTACCCCGCACAACGATGTCGGCGATCGCAAGGCGGCCGCCGGGCTTAAGGACCCGGAACGCCTCCGTCAGCACCTTGTCCTTGTCCGGCGATAGGTTCACCACACAGTTGCTGATGATCACGTCAACTGAGCCCTCCGGCAGCGGCATCTCCTCCATCTCACCCTTGAGGAACTCGACGTTCGTCACGCCCGCCTGGCGCTGGTTCTTCCGCGCCAGCTCCAGCATCTCGTCCGTCATGTCCAGTCCGTAAGCCTTGCCCGTGGGGCCGACCCGTCGCGCCGAAAGCAGCACGTCGATGCCGCCGCCGGAGCCCAGGTCCAGCACCACCTCGCCCTCGTGCAGGTCCGCCATCGCTACTGGGTTCCCACAGCCCAGCGACGCCACCACCGCCTCCTGCGGCAGCCCCTGGAGCTCGTCCGTGGTATAGAGCTTGGAGCTGATGACGTTCTCCGTAGTCTCGGACCCGCAGCAGGACGAATCCGCTGCTCCCTGCGCCTGGCGGGCGCTCTGGGCGTAGCGCTCGCGAACCGTCTCCTTGATCTCTCGCTCGGTGGTCATAGCCTCTCCTCCTTCATCGAATCCCTTCGATTTACGCCAGCTCGGCCAGCGTCTTCACCGCGCCCATCAGGGCACGTGTGTTCACCCGGTAATACGCCCACAGCCCCCGCTTCTCGCACTCCACGATGCCCGCCTCGCGCAGCACCTTCAGGTGGTAGGAGATCGTGGACTGCGACAGCCCAAACAAGGGCACGAGGTTGCACTCGCACAGCTCGTGCTTCGACCGCACCATCGTGCGGACGATTCGCAGGCGCGTCTCGTCCGAGAGCGCCTTGAACCGCGTTGCCGCATCAGCCAGCGCTCCATCCTGCGCCGCGTCGGCCTCGTGAATCGAGCCCGGCTCTATCCCGCAGCAGGCCGCCTCCGTGTTTATGACCTTCGCTTCAGTAGCCATGGCCTCATCATACGGCCCATATCGATGCTTGTCAATATAGTCCGCGCACGATTTGTCGGAAAATTCGTCGCAACGCCGGAGGTCTAGACGCCAGACGCCCGCTGTCGGGCAAACCCCCACGGCAAAATAGGTGATTTGCCCGATTACAGCTGTCGTGAGGTACCGCTAATCTGCTAGTTGGGCCACACGGAGGACCGTTATGAAGAGGCTACTCCTGCTACTGGCTCTGCTAGTTGGCGGCGTCGTCGTGCTCCGCCGTCTACTTCCCGCCGACATTGGCGAGCGCCTGTCCGGGCTGTCCGAGCGCATGATGGGGCGTATGATGGAGCACATGCCGGAGGACTGACCTTGAAGGGTCGATATGTCTGGCGTGCACCAGATAGAGGAACAGAACGAAACGATCCTGGCCCTACTGGGCGAACGGCCGTCGGTTGAGCGGCCGGCAGACGAGAGGGCGGCCGCTGCCGCCGATACACAAGCGGGAGAGGAGGGGGACAATGCCCGCTCACATTAGGTGGATGGCTTTTCGGCTCGCTATCGTCGCGGTGGCCGTTCTGGGTATGGCGTTCGCCTGGACGGTGGCTGCGTCAGCCTACGATACGGTTGGGCCGGCCACCACAGCGGCTGCGGTTGATGCGAGCGCGTCGCTAGACACCATTCCGGCTTCAGCCGGTGAAGGCCCGGCGCTGGGCGCGCTGCGTGTGACGCTCGATATGGACGGTGACGGTGGCTGGCACATGGGCAGCGGCTGGTGGATCGTAATGGTGGTCATGATGGTGCTTTTCTGGGGAGGCGTGATAGCGGTCGCCGTCTGGGGGATACGTCAGTTCTCTGGAGACCAGAGCCGGCACCGAAGCGCGCTGGACATCGCCAGGGAGCGCCTGGCCAGGGGTGAGATCACCAAGGAGGAGTTCGACCGGATTCGCGGCGACCTAGTATAGACGAGGAGAGATCAACATGGCCTCTGTGAAGATGATTGAAGTAGAGGCGGCGACAGGAAAAGTCAAGGAGATCTACAAGGAAATCAAGGACACGCTTGGCATCGACTTCGTGCCAAACATGTACAAGACCATGGCTCGCAACCCGGCCTACCTCGAAGCGAGCTGGAACAAGATACAGGCCATAATGGGCCAGACAGGTAAACTTGATGACCTGACCAAGGCGATCATCGCCCTCACTGTATCAACGATGAACGGGTGTGCCTATTGCATCAACGTCTATACCGACGCGGTGGGGAAATACGGTTTGGACGACGATGGCATCACAGAGGTGGTTGCGGTCATCGACGTGTTCAGCGGCTTGAACAAGTTCAACACGGGTCTCGACGTCGAGATGGACGAGAAGCCCTGGTATGGCTGCGGGGCTACTGGCAACTCAGTGCCGTAGGCATTCGCTGACGACCAAACCTATTGCCCGGCCACGCTTAGACGCCCGCCGACGCCGACTCCGCCAGCGACGTCTCCAGCCGCCGTCCCAGCTCCTCCATCCCCCACCCCTTCGCGGCCGAGATCACCAGCGCGTCGACGCCCCAAGGCTCCAGCAGCGCCTGCGCCCCCTCCGCCTTCAGCACCGCCTCCAGCGATTCGCCATTCCCTTCGATGAGCAGATCGGCCTTGTTGAGCACCGTAAGCAACGGCTTCGCCTCCAGCTCCAGTCCAGCCAGCGTCGCCTCCACCGTGCCGGCCTGTTGCACCGCGTCCGGATGCGTTACGTCCACCACGTGCAGCATAAGCGTCGCCTCCGTCATCTCCTCCAGCGTGGCCCGAAACGCCGCCACCAGCTGCGTCGGAAGCTTCTGGATGAACCCCACCGTATCCGTCAGCAACACCATGTTCCCCGATGGCAGCCTCACCCGACGCGTCACCGGGTCCAGAGTGGCGAACAGCCGATCCTCCACAAGCACGTCCGCCCCTGAAAACGTCCTCATCAGCGTGCTTTTGCCCGCGTTCGTGTAGCCCACCAGCGACACCACCGGCATCCCCTGCCTCGCCCGCTGGCGACGGTGCAGCGCCCTCTGCCGCCGGACCTCCTCGATCTGCCGCTTCAGCGCCGATATCCGGTTACGGATCAGCCTCCGGTCCGTCTCCAGCTGCGTCTCGCCCGGACCGCGCGTGCCGATTCGACCCTCCAGCCGCTCCAGGTGAGACCACTGGCCCCGCAGCCGCGGCAGAATGTATTCGTGCTGGGCCAGCTCCACCTGCAGCCGGCCCTCCCTCGTGCGGGCGTGCTGGGCGAAGATGTCCAGGATCAGCGCCGTCCGATCCAGCACCTTCACCTCCAGCTCCTTCTCAAGCCTCCGCTGTTGGGATGGCGACAGCTCGTCGTCGAAGATGACGGTGGTGTAGTCCAGCGAGCCCTGCTGCGAGGCGATCTCCTCCACCTTACCCCGGCCGATGTACGTCGCCGAGTTGGGCCGATCCAGCCGCTGCAGGGCGTAACCTACTACCCGCGCTCCCGCGGTGTCCGCCAGAAGAGCCAACTCCTCCAGCGAGGCCTGCGTACTCCAGGGCCGAAGGTCGGTCGACCTGTCGGCCCGTCCGTCGCCGCGCTTGATCTCGGCGGCCACCAGGAACGCCCGCTCCCG
>CAZYOV010000126.1:0-6671 GCA_964649215.1 uncultured Dehalococcoidia bacterium
AACATAGTGCCCGTCTCGCTGGACCCCGCCGAGCGGGCGGCCATGAGCCTGGCCGCGTTCAGGGAGCTTACTACACCGTAAAGTGAGACCGGAAAGGAGTCCAGCTATGCCCGACTTCACAATCACGTCCGAAGTCAGAGGGATGCGACAGAAGGTTGCCGCCTTCATGGACGAGCACATCTACCCGAACGAGCAGTTCCTGGCCGATGGCGGGAACGATCGCGAATCGCTGATGAAGGAGCTGCAGGGCAAGACGAAGAAGATGGGGATGTGGGCGCCCCACCTGCCGGCAGAGGCCGGGGGGATGGGCATAGGGTTCATGCCCTACGTCTACATCAACGAGATCCTCGGTCGTAGCCCGTTCGCGCCGCGGGCCTTCGGGGCGCAGGCGCCGGACTCCGGCAACGCGGAGATCCTCTGGCAGTTCGGCACGGAGGAACAGAAGGAGCGCTGGCTCAAGCCGCTGGTGGCGGGCGAGATCCGCTCCTGCTTCTCGATGACGGAGCCGGAGGTGGCGGGCTCGGACCCCACACTGCTCCAGACGAAGGCCGTTCGCGACGGTGACGAGTGGGTGATCAACGGCCACAAGTGGTTCACAAGCGGTGCCATGGGCGCCTCCTTCGCCATCCTCATGTGCGTCACCGAGCCGGAAGCGCAGACCTACCGTCGGATGAGCCAGATCATCGTGCCGACGGACACGCCGGGCTTCGAGATCGTGCGCAGCGTGCCGGTGATGGGGGAGACGGCAGGCAACCACTGCGAGATCCGATACGAGGACTGCCGCGTCCCCGTGACGCAGACGCTGGGCAACCCGGGCGACGGGTTCATGATCGCGCAGAAGCGGCTGGGGCCGGGGCGCATCCACCACTGCATGCGCTGGCTGGGGCAGATGCAGCGCGCGCTGGACCTGATGTGCCGCCGGGCGCTGGACCGGGTGGCCTTCGGCAGCACGCTGGCCCAGAAGCAGACGGTGCAGAACTGGATCGCAGACTCGGTGGCCGAGATACAGGCGGCGCGGCTGCTCACCCTGCACGCCGCCCACAAGGTAGACCAGGGCGACGAGGCGCGGGTGGAGATATCGCTGATCAAGTTCTGGGGGTCGAGGATACTGATCGACGTCATCGACCGGGCGATCCAGGTGCATGGGGCGCTGGGCGTCTCCGGCGACACGCCGTTGGAGTCGATGTACCGCCAAGCGCGCGCCGGTCGCATCTACGATGGGCCGGACGAGGTGCACCGGATGGTGGTGGCGCGGCGGGTGCTGCGGGCCTACAGCGACGGCGACGGCTGGGAGTTCGAGTAGGGAATTCCGCTCACTCTGAGCCTGTCGAAGGGCGAGCGGGTGGGGGCCGGCCCCGCGCCGGGTGATTCGGCCGCCCTCCTTTGACGGCGGTCCCCTACGGCGCTATGCTGGCGGCACGATAGAAAGGGCCACCATGGAACCCCAGATCCGCTTCTGCACCAGCGCCGACGGGACGCGCATAGCCTACGCCACCCTGGGCGACGGGCCACCGGTGGTATACGTCAGCGGCTGGGGCGTGAGCATAGAGCTGGACTGGCAGCACCCCGACGGCCGCGCCTGGTTCGAGGGTCTGGCCCAGGGACGGCTGCTGGTGCGGACTGATCGGCGCGGTTGTGGCGCTTCCCAGCGAAAGGTCGATGACCTATCGTTGGAGGCCCAGATCAGCGACCTCGCCGCAGCCGTTGATCACGTTAAGCTGGAGCAGTTCGACCTGTGGGGAGCAATCGACGGCGCGGCGGTAAGTGTCGCCTATACCGCACAGCATCCCGAACGCGTCTCACGGCTGGTGCTCTGGGAATCGTTCCCATCCGGCGAGCAGATCGCTAAGCCAGGGGTGGTCAAGGCCCTTGTGGAACTTGTCCTTGCGAACTGGGGTATGGCCAGGAGAGCCATAGCCGACCTTGTCTTGCCCAGCGGGCCGACGGGGCTGCAGCGCTGGCTCTCCAGCTACCTGCGCCAGTCGGTGTCGCCCGAAGTGGCGGCGAAGTATATCGAATTCCACAACGACGTCGATGTACGGCCCTACTTGTCCCAGGTGAATGCGCCGACGCTCGTGCTTCACCGGCGCGGCGACCGAAACGTGCCGATCGCTTTCGGGAGGGCAGCCGCGGCGCTGATCCCGGACGCCCGCTTCGTCGCCCTGGAGGGCGACATTGTCATCCCCTACTTCGGCGACATGTCGTACTTGGAGACCATCACGCAGTTCCTGGACGAAGGCCTCGCGCAGGAGCCCGCGGCTGAGCCGCCAGAGGCGGGGGCCTTCCGCACCGTCCTTTTCACGGACGTGGAGGGGTCAACGGCGCTGACCCAGCGGCTGGGGGACGCCAGGGCGCGGGAGCTGCTGCGGGAGCACGAGCGCATGGTGCGGGAGGCGCTGAAGTCGCACGGGGGCGCGGAGGTGAAGACGATGGGGGACGGCTTCATGGCCTCGTTCACCTCGGCGACGGGGGCGCTGGAGTGCGCCATCGCCATGCAGCGGGCGTTCGCGGAGTGGAACGAGACGCGCCCTTCGACAGGCTCAGGACGAGCGGAAGAGATACGGGTACGCATCGGGCTGAACGCGGGGGAGCCGATAGCGGAGGACGACCCAGAGGGGCGCAGCGACCTGTTCGGGACGGCGGTGAACATGGCGGCGCGCATCGCGGCGCAGGCGGAGGGGGGCGAGGTGCTGGCCTCGGATGTGGTGCGGCAGCTCGTCGCGGGCAAGCGTTTTCTGTTCGTGGACCGGGGCGAGACGGCGCTGCGGGGGTTCGAGGACCCGGTGCGGCTGTACGAGGTGCGCTGGCGGGAGGAGGGCTGATGGAGCCGCAGATCCGCTTCTGCACCAGCGCCGACGGGACGCGCATAGCATACGCCACCCTGGGCGAGGGACCGCCGCTTGTGCGCGTCCCGAGCTGGGGCGAGAACCTGGAGCTGGACTGGCAGCACCCCGACGCCCGCAACTTCTTGGAGAGTCTGGGCCGGGGCCGCCTGCTTGTCGGCTTCGATCGCCGCGGGCTGGCCGCTTCCCAACGAGAGGTAGAAGACCTGTCACTGGAGGCCCAGGTCGCCGATGTGGAGGCTCTGGTTGACCGCCTTCAACTGGAACGGTTCGACCTGTGGGGAGGCCTCGACGGCGCTCCGGTCGCTGTCGCTTACGCCGCGCAGCACCCGGAGCGGGTGTCGCGGCTCGTGCTCTGGCAGGCGTATCCGTACGGAGTCGAGATCGCCAGGCCGGGGGCCATCCGGGGCTTGGTGGAGCTCATCCGCGGCAGTTGGAGCCTGGCTCGGAGGACCCTCGCGGACGTCGTTTTTCCCAGCGGGCCGACTGAGCTGCAGCGCTGGTGGGCCAATGTCTGTCGACAGTCCGTGTCGCCGGAACTAGCAGAGAGGTACATTGAATTCTACGCGACTGTCGATGTGAGGCCGTTCCTGCCGCAGGTGAAAGCGCCCACCTTGGTCCTTCACCGGCGCGGCGACCGAAACGTGCCGATCGCTTTCGGTAGGGCAGCCGCCTCGCTGATCCCGGACGCCCGCTTCGTTGCCATGGAGGGCGATATCGGTCACCCCTGCTTCGGCGACATCTCGTATGTGGAGACCATCAAGCAGTTCCTGGATGAGGGCCGCGCGCAGGAGCCCGCGGCTGAGCGGCCGGAGGCGGGCGCCTTTCGCACCGTCCTGTTCACGGACGTGGAGGGCTCGACAGCCCTCACCCAGCGGCTGGGGGACGCCAGGGCGCGGGAGGTTCTGCGAGAGCACGAGCGCATGGTGCGGAAGGCGCTGAAGGCTCACGGGGGCGCGGAGGTGAAAACGATGGGGGACGGGTTCATGGCCTCGTTCTCCTCGGCGACGGGGGCGCTGGAGTGCGCCATCTCGATGCAGCGGGCGTTCGCGGAGTGGAACGAAGCGATTGCCGCGCGCCCTTCGACAGGCTCAGGACGAGCGGAAAAGATACGGGTACGCATCGGGCTGAACGCGGGAGAGCCGATAGCGGAGGACGACCCAGAGGGGCGCAGCGACCTGTTCGGGACGGCGGTGAACATGGCGGCGCGCATCGCGGCGCAGGCGGAGGGGGGCGAGGTGCTGGCCTCGGATGTGGTGCGGCAGCTCGTCGCGGGCAAGCGTTTTCTGTTCGTGGACCGGGGCGAGACGGCGCTGCGGGGGTTCGAGGACCCGGTGCGGCTGTACGAGGTGCGCTGGCGAGAGGAGGGGTGATGCCACTCTATATGGACCTTCACAAAGTCGAAGGAACGACTGCGGAAGATGTCGCAGCGGCCCATATGAAAGATGAGGAGGTTCAAGAGAAGTACGGTGTCAAATACCTGACATACTGGTTCAATGAAGCGGCCGGCAAACTCTTTTGCTTGGTAGAGGCGCCAAGCGTGAACGCGGCGGTCAGGGTGCACCGCGAGGCTCATGGCCTCATCGCGGACGAGATTATCGAAGTCGAGGCGAGGACCGTAGAGGGTTTTATGGGTAAGACCGAGGATGCCCCAGCGGCGACCGAGGCGTCCGCGGCAGGCAGTCAGCCGAACGAAGATACCGCTTTTCGCACAATCCTGTTCACTGACATGAAGGATTCGACTGCTACTACCCAGCGCCTGGGCGACGCCGGGGCGATGGAGCTTCTCCGTACCCACGACGCCATCATTCGCGACGCATTGATGGCCTACGGCGGTCGTGAGGTCAAGCATATGGGCGACGGTATCATGGCCTGCTTCGCCTCCGTCTCAGGCGCCGTCGAGTCCGCCATCGCCACCCAGCGGGCATTCGCCGCCTATAACGAGGAGAATGCTGACGTCCCTATCCGCGTTCGCATTGGCTTGAGCGCTGGCGAACCGGTGCAGCAGCACCGTGACCTGTTCGGTGCCGCCGTCCAACTGGCGGCCCGCATCTGTAGAAACGCCGACCCAGGCCGGATCCTGGTCTCGAATGTGATACGAGAGCTCTGCATCGGCAAGCTGTTCCCGTTCGAGGACCGAGGTGAGACGGCGCTGCGGGGGTTCAAGGACCCGGTGCGGCTGTACGAGGTGCTCTGGCGGGAGGAGGGGTAGCGCTCACGAAGATGCAGGATACCTATCGATAGGAGGTGCCATGGCAAGTCAAACGCAGGACAGAGGGGCAGTGATGATCACGGGAGCATCCACGGGCATCGGCAAGGCGTGTGCGATGCGCTTGGACAGGCTGGGGTTCCAGGTCTTTGCTGGGGTGCGCAAAGATGCGGATGGCGGGGCGCTGATGGAAACGGCTTCTGAACGTCTCACGCCTGTCCTTATCGATGTGACCGACGAGACCTCCATCGCCTCCGCTGCAGACACTGTGGCCAAGGCCGTCGGTGACGAAGGTCTGGCGGGACTGGTTAACAACGCCGGCATCGCCGTTCCGGGCCCGCTGGAGTTCGTGCCCCTTGGCGATCTCCGGCATCAGATGGAAGTGAACTCGATTGGGCAGATAGCCGTCACCCAGGCGTTCCTTCCACTCCTGCGAAAATGCAGAGGGCGAATCGTCAACATAGGTTCCATCGCTGGGCGCTCGGTCACGCCCTTCGTCGGCGCCTATGCAGCGTCCAAGTTCGCCATGGAGGCGTTCACCGATGCGCTTCGAATGGAACTGCGGCCTTGGGGAATCTCGGTGTCGATAGTGGAGCCCGGAAGCATCGCCACCCCCATCTGGAACAAAGGCAACGCCACAGCGGATGATCTCGAGAAGAAGCTGCCAAAGGAGGCACACGACCTATACGATCCCGCAATGGCGGCGCTTCGCAAGGCCTCGAACGAGACCGCCCGCCGGGCTATCCCTCCCGCATCCGTGGCGAAAGCGGTGACCCACGCTCTAACGGCAGAGCGGCCGAAGACACGCTATCTGGTTGGCCGCGATGCCCAGATCAGGGCCGCTCTGGCCAAGGTGCTGCCGGACAGGATGCAAGACTGGCTCATCGCCAGGTTTATGGGTCTACCGAAGGGTGGCTGAACTCCGCGAGAGCCAGCGTGTCGAAGCGGAGCAAGACGCAGGTGACACGGGAACCGCGGAATCGTGAAGCGTCATCGAGGGAAGAAGTCATGAGCGAACGTGACGTGAGCAACCGATTTCCAGCCGTCGGCGACGGTAAGGAGCTAGAGCCGGGAGATAGCTTCCACAAGGAGGAGATCCAGCTCGCCCTGCGTAACAGGGGCATGCCGCTGGAGGGGCTCCGCTACCCGATCACGCCCACGGGCATGCACTTCCTCCTCGTCCACTTCGACATCCCGGAGGTGGATGCCAAGGGCTGGCGGCTGAAGGTGGGAGGGCTGGTCTCCAAGCCGATGAGCCTTACGCTGGACGAGATCAAGGCGCGACCGGCGGTTACTACTGCGGTGACGATGGAGTGCGCGGGGAACGGACGGGCGCTTCTCACTCCCCGGCCTGTCAACAACCAGCCATGGCTGCTGGAGGCGATTGGGACTGCGGAGTGGAGGGGCACACCGCTGCGAGGGCTGCTGGAGGAGGCCGGCGTCAGCGACGAGGCGATCGAGATCGTGTTCAGCGGCATCGATCGGGGAGTGCAGGGAGGCGAGCTCCATTCCTACGAGCGCAGCCTGAGCATAGCCGAGGCCAGGCGCGATGAGGTGCTGCTGGCCTACGAGATGAACGGCGAGCCGCTTCAGCCGCAGCACGGCTACCCGCTACGCCT
>CAZYOV010000127.1:0-6538 GCA_964649215.1 uncultured Dehalococcoidia bacterium
TCACCCTCAACGTCCTCCTCTACCTGACTGAGCGACGCCTCCTCTTCTGGCACGAAACGATACGCACCATCCGATAGGAGCCTACCAGGAGGAACAGATGCCCCACATCACACCCCGCCCGCTCCTCGCCGCGCTGCTGCCGCTGCTCGTCGCGGTGCTTCTAGCCGCCTGCGAGAACGGGGGAGGCAGCCCCGACGAGTCGGGGGCCTCCTCCCCCGCGCTAAGCCCAGCCGCGCCCGACAAGATCACCTTCATGGCCGGCTTTAAGCCCCAAGCCAACCTGCCATTCGTCGGCGCCTACGTCGCCCAGGAGAAGGGCTTCTTCGCCGAGCAGAACTTGGAGGTCGAGATCCAGCACGTCAACACCCCCGGCGATAACTTCAAGTTCCTCGGTCTGGGCCAGGTTCAGTTCTCTACCGGCGACGCCGCCACCGTCATCGAGCGCGCGGGCGACGACCCGCCCCTGGGTATCGTCGCCATCGCTCTGATCGGGCAGCAAGGCCAGCAGGGGTTCGCCGTCCTCGCCGACTCCGGCATCGAGACGCCTGCGGACTGGGCCGGCAGGCGCGCCGGATACAAGGGCACTCAACCCACGCCCGACTTCCTCGCCATCCTCAACGCCAATGGCATCGACCCCGGCGATGTAACGACCGTTCGCATCGGCTTCTCGCCCCAGCTCCTCACCGAAGGCGAGGTCGACATCTTCCCCCTCTTCCTCTCCAACGAGCCGGACACCCTGCGCAACCTGGGCTACGGAGTTACGGTCGTGGAGGCGGCCGATTTCGGCGCACCCACCCTCGGCCTCACCTACGTCACTACTCAGGACTACCTCAGCGAGAACCCGGACATCACCCTTCGCTTCCTCAAGGCCGCCCTTCGCGGCATCGAATTCGCCAAAGACAACCCGGACGAGGCGATCGACATAGTCCTCCAGTTCGCGCCCCAGGAAGACCGCGATCACATGCGGTTCATGATGGACACGGAGATGCGTGCCGCTCTGGTCGGTCCCGCTTACCAGGACGGCATCGGCTGGATGACCCCAGAGCAGTGGCAGGCCCTCCACGACTACTTGGTGGAGTTCGGCGGCATCCCCGCTCCCCTGGACGATGTCTCCGTCACCTATGACGACAGCTTCATCCAGAAGACGAACGTAGGCGGCAGGCTGGTCTGGCCCTAGCTCTTCCTTGACACCCTGACCTTCCCGCGCCTAGTGTGTGTTATTCCTGCAGGTATGCCGCCATGAGCCAAGAGCTACCCGAAGGCACCGTCACCGTCCTCTTTACGGACGTCGTCGGCTCCACCGACCTGACGACACGTCAGGGCGATGAAGCCGCGCAGGAGATAATGCGTGCCCAGCGTGACCTTGTCCGTCAGCAGGTGGAGGAGCACAGCGGCCACGAGGTGAAGGGCCTAGGCGACGGTTTCATGGTCGCCTTCGCCTCGGCGCGGCGGGCCGTGGCCTGCTCCGTCGGCATCCAGCGGGCACTGGAGGAGCACAACCACAGCCAGACTCCCGACGAGCAGGTAAAGATCCGCCTAGGTCTCAACACCGGCGAGGTGATCCAGGAGGAAGCGGACCTGTTCGGGGAGACCGTGAACGCCGCCGCCCGCATCGCTGCCAAGGCCACAGGGGGCCAGATACTGATCTCGGAGGCGGTCAAGGTTGTGCTTGGCCGCTCCCCTGATGTCGAGCTGGTCGACCGCGGCCGCTTCAGGCTGAAGGGCTTCCCCGAGCGCTGGCGCTTGTTCGAGGTCGCCTGGCGGGAGGAGACCGCGGCGGCCCCCGCCCTCCTGGAGCGGACGCCGTTCGTGGGCCGGGAGGCGGAGCGCACGGAGCTGCGGCGCCTCCTCGACCAGGCGGCCAAGGGTCAGGGCGCCCTAGCCATGATCGGCGGCGAGCCCGGCGTCGGCAAGACCCGCATCGCCGAGGAGCTGATGACCGAGGCGCGACAGCGGGGTATGACGGCGCTCATCGGCCACTGCTACGAGATGGAGGGGGCGCCACCCTATATCCCCTACGTAGAGATTCTGGAGGCCGCCGCCCGCATGTTCCCGCCGGAAACGCTGCGCAATACCTTGGGAGACTCCGCCCCGGAGGTAGCAAAGCTGATGCCGGAGCTGCGACGCATCTTCCCCGACATTCCGGCGCCACCCGAGTTGCCCCCGGAGCAGGAGCGCCGATACCTGTTCAACGGCATGCGCGAGTTCCTGACGCGCGCCGGCCAACCACAGGCTGGCCAACCGCAGGGTATCGTCTTCGTACTGGACGACCTGCACTGGGCCGACGACTCCGCCCTCCTTCTGCTACAGCACATCGCCCAGCAGCTCCACGAGATGCCCGTCCTCATCCTCGGCACCTACCGGGACGTGGAGCTGGACGTGGCCCGCCCCCTGGCCCGGACGCTGGAGGCGCTGCTGCGCCAGCGGCTGGCCCACCGCATCACCCTCAGGCGGCTGCCGGAGGACGACGTGTCGGCGATGCTACGCGCCCTCAGCAACCAGGAGCCGCCCCAACCACTCGTCGACGTCGTCTACAGAGAGACGGAGGGCAACCCGTTCTTCGTGGAGGAGGTGTTCCAGCACCTGGCCGAGGAGGGGAAGCTGTTCGACGCCAAGGGCCGCTGGCGCTCCGACCTGGAGGTGGGCGAGCTGGACGTGCCGGAGGGTGTCCGCCTCGTCATCGGCCGCCGGCTCGAGCGGGTGGGCGAGGAGTGCCGCCGCGTGCTCACCTCCGCCGCCATCATCGGCCGCGGCTTCAGCTTCGAGCTGCTGGAGGCCCTCGTTGAAGTGGACACGGACGCCCTCCTGGACGCCGTCGACGAGGCGGAGCGGGCGCAGCTCATCGCCGCCGCCGAAGACGGCCCCGAGGCCCGCTTCAGGTTCGCTCACGAGCTGATCCGCCAGACGCTGATCAGCGGCCTCTCCCTCCCCCGCCGCCAGCGGCTGCACCTGCGGGTGGCCGAGGCGATGGAGCGAGCCTACGCCCGCGCCCCGGAGGAGCACGCCGCCGACCTGGCCCACCACCTCTTCCAGGCGGGCGCCGCCGCCGACACCGAGAAAACGGCGCATTACCTGATGCTGGCCGGGGAGCAGGCGTTCAGCACCGCTGCCTTCGAGGACGCTCTCCGCCACTACGAGGACGCCCTCTCGCTTCAGCCACCCGATGACCCGAAGGTGCGGGCCGACCTCCTATACAAGCGCGGCCTGACCCTGCGCAGCCTGGGCCGCTGGGAGGAGGCGCTGGCCGACTGGCGACAGGCGCTGGACGCCTACGAGGAACATGACGACGCCGAGGCCGCAGCCCGCGTCTGCTATGACACTGGCGTACAGTTAGCCTGGGGCGCCGACTGGGCAGGAGCCGAGGAGGTGGCCCGCCGGGGACTCGCTGTCCTTGGGGAAGGTGTGAGCCCCGACCGCTGCCGCCTCCTGGCGTTGGCCGGGTCTAGCCTCGTGCTCGGCGGCGACTATGAAGCCGGTAGCCGCATGCTGAGCTACGCCATGGACATGGCCGACGAGCTGGGCGACCGGCACCTCCTAGGATCAGTTCTTGGCCCCAAGACGTTTGCTTACCTGTGGTACCTGCAGCCCGGGGAAGCGGTCGATTCCGGTCTGAGGGCGGCGGAGCTGCTGCGCGAGGCCGGCGATCTCTGGTACCTGGCAGACAGCTTGTGGGCCACCGCCTACGCCCTGCTTTCCCTCGGCCGCTTCGACGAAGCCGCTTCGATGCTCCAAGAGGCGGAGCCGCTGGCCGAACGCCTGGGCCACCTGGGCGCCCTCCTGGCCATCAGGCGCGGTAAGGCCAACCGGGAGTTCCTTCTCACCGGGGACCTCGACAGGTTCCAGGAGTTTGCCCGGGACGACCTGGAGCTCTGCCGCAGCGCTGACATGCCATGGATCTCCCAGTCCTACGCCTGGCATGGGCTGGCGCATTTCTGGCGAGGCCGCTGGGAAGAGGCCCAGGAGAGCCTACAGCAGGCCGCCAGGCTGGAGCCCCCAGGCATGCTGGCCGGCTGGGAGTGGGCGCATCTGCTCTCATACAAGGCCTACGCGGGCGACAAGGATGCGGCCCTTGCCATCCTGGACGAGAAAAAGGCCGATCTCCCCCGCCCCGGCCGGGCCAGCACCTGGGGCGCCTGGGAGTTGCTCTTCGCGGCGGTGGAAGGGCTGGCCGTCGTCGGTGAACGGGAGGAGGCGGCGAAGCTCTACCCGTTGGTGGTGGAGGCGATGGATGGCGGCGCCTCCTTGCGCTGGTGGTTCGGGCCGATCGACGCCGTCGCAGGCATAGCGGCTGCCTGCGGCGACGAATGGGAGCAGGCCGAGGAGCACTACCAGACGGCGCTGCGCCTCGCCCACGATTTGCCTCTGATCATCGCCCAGCCGGGGGTGCGCCGCTGGTACGCCCGCATGCTCATCGACCGCGACGGGCCCGGCGACCGCGACAAGGCCCGCGAGCTGCTCACCGAAGTCATCGCCATGTACCGCAAGATCGGCATGCCCAAGCACCTGGAGATGGCGGAGGCGATGCTGGCCCAGGTCTGACCGCCGCCCTTAGACAGGCTCAGGGTGAGCGGTCATCATATCCGCTCATAGTGAGCGGTCATCTCCGCTCGTGGTGAGCCTGTCGAACCATGAGCGGCAGGCCACCTCTCGGAATCCGGGCTATAATAGAAGCGCCCCCTTCAGTTCGTCGCCCCCGTCGATCTAATGTTCGATCGCTTGCTCGCAGCCTACCTCGGCCTTCTCGCCCTCGTTATCGCTGCCGCGGCGGTCGGCGGCGTGCTCCTGTACCGCGACGTCTCCTCCGGCGACGCCGTAGACGCAGTCGCCAACCGCAACGCCTATGACATCGTGGGCTGGGAGCTGCGCCACCTCCCCGAGAAGTGGCTGTACAAGCTGGCCACCGTGTTCGACGGCGGCCCCAGCCGAGCCGAGGAGGATGTACTCATCGGCCGCTATTTCGAGCTGACGGCCGACATCCGCAGCCTGGAGCGCGACGGCTCCGATGCCGACCGACTGGCGGAGGCGCGTCGAGAGCGGCTAGCCATCGAGAACGAAGTGGAGGAGACGCTGGAGAGCCGCATCAGCGACTTCCTGCGCGACGAGGGGTTCGCCATGAACCCGCCCCTCTTCTCCGACATCGACCTCTTCTTCCCACCACTGGACTTCGAGCTCGACCGCCCACCCAAGGTGCTGGCCGTCTCCCCCCGTGAGCGCATCGAGCTGGACCGCAACTATCTCCTCGTCCCAGGTCTGGAACCGGAGGCGGTCGCCGCCGTGGAGAGCGAGGCGGAGGAGACCGGCGTCTCCGCCCTCGTCGTCAACACCGGCGGCATCGCCACCTACCCCAGCGTCATCCCCGAGCTCGCCTCTTACCGCAATGCCGTGGAGACCGTTATCCACGAGTGGCTCCACCAGTACCTAACGTTTTATCCGCTCGGCCGCAGCTACTTCAGCGGCCAGGAGGCGCGCACGCTGAACGAGACGGTCGCCAACCTGGCCGGCCGCGAGCTGGCCGACCTGTTCATCCAGCGCTACGGCCCGCCAACGCCACCGCCATCACCATCGCAGACGTCCGCCGACTTCGACTTCCGAACCGAGATGCGCTCTCTCCGCCTCGAGGTCGAGGAGCTGCTGGCCGAAGGACGCGTGGAGGAGGCTGAGAGCCTGATGAACGAGAAGCGCGACGAGTTCGAGGCGCTGGGAGTATACATTCGCCGCATAAATCAGGCCTACTTCGCCTTCTACGGCTCCTACGCCGACACGCCAGGCTCCATTGACCCCATCGGGCCCAAGCTGCAGCGTCTCCGCGACCGCTCCGGCTCCATCGCAGAATTCGTGCTCCTGGCCCGCAGCCTTCACAGCGAGGCGGACCTGGACAGTCTACTGGCCGAGGCCTAGCTTACTTCGTATCGGATGACGGCCGTTCCGCCTTCGACGATGTATCCTCTTCATGCCGGCTGTGGCGGTGCTCCCGTTTGGCGCGCTCCTTGACCGTGTGGAAAAGGCCGTCGGTGATATCCTCCAGGTCGTCCAGCTCCTCCACGGTCAACTCGTCCATGCGCTGAAGATAATAGGTGACCGTGTCGACGAGCATCCGCTTGGGCCGCCGCCAGGTCAGCACGAAGTAGGAGCTAAAGGCGGCGATCACGGTCCCGAAGAACAGACCGACGCTGATGACGGTGTAAATGGAGCCGACGGTGCGACCACCCGTGGTCAGGAGCGCCACTTCACTGTGCCCCACCGTGCTGAAGGCCGATACCGCCCACCACAGTCCTACCCAGTAGGACGTGACCTGACTATCGGCGGCCCCCTTCTCGAAGAAGAATACAGGGATAGGCGCAACCGCCACCAAGGCAATCAGGGTGGCGATCATCGGCACTATCGGTGTCTGTGAAGCGATGTCGGCAAACAGATCGATCGCCGCCATCAGCGGGCCGCCTACCCTCCGCTCGATGAGGGGAAGCCGGCGCCTGTGAGCGCGCAGCCGCAACACCCGATCGCCCGGCTTGACCGTGTGAATGGCGCGCGGGTCGGTCTC
>CAZYOV010000128.1:0-1116 GCA_964649215.1 uncultured Dehalococcoidia bacterium
GCGACGCTGGCCGCTGAAGTTCTGGATCTCTCCACGCAGCTTTGCGGCCAGCGCTGCCAGGTCAAGGCGGCTGAGGATCTTCATCACGGCCTCAGCGCCCATGCCGGTCTCCAGCATGTCGGGGTAGCGGTCAGAGATCTCGCGCAGCTTCTGTTCGGGGAGCAGGGTGCACTGGTCGTCTCGGATTGGGTCTTTGATCTCCTCTAGAGTTTCGATGAGCTCCTGACACTCAGCTTGGGCGGTCTCCTTCTCCTCCATGATCGCCTTGCGAAGAGGCTCGAGCTCAGCCGTGGCCGCTTCACGTTTCCGGCTCATCTCCGCCACCAGCGCCTTTTCCATCTCCCGCCGCTTCTTGGTCTGCTCCCTCTCGAGCGCTTTCAGGCGCTTCTTAAGCTCAGACTGAAGCCGACGGACAGCGTTCTTGGGCACTGGGGCGTACCGGTCAGCTATGACGAAGTCCGCGTCCAGCGCCAGCTTCTTTGTGGAAGGCTTGTCTTCCATCCTGGCGATGTCCCGCTCAAGAGCTTCCGCCTTCTGCTGCACGGTTGCGGACTTCTTCTCGTACTCGGTGTCTAGGGTGGCGAGTTTCTCCTCACGCCCGCCCTCCAGGTTGGCGATGGTTTCAGCGGCTGCGTTCTCAACGGCGGAGATGCGCTCCGCGTACTCCTGATCCTTTGCAGCGGCGATCTGGTCCATCTCCTGGCGCAGCGCCTCCAGCGCCTTGTCGCGGACTGCCTGGTTAACGGAGATGACGATGAACTGGGCGAAGTAGAGGACGCGTTCCAGGCTGCGAGGTGAGATGTCCAGCAGGAGGCCGATGCGGCTAGGCGTACCCTTCACGAACCAGATGTGGGCCACCGGCGAGGCAAGCTCAATGTGGCCCATGCGCTCACGCCGTACCTTGGTGCGTGTTACCTCAACGCCGCACTTGTCGCAGACGATGCCTTTGTAGCGGACGCGCTTGTACTTGCCGCAGTAGCATTCGAAGTCCTTGGTGGGCCCAAAGATCTTCTCACAGAACAGGCCGTCCTTCTCCGGCTTCAGTGTGCGGTAGTTGATCGTCTCCGGTTTAGTGACTTCGCCGTAAGACCAGGAGCGGACCTGCTCCGGGGACGC
>CAZYOV010000128.1:1216-6327 GCA_964649215.1 uncultured Dehalococcoidia bacterium
TGGATGTCTTCGCCCTTTACGATCGCCTCGTAGGTCTTGACACGCCCCACTACGTCATCCGATTTGACGGTTAGCAACTCCTGGAGGATGTGGGCGACGCCGTAAGCCTCCAGCGCCCAGACCTCCATCTCGCCGAAGCGCTGTCCGCCGAACTGGGCCTTGCCGCCCAGCGGTTGTTGGGTGATGAGCGAGTAGGGGCCGGTGGAGCGGGCATGTATCTTGTCCTCTACCAGGTGCACCAGCTTCATCATGTAGATGTAGCCGACCGTTATCGGCTGGTCGAACGGTTCGCCGCTGCGGCCGTCGAAGAGTATTTGCTTGCCGTAGGACGGCGCGGCTGCGCCCTTCTCAAAGGGCAGTTTCTCGGCGCGCAGATCGAGATTGCGCATGGACTTCTTGCGTACTCTCTTCTCACCCTGTTGCTCCAGCCAAAGCTCCAGGGCGGCGCGTTTGGCCTCGCCCAGAAGGTTCTCATCAAACACCACTGAGGGGTCGTAGCCCTTCTTCTTGAGCCAGGCGTTGACCTTCTCAGCGTCCACGTTCTCGCCGACGCCGTCGTGGCTGGCGCCGTTGGGCCCGGGGAGGATCGCGTCCGCCTGCTCGCAGAGCCAGGTGCGGCTTAGGGCGTCTTCGATAGTGGCTGGGTTGCCGCCGTCGAACACGGGTGAGACGGCTCGAAAGCCGAGGCGGCGGGCGGCCCAGCCGAGGTGTGTCTCCAGCACCTGGCCGATGTTCATTCGGCTGGGAACGCCGATGGGGTTGAGGATGATGTCCACAGGGGTGCCGTCAGGTAGGTGAGGCATGTCCTCTACGGGCAGGATGCGGGCGATGACGCCCTTGTTGCCGTGGCGGCCCGCCATCTTATCGCCCTCCGCTATCTTGCGTCGCTGAGCGATGGCAATCCTAACGATGGCCTGAACGCCGGGCGAGAGCTCATCGGTGATGGTGGCGTAAGGAGGCCAGGTGCACTGGTGGCCGGGCTCTCCGTGGTCGTTGTCCGGCCGGGCGAAGAAGCGAGAGTCGATGACTTTGCCGCGCTCACCGTGGGGCACGCGCAGAGAGGTGTCTTTCACCTCCCGCGCCTTCTCGCCGAAGATGGCGCGCAGGAGCTTCTCCTCGGCGGTGAGTTCCGTCTCTCCCTTGGGGGTGATCTTGCCCACCAAGATATCGCCGGACTGCACCTCGGCGCCGACGCGGATGATGCCGAATTCGTCCAGGTCTCTTAGGCTCTCCTCGCCCACGTTTGGGATGTCCCGCGTGATCTCCTCGGGGCCCAGCTTGGTGTCGCGCGCCTCCACCTCGTGCTTCTCCATGTGGATGGATGTAAACTTATCTTCGCGCGATACCGCTTCGGAGATGATGATGGCGTCCTCGTAGTTGTACCCTTCCCAGCTCATGAAGGCGCAGAGGAGGTTCTGGCCCAGGGCGAGTTCGCCCGAGTCTGTGGAGGAGCTATCCGCGAGAGGGTCGCCCGCAGACACCCGCTGGCCGCGTCGCACAATGGCGCGGTGGTTGATGCAGGTACCCTGGTTGGAGCGGAGGAACTTCTGGAGCTTGTAGGTCTCTTCGACTCCGGTATCGTAGTTGACGGTGATGGAGTCGCCGGTGACGGCAGTGACCACCCCTTCGTCCTCTGCGAAGAGGACCTGTCCTGAGTCCATGGCGGTTTGCCTC
This sequence comes from uncultured Dehalococcoidia bacterium, assembly GCA_964649215.1. GTDB lineage: Bacteria > Chloroflexota > Dehalococcoidia > SM23-28-2 > RBG-16-64-32 > JADFNQ01. Next base: position 2,891 of record CAZYOV010000128.1, read on the forward strand.
TCCATGCCGGTGCAGATCAACGGCATCTCCGGCCTCACCAATGGCACGGCCTGACGTTGCATGTTCGCGCCCATCAGGGCACGGTTGGCGTCGTCATGCTCCAGGAAGGGTATGAGCGCGGCGGCCACTGAGACGATCTGCTTAGGCGATAGATCCAGATAGTCGACATGGTCCGCGGAAGACATCTCGAACTTACCCTGGTGGCGAGCCTCCACACGCTCCGCGAGGAAGTGGCCCTGCTCGTCCACCGGGCAGTTGGCCTGGGCGACGACATAGTTCTCCTCCTCATCCGCGGACAGGTAGACGACCTCGGATGAGACGAAAGGCTTGACCTTCACGGTGGCCTTGCTGAAGCGGGCGATCCGCTTGGCGGCGTCCTCGGTTATGTGAGATCCGGCCCTCAACATGACGCCGCCCTTGGAGTCACGGAAGCTCTCAGTCAATATTCGCCCGACCAGCTCCGGCGAGTCCGTCGGCAGTTCGCGGATGACCTTGCGGTAGGGGGTCTCGATGAAACCGTATTGGTTGATGCGTCCGAAAGTGGCGAGGCTGCCGATGAGGCCGATGTTGGGGCCTTCAGGAGTCTCGATTGGGCAGATACGGCCGTAGTGGCTGAAGTGCACGTCGCGAACGTCGAAGCCGGCGCGGTCACGGGAGAGGCCGCCGGGGCCTAGGGCGGACAGGCGTCGCTTATGGGTGAGTTCGGCCAGGGGGTTGGTCTGGTCCATAAACTGGGAGAGCTGGGAGCCGCCGAAGAACTCCTTGATGGAGGCTACCACGGGCCGGATGTTAATGAGCTGGCTGGGCGCGGTCTCGTGTGGGTCGGTGATGGTCATGCGTTCGCGGATGACCCGCTCCATGCGCAGCAGGCCGATGCGGAACTGGTTCTGGATGAGCTCCCCGACGGTGCGCACGCGGCGGTTTCCCAGGTGGTCGATGTCGTCCGGTTTGCCGTGGCTGTTGTTGAGCTGGATGATCTCTCGAACGATCGCGATGAGGTCCTCGGGCACGAGGACACGCTCCTGGAGGGATAGGTTGTGGGCGAGGCGCTTGTTAACTTTGTAGCGCCCCACCTTGCCGAGATCGTAGCGGCGCGGATTAAAGAATAGGGAGGTGATGAGTCCGCGGGCGTTCTCGATCGTGGGTGGGTCGCCCGGGCGCAGCCTTCGGTAGAACTCCAGGAGGGCCTCCTCCTTGTTCTCACAAGCGGGATCACGATCTAGCGTGGACTGGATGTAGTGGTGATCCGGGTCGCCGTCCACCTTCTCGAACATCGCCAGGATGCGCTCGTTAGTGCCCAGGTTCTTTAGCAGCTCTTGTCGCAGGTTCTCGGCCTCGCGCTCATTCTTCGCTTTCTCGATCTTATCCTGCAGTTCGTTGAGGGCGGCGCGGCTGGGGTGTTTGGGCAGAAGGTCTGGCTCGTCGATGGCACGGAGCAGTGTGGTGATGGGAATCTTGCGCTTGCGGTCTACTTTGACGGAGATGACGTTCTTGTTGGAGGTCTCGAACTCCAGCCAGGCGCCGCGGTTAGGGATGAGCTTCGCGTAGCAGAGGTCGCGGCCGCTGGTGGCGTCACGTTCCAGGGTCAGGTAGACGCCGGGAGAGCGCACTAGCTGGGAGACGACGACGCGCTCAGCTCCGTTGATGATGAACGTTCCCTGCTCTGTCATGAGCGGGAAGTCACCCATGAATATCTCCTGCTCTTTGACCTCGCCGGTCTCCTTGACCAGGAGTTGCACGTTCACTCTCAGTGGGGCTGCATAGGTGGCGTCACGCTCGCGACACTCGGCCTCGTTGTACTTGGGCTCTCCAAAGCTGTAGTCGGTGAAGCGCATCTCCAGCCGGTTACCGGTGAAGTCCTGGATGGGGGAGATATCCTTCAGAAGATCGCGCAGGCCTTCGGATCTAAAGGTCTTGTATGAGTCAAGCTGGATGTGGACAAGATGGGGCAGGGTGGCCACATCTGGGATGCGAGAGTAGGACTTGCTAAGGGAGGGCACACCGAACTTGGCCTCGGAGAGGCCCCTGTCTATGACCATGCGAAAGTACTCCTCAAGAGGGGGCTAGGTTGGCCTCTTGCGACAAGAAGACAGACGATACCTATCGACGTAGATCGGATGGGGATACAAATGATGGGGGACACAAACCGGCCATCGAACAATCAGTGTAGCACTTGCCTGGAGGGATGTCAACACTGATTATCCACCCGATTTGGCTCAATCCCCAGCGGTCGCATCGGCGGCCACCGGTAACCGCTGGCTGGATGGTGCCGGACCGCGCATGACGGCGGCGACGCCGACGATGATGAGGGCGCAGCCCAGGACTGTGTTTAGGCCTATCGATTCGTCCAGTACGGCCCAGCCCAGAAACAACCCTACGACGGGGATGACGTAGGCTACCAGAGAGCTGCGGACGCTGCCCACGTTGTCCACTAGCCACAGATAGATGATGATGGCTATCCCGGTCCCCAATACGCCGAGGGCCAGGAGGGAGAGCCAGGCTTCCACGCTCAGCGAGTAGTCCGGCGTGCCTCGTACTACCAGCATGATCGGCAGCACCAGCGCGGTTCCCAGCACAAGCTGGCCGCCCGTCAGGCTTACAGGGTCCTCCTCCTTGAGCAGGCTGCGGGCGTAGATGGCGCCGGCGCCGTAGCAGGCGGCTGCGCCCACCACCGCCAACTGGCCGAGGACGGCGGAGTCGCGGAGGTCGTAGACGTCGCCGCCGGTAAGGACGATGATGCCCACGAAGCCGATTCCGAGGCCGGCTACGCGGGCCGGCGTGAGCTGCTCTTCAATGAGGAAAATGGCGGCGAACACCATTGTAAACAGTGGCATGCTGGAGTTCAGGACGGATGCGGTGCCGCTGGCGATATGCTCCTCCGCCCAGGCGATGAGGATGAACGGGACCACTATGCCAACTAACGACCAGACCGCTACCTTGAACCAGAGGGCGGGTGGACGGCGAAGGGGCATCTTCCGCATCGCGATCACCACGCCAACGGCGAGAGCGCCGAAGAACATGCGTCCTTCCGCCACCTCCAGGGCCGACGTCTCATCCACGATCACCTTGATGAACAGGAATGAGGCGCCCCAGATGGCGCCCAGCACCAGCAGGGCGAGTAATGCCTTAGGTGTCACGTCAGATAGGGCTAGTGGGCTCCAGGATGCGACCGGCGAGAACAGAAGTGCGTACACTTAGGGTATCTGAGCGCATCCTAATGGTCAATCGCGGCTGGGGAAGCGGTTGTCACGGGCTGCGGAAGCGCTTACACTCGCATCGGTGAAAGAGACACCTCATTATCAAGAGCTAAAGGTGTTCACGGGCAACGCCCATGAGGCGCTCGCCTGCGATATCTGCGAGTATCTTGAGAAACCGCTAGGCGAGTGCGAGGTGTTCGAGTTCAGCAACGAGAACATCTTCGTCCGTTTCCTGGAGAA
>CAZYOV010000129.1:0-6266 GCA_964649215.1 uncultured Dehalococcoidia bacterium
TCGCGCTGCTGGAACCCCATCTCGATGGCGCTCAGCGCCCCGCCTATATCGTCGATGCGCTCTATGTACTTGAACGCCTCCTCCTCGATGCGGTCGGTCAGCCTCTCCACGTAGTAAGATCCGCCGATCGCGTCGATAACGTCGGCCACGCCGGATTCGTGGGCTATAATCTGCTGCGTGCGGAGCGCTATCTGAGCCGTCTTCTCCGTGGGCAGCGCCAGCGCCTCATCCATGGAGTTGGTATGCAAAGACTGGGTGCCGCCCAGGACGGCGGCCAGCGCCTGGAGCGTGGTGCGGACGATGTTGTTCTCGGGCTGCTGCGCGGTGAGAGTGGCGCCGCCGGTCTGGGTGTGAAAGCGAAGCATCATCGAGCGCGGGTCTTTGGCGCCGAAGCGCTCCTTAGCGATGCGAGCCCACATGCGGCGTGCGGCGCGGAACTTCGCCACCTCCTCCAGGAAGTTGGTGTAGGAGGCGAAGAAGAACGACAGCCTTGGCGCGAAGTCGTCGAACTTCAGCCCTGCATCCAGCGCCGCCTTCACGTAGGCGATGGCGTTGGCGAAGGTGAATGCCACCTCCTGCACAGCCGTGCAGCCGGCCTCCCGCATGTGGTAGCCGCTTATGCTGATCGTGTTCCACTGGGGCAGGTTTTCCTGGCACCAGGCGAAGACGTCCGTGATCAGGCGCATGGAGCTCTCGGGCGGATAGATGTAGGTTCCGCGCGCGATGTACTCCTTGAGGATATCGTGCTGCGTGGTGCCGCCGATCTTGGTGAGGTCGGCGCCCTGCTTCTTCGCCACCGCCACGTAAAAAGCGAGGAGGATCGCGGCCGTGGCGTTGATCGTCATAGAGGTGGTTACCTTCTCCAGGGGTATCCCCTTGAACAGGAGCTCCATATCGGCCAGCGAGGAGATGGCTACGCCCACCTTGCCCACCTCCGCCAACGCCATCGGATGGTCTGAGTCGTAGCCGATCTGCGTCGGCAGGTCGAAGGCGACGGAGAGGCCGGTCTGGCCGTGCTCCAGCAGGTAGCGGTAGCGCTGGTTGGACTCCTCCGCATCGCCGAAGCCGGCGTACTGGCGCATAGTCCAGAGTCGGCCACGGTACATGGTGGGCTGGACGCCGCGGGTGTAAGGGTACTCGCCCGGGAACCCAAGCCGCTCCAGGTAGCGCCAGCCGTCTATATCCTCGCGGCTATGAACTGGGTCTACGGGTGCCCCATCAGACGTCTCGAACGGGTAGTCGCGTTCTGGGCGGCGCTGGATGGATTGGGCGTACGGGCCCTCCATCCATTCCTTTTTTGAATCGCTGTGGTTGCTCCGGGACATGGGATCCTCGCGGGACTGAGTGTATCGCGGGCAAAACAGGGGTGTCAACGAAGCGCAAGCCACGCCACTACCTACTCTAAAAAGCCAATGCTATACTGTGCCGTTGACGATGCCTTCCCGCAACACAGACCGCCGCTCCCCGCTGGTTGGCGCTCCCTGCCTGTGAGCGCCAACTTCGCTCGCCACTGGACCCTCATCGCCATCGCGGCCCTTCTTGCCTTGCCGGCGCCCCTCCTCCGTCTCCTGGAGGCAACCGGAGTAGCGCACCCGGAGCTGGGCAACGTGGGGTCGTCCTTGGTGTTCGGGCTGGCTATCATGGCGGCGGCCACGCTCCTGATCTGGGCCTCCGATGTAGCGGAGACAGAGATATCGGCAACGCTGGCGCTGGTGCTACTTGCCCTCATTGCCGTGCTGCCGGAGTACGCGGTGGACATATTCTTCGCCTGGACAGCCCCGGACAACCCCGACAACGCCCGCCTGGCGATAGCTAACATGACAGGCGCCAACCGGCTACTGGTAGGGCTGGCTTGGCCGATGATCTTCCTCATCTTCTGGTGGCGCACGCGTTCCCGGACCATGGCCGTGGAACGCCCCAACTCCCTGGGCATCCTCTTCCTCGGCGCCGCTACCCTGTACAGCTTCTCCATCCCCATCCGCGGCCACCTATCCCTCATCGATACAGCGGTAATGTTCACAATATTCGCCGCCTATATTTTCATCTCCTCGCGTGGACCAAGCCGTCACGTAGAGGAGTTCGTGGGGCCGTCAGCAGCCATCGGCGCCCTGTCAAAACGGCCCCGCCGGTTGACGATCATAGCGATTTTCGTCTACGCCGCCGTCGTCATCTTCTCCGCCGCGGAGCCGTTCGCCGAGGGGCTGGTGGCCACGGGCATGCAGGTGGGCATCGACGAGTTCATCCTGGTGCAGTGGCTGGCGCCGCTGGCCTCCGAAGCCCCCGAGTTCCTCCTGGCTGGGCTTCTGGCTGCCCGCGGCCGCCACGGCGCAGCCATGACTATACTCATCGCCTCCAAGGTGAACCAGTGGACACTGCTCATCGGCAGCCTGCCGCTGGCGTTCAGCATCTCCGGGGGCACTCTGTCACCGCTGGAATTCGACGCTCGTCAGGCCGAGGAGGTCTATCTCACCGCTGCCCAATCGCTGTTCGCCGTGGCGATCTTCGTCAACCTGCGCCTGAACTACCGAGAGGCGATCGTGCTCGCTGCCCTGTTCCTCACCCAGCTTTTCTTCTTCGACACTACCGTCAGACTGGTCTACGGCTCCCTTTACCTCCTCCTCGCGCTGCTCATGTTCGTGCGCGACATCCCAGCGATGCCCAACCTGTGGAGCGCAGCCCGCGAGACTGCGCTCCAGACGCAGGCCGGTGATCCCCCCGCGAGACCACCTCCCTAACGTCCCCGTCCCGCGGCCTGTATCATCTTCCTGCGCTCGCGCGTCTCTATAGGTAAGTAAACAGATCTTGCCACCAGCAGTCCTAGTGGAGGAAGCATCGCGTGATCGCATCCGCGAGTAAGAGATCGATCATAGACCGGATGGTGGGCGCCGCTCTTCTGGAACCGGAACCGTACCTGGAGGCTGCCTTGGCCCCGTCCATCAGGACTCAAGCGATCCTGGTGGTGATCGTTTCGTCGATAGCTGTGGGGCTGGGCAGCCTGGGCGCCGGCCCGATGGGGTTCGTGCTGGGAGCCATCGCCGGTCTGGCCGGCTGGGGCGTCTACGCCTTCGCCGCCTACCGGGTCGCCACTGCCCGCTTCCAAGTGCCGCCCAGTGCTACCATCTGGGGCTCAACGTGGCGCGTCCTCGCTCTGGCCAGCACGCCGCGGATATTCCTTGTCTTCACGCTTGTGCCCGGCATCGGCTTTCTGGTGGGGCTGGCCGTACACGCCTGGCTCTTGGTCACCACCGTATCAGCACTGAGGCCCGCACTGGACCTGGATACCCGGCCTACCATCGTCGTGGCGCTCAGCGGCTGGCTGCCGATGCTGCTGCTGTGGGCGCTGGTCTGGCTGCTGGTCTAACCACCCGATAAGGATGGCTGGTGGGCGATGGAGGACTCGAACCTCCGACCTTCTCGATGTAAGCGAGACGCTCTAGCCAACTGAGCTAATCGCCTACGTCAACTGAACTTCAGCCCCGCCTGAGGCAAAAATCGCGCACCTAATCGTAGCCACCTCACCTCGTGCCTCCGCACCGGGTCTTCGAACCCGAATCAGCGCGAGGGGGATGGCGAGCACACCGTCACCCATTTCCGGTGTTTGACGCCTACGGCTAGCGGACCCGCCGCCTCTGGTACGCGAGCCACAATCCGCTGCCCGCACCCAGCAAGGCGATGCCCCCTACGATCGCGGCCAGCCAGGACAGGGCGCTGGAGCTGCCGCCGGAGGGAGAGCCGCCGGTGTCCGGGAGGGCCACCGCCTCCAGGGCCTGCGGCGTGGGTGATGGAGCTGGTGTAGGCGAGGGCGGGGGTGTAGGTGTAGGTGTGGACGTCGGTGTCGGTGTCGGTGTCGGTGTGGGCGTCTCCTTGGGCGGAAGCTCAATCTCGATGTTATCGATGGCGCCGGAGCCGTTGAGGGTCACGCGCATGAAGTCAACACCACACACGTTTATCGGCACGCTGACGATTACGTTATCCCCAGTATCAGGAACGTTAACTACCGTGGGGCCGGGGAACAGCTCTACCTTGGCGCCCGTCTCCCTCGCTTCCACGTCCCCCACGTCGATGCTGTCGACGCATACGGTCCCGGGCCCCCAGGTCGAGAAGTCGAACTCGAAGAAGGCGTTCACCAAGTCGGCGTCGTCGGGGTCACCGGCATCCTCGTCCTCGGTGATGATCAAGATGTTGCCCTGCCCCGGGAAGAACAGGTCGTCGTCACCGCCCGAGCAGCCGCCGGAGCACTCGGCGTCGAAGATCATGGCCGCGTTCCCCGGTATGCCGGGATCGGCGCTGTCGCCGAACACCCCGACGAATCCGCCGGGATCGGCGGTACAGGTCATACCGGTACCGCAGGATACGCTGCTAACTATGTCTCCCTCCGACAACCCCGCCTCGAAATCTATGGTTGCCGGATCAATATCCGCTCGCACCTCACCGGTGCCCAACTGGGTCACCACGATCAGCATGGCGACTGCAAACACCGCAATCGCCGCACCAATGAGCGTTCTCATGCTTGACCTCCTCTATCTTCTAACTGTTGCCAGACTCCGCTGCCGCACCAGACCTCTGCCTGATGTGCTTGAAGGGCCAGTCGTCTATGAGGCAGGAGAGTTTCAGGACTAAGGATGCGCCGTCCCATAGTGAGCCAATCCTACCCCCTTGGTCAACAGTCGGAGGCCAATTGGGTTGCAAAGTAGGTTGCCGATCGCGAAGGCGCTCACCATTAAGTGCGCTGCGATGGGCCAAATTCGTACCTAGGGTCTGGTGGGCGATGGAGGACTCGAACCTCCGACCTTCTCGGTGTAAGCGAGACGCTCTAGCCAACTGAGCTAATCGCCCACCTCAACTGAACTTCAGCCGAACGTTGGCCTGCCTGAGGCGGAAATCGCGCACCTGAATTGTAGCCGCCTCACCCTGGTCTCTACAACCGCCGACCTGCCGGCATATCGCCTCCACGCCCCTGCGGTGGTATCCTTACATTCGTTGTCGGGCCGACAATCCAAGGAGTCTCCCATATGAAGATCTACCTCTCCACCGCCATTACGCGCGGTCGTCGTGAGTACGTCGATGCGGTCAGCAAGATCCGTCATGCACTCAAGGACGCTGACGTGGAGGTGCTGAACGAAAGAGTCGCCGACCCCAACTTCCCCACCCCCCAAACGGACCGCGCTCAGACGATGCGGGAGCTATCCGGATGGCTGGAAGAGGCGGACGCCCTCATCGCCGAAGCGACGATCTCCAGCACGGGAGTGGGCTGCGAACTGACGTCCGTGCAGATGCAGGGTAAGCCGGTGCTGCTCCTGTACGACGCGCAGTTCGGCTTCCGCATCTCGGATTGGGTCACCCTCAGCCCGGACAAGAATGTTGAGGCCTGCCCCTACCGTGACCAGACGGAGATCGAACGCGTGGTGAAGGAGTTCGTAGGCAGGCTGAGCGGGGCTAAGAGCTAGGCTATCAGTTGATTAGGCGCTGCGGAAGAGGGAAGAGAACCTGACTGGAGCGGCAATCTCGGTGGTTGCAGGGGCCTCCTCTTCTTCCGTCATCTCCGGCTCCTGAATACGGCTTTGCGCCACCGCTACCTCGGCCGCCCGCTCATCGGCCTTACCCTCACGACGTTCTGCCACGGCCGCGGGCTCCTCGGCCTTACCCTCGCGACGTTCTGCCGCGGCCGCGGGCTCCTCGACCTTATCATCGCGCCTCTCTACCGCGGCCGCGGGCTCCTCGGCCTTACCCTCGCGACTCTTGCCCTCCGCCGCGGGCCGCCGCGTTCCTTCGCTGCTTCCGTCTACCAGCGCGACGACTGGACGATGGTTGACCGCGAACTCGCTTGACCTACCGTTGAACACGCGGATACGACTCTCTTCGAAACCAGCCTCAAGGAGCGTCTCCACAAGCCGTTCCGCTTTCTGCGGATCATCCAGGATAGAGATCTCACCGTGCTTGCTGTCGTCCTTGTCGCTAACCAGGACTATGATCGTTTCGTCCATCAATGGCCTCGCTCCCTTGATAGGGGATGAAGGTTCCCTCCACCCGCTCAAAACTAGGACGCTGTGGCCTGAGACTTGTTACGCCATGCACGCCTCGAGTGCCTGAATCCTTGCAGATTAGCCAGCAACCCTAGCGGCCGTGGCCCTTTTCACGCCTAGCTGCCCGCTGCTGAACGAGTCGGCTGTACAGCAAGAGATCGGCGTCGCTGTAGACAGCGTCCCCCATTTCGCTGCCCCGCTTGATCGCTCTCATCGTCGCCTTGGTCAGGGCCACCGGCAGCG
>CAZYOV010000130.1:0-6206 GCA_964649215.1 uncultured Dehalococcoidia bacterium
CGCTGGTGGTGTTCGTGCTGTTCCCGGTGGCGCCACCGCGACTCATCGGCGCGGGATTCATCGATACGCTCCAGTACACGATCGCCCTCACGTATGACAAGTCGCCGGGCGTAAACGAGTTCGCAGCCGTGCCCAGCATGCACGTCGGTTGGAACCTGCTGCTAGCGCTGGGGCTGTTCCTCTCCGTTCGCAACCCGATTGTGCGCGGGCTGGCGCTGCTGCTGCCGCCGGCGATGATCCTCTCAACGGTGATCACGGGCAATCACTATCTGGTGGACGCGCCGCTGGGGATCATAGTGGCGTTATTCGGCCTGGTCATCGCGCTGGCCGTACGAAGCTACTGGCCGCAGATAGAGCGCCGCCTGCCGTCGTGGTTGCGCGAGCTGGACAAGCCCCCGGCCAAAGCCGAACCTGCCTGACGGCAGGCAGGCTCTGGAGTCTAGCTGCCGTAGTCCGTCTCCACCCCTAGCCCGAACTTAGCCGCTTACGCCAGGCTGGCCTCGGCGAGCGCGACGGTGTTGGACAGGAGCATCGCGACGGTCATCGGCCCTACTCCCCCCGGGACGGGCGTGATGGCACCGGCGACAGCCGACACGCCCTCGAAGTCCACATCACCGACAAGGCGGCGGCCGCTCTTGCGGGAGGGGTCGGGCACCCAGTTGTTGCCCACGTCGATGACGACGGCGCCGGGCGTCACCATGTCGGCGGTGATGGCGGCCGGCGAGCCCATGGCGGCGACGAGTATGTCGGCCTGGCGGGTGAAATCGGTCAGGTTGGGTGTCGCGGTGTGGCATATCGTGACCGTAGCGTTGGCGCGGGGATTCTTTTGCATGAGGATGCCGGCCAGGGGCTTGCCGACGATGTTGGAGCGTCCACAGACGACGACGTGCTTGCCCTCAGGCGGATTGCCGCTGCGGTGAAGCAGCTCGATGACGCCGGCGGGGGTGGCGGGGTGGGGACAGGGCTCGCCCCGGAGCAAGCGGCCGAGGTTCACGGCCGTGATGCCGTCGACGTCCTTGGTGGGTTCGATGGCGTTGACGACGGCCGACTCGTCCAGGTTGGGCGGCAGCGGCAGCTGTACGAGCACGGCGTGGAATCGGCTGTCCTCCTCCACATCGATGATGCGCGAGATGAGCTGCTCCTGGGAGATGGAGTCGCTGAAGTGAAACGTCTCGGAGAAGATGCCGGCGTCCTCGGCGGCGTCACCCTTGGAGCGGACGTAGGAGATGGAGGAGGGGTTCTCGCCGGCGAGGACGAAGGCGAGGCCGGGGGTGACGCCGCGCTCCGCCAGCTTGCGGGCGCGTTCGGCCACCTCGACTCGAACCTGCGCGGCGATAGCGCGGCCATCGATGACTTGGGCGGACCCTCCGGCTTCGCTCAGGACAGGCATGCGGGGATATAATAACGCACCGGCATCGCCGCTGTCCCAAAGCGTAATCGCATATCGGCGACGTTAGCGACGCGGTTAAGGATGCCTACGATATAATGGCGCATGGCTGTCGCCCGCGCCGAGGAGGAATACGATGACTCGCCAGCTAGAGCACGAACACCTGCATCACGACCCATCGCCGATGACCGGCGAGCGGTTCGCCCAGCTGCGGGAGGCGATGGCCCGGCGCGAGGAGCGCGCCCCTAAGGTAGGGGATGAGGCGCCGGACTTCGAGCTGCCTGTCCTCGATGGGAAGGGCGCCACGGTGCGGATGTCAGAGCTGCGGGGCAGGCCCGTCGCGCTGATCTTCGGTTCGTACACCTGACCACCGTTCCGGCACCAGGCGGGTCGCCTGGATGAGATGTACGGTCGGTACGGTGAGCAGGTGGCGTTCTTCGTGGTTTACATTCAGGAGGCGCACACCACGGACGGCTGGCAGGTGCCGGACAACGAGCAGGAGGGGGTAGTCTACGAGCAGCCAAAGAGAGCGGAGGAGCGGGAGGCGGTGGCGGAGGCGTGCGCGGTGGGCCTGAAGCTTTCGATTCCGACTCTCATCGACGAGATGACGAACGAGGTGGACCGGGCGTACGCGGCGCTGCCGGACCGTCTGTACCTCATCGACGCGGAGGGGCGAGTGGCTTACCGCAGCGGGCCGGGCCCGATGGGGTTCAAGCCGCAGGAGCTGGAGGCGGCGATCACCGCGCTCCGTGAAAGATAGGGGAAGCCCAACTAGAAAGGGGATGAGCCATGTCCAGCACAACGGACGACGTCCTGGGGTCGGTGGATGCGCTGTGGCGCTACCCGGTGAAGAGCATGCAGGGTGAGGAGGTCGAGGAGTCGGAGGTAGGTCCGCGGGGGCTGGCGGGGGACAGGGCGTACGCGCTGTTCGACCCGGAGAGCGGACGCATCGCCAGCGCGAAGAAGCCGCGGGTGTGGGGGAAGCTGTTCGAGTTCAGGGCGTCGCTGGTCGAGGCGGGGGAGCCGCCTCGGGTGCGGGTGACGTTCCCGGACGGGACGACGGCGGAGACGGGGCAAGAGGGGCTGGAGGCGCGGCTGTCGGAGGAGTTCGGGATGGAGGTGCGGGTGCTGTCGGAGCCGCCGGCGGGGGCGAAGTACGCGTCGGTGCCGCTGGGGGAGTCGGAGGGCGAGGCGACGGCGGAGTTCCCGCTGAGGATCGGCTTCTTCGACGGGGGCGCGCTGCACCTGCTGACGACGGGGACGCTGGAGCACCTGAAGGCGCTGTATCCGGAGGGGACGTTCGCGGCGCGGCGCTACCGGCCGAACGTGCTGGTGCGGACGCCGGAGGGTGCGCGGGGGTTCGTGGAGAACGGCTGGCCAGGGAAGACGCTGGCGCTGGGGGACGAGGTGCGGGTGCGGGTGTTGATGCCGGTGCCGCGCTGCGTGATGACGACGCTGCCGCAGCCGGAGCGGGGCGACCTGGCGGCGCTGCCGAACGACCCGGGCATCCTGCGGGCGGCGGCGGCGAACAACCAGAACAACGTGGGGGTGTACGCGTTCGTGGAGCGGGGCGGGGTGGTGCGGCGGGGGGACGAGGTGCGGGCATCGTGAGCGGTTGGGAAAGGACCGATGGATGAGAGAGACGACGGAGGTGACGCTCAAGCGCGACATCGAGAATGTGGACTGGCAGGCTGTGGCGGACGTGTACGCCGAGACGCTGGGGCCGGAGGACCCGGCCCAGCTAGAGCGCACCTGGGCGAAGAGCTACGCGACGGTGCTCGCGTACGCGGATGAGCGGCTGGTGGGGGCGGGACGGGCGATCTCGGACGGGGAGCGGGAGGCGCTGATCGTTGGGGTGGTGGTGCTGCCGGCGTACCAACGACAGGGGATCGGCTCGCGAATGATGGCGGCGCTGACGGAGGCGGTGAAGGGGACGGCGATCCTGCTCACCTGCGAGGAGGACGAGAACGTGCCGTTCTACCGGAAGGCGGGGTTCCGGACGCACAAACGGGTGATGGCGCTGGGGTACCGGGGGGACGTGTACGCGGAGTGAGGGGGACGGGCACGTCCTTAAGCTGGAGGAGCAGGAGACGGCGATAGGGGAGGCGGTAGGGTAGCAGCGGGGCGGCCGCGAGCGAAAGGAGGGACCGTGACCATATTCGTGGATGATGATGATGGCTACATCCGATGGCTGCGAAGCAACCAAGACGGTTGGGTGGTGAACTCCACTCGTAATCCCAGTCCCAGCTATCTAATGCTTCACCGTGCGACGTGTTGGACGATTACAGGCAAGCCGTCGCGAGGAAGCCTATGGACGAAGGATTACCTGAAGAAATGCTCCTCCGACCGGCAAGAACTCGATACGTGGGCCAGGGAAATCGGAGGTGGCCTAAGGGCTTGCAAGTTCTGTGCAGGTTGACGGTCGGCGCAGGAGAACCAGGCGAACGTGGCCGTCTACGCGCTCGTGGCGCGCGGCGGCGTGGTGCGGAGGGGGGATGGGGCGGTGATGGTGAAGAGGTGAGAGGACTAAGATCCGCCCGTGGCTGCGAAGCGGAACAGGGTACCTAGAATAGCTGCGGCCCATCTCTCAAGGAACCAAGATGTCCTGTACGCCACAACGATGTCTTGTCCCTTTTCGGACGAGCCGAGGTTCCGTTCCCATGTGAGATTCGTGGTCCCTTTGTTACGCGCCACGCTATCCGGAGGCGGGAAGGTGTCCCAACTAAAGCTTTGCAGGGGCAGCAGTCCAAACAGCTTCCAACGGAGATCGTCAATGATCAAGGTGAACCTACAGCGCTGGGGTTCCTCTTGCACAAAGTCAACATCTTTGAGCCTAGCCGCTCTAGCGAACCATTCATTGAGGAACCACGTCCTGGTGCCCGGCAGATAGCGAAAGTATTGATTGTGCCGATACCTAAGCTCAACCCAATACGCGCTGCCGCTGGGAACCTCCTTGTTGAACTCGCATCCGAGACGAATCTGGTCTCCTTCCAAGGGTGACGGCTCAGACTTGAGGGACTGGCCATCGCTGTCCTTCGCGCCCTCATGAAACACGTTGCCTGACGTGATGTCCGCGTACATGTAGAACGCGTTGAGATCCAGTACGTCTCCAGACAGGTTAGCGAAGGTCCACCGGCGCGATTTTAACGCGTTACCGTACCGGTCTACCCGCGCGTCCACCTCGGTGCTTAAGCGTAGATCCGCCACGGTTTACCTTTCGGATGAGTCACCCTCTCGTCGGACGGGTGGTGACGCCGGTCGTCGTCCGCCTCCCTCGGTTTCGCCTTTTCTCAAGGGCTCGCGAGCCCTACCGCCCCCCTCCTTTTCTCCTTCTTGCACGCGCTCCGGTTCAGGGGGACGCGGCGGCGGCTCTTGCTGCATTCGCACGACTAGACTCACTCTAACCTCCTCAGGCACCTGAGCGTCATACTTTACTTCTTCTTCCCGCCCCCTTCGGTTTCGCCAGGCTTGAGATGCTTATCCTGGGGAACATATCCGCCCTTCTTCGTGCCCTTATCTGCCATGGTGACCGTCCTTGCTCTTCCCCTGCTCTTCGCAATGCAGATGATATCACACCTTCTGGAACTGGGTGCGGGCGACCTCCGTGCCGTCCTCCGTGACGATCTCGTAGTCGCCGAAGAGGGTGGGGGCCTCGCGCTGCATGATGCGGAGCACCTGGAGGGCGACCTTGCGGATCTCGACGTCGGCGCCCTCGGAGCCGCGGAGCTCGATGAAGTGTCGCAGGGCGCGGGCGTTGGCGGAACAGAAGATGATCGTCTCGGTGGCGTTGGGGAGGACGCTGCGGGCGGCCTCGCGGACGAGCTTGCGGCGCTGGGTCTTCGCCTCCACGTGGGTCATCCTCTCCATGAGCCCTTCGACGAGCTCAACGTAGGCCTGGTGTGAGGCCTGTACGGAGCGAAGCCAGATGGCGTGAAGGCGCTCGTCCTCGGCGATGACGTCGGGCTCGATGAAGTTGGCCATCGATTCGTCGACGTAGCGCTGGGAGAGCTGGGAGTAGCCCCAGCCGGCGCGGTGGCGGACGAGCTCGTGGGAGAAGGAGCGGGAGACGCCGGCGATGATGAAGTCCCAGGAGGCGTGCTCCAGGACGGAGCCGTGCTTCATGCCGATGAGGTTGCCGATGTACTCGGAGTTGGTCTTGCGGCCCTTGCCGAATGAGAGGTAGCAGACGCGGCCGCCGACCTCTACGAGCTGCTCGCCGCCGATTTCGGTATCGGTCTGCCAGGTCATGCCGTAGTCGTCCAGGAAGCGCTGTACGGCGTCGCTGTCCATGGTCTGACGGCCGAGAAGGTAGACTTTAGGCTCGCGAATGATGTTCATGCGGGGCTCCTTTAGCGGGTTGTGGCGGCCCGATCTGTCCGATGCCAGGAGCATGATAGCACCAGGGTGGGAGGGGGTAAACACTAGAGCATTTGAGCAATTGGGCACAGGATGAAAACCGCTCGCTCACCCGCTCCATTGCTCTACCGCCGGTGATAGAATGGCGGCGATATGAGCGCTAGCGCCGTCGGGGTGGACATCATCGAGATCGAACGGGTGGAGGCGGCGCTGGGGCGGTTCGGCGAGCGGTTCCTGGCACGGATCTACACGGCGGTGGAGGTGGCGTTCTGTCGCGGCCGCGTGCAGGAGCTGGCGGCGCGGTTCGCGGCGAAGGAGGCGGTGATGAAGGCGCTGGGCACGGGGGCGCGAGGGGTGGCGTGGCGGGAGATAGAGGTGCTGCCGAACCATCGAGGGAAACCGCTGGTATACCTGTACGGACGGGCGAAGGCGCGGGCGGAGCGGATCGGCCTATCGGGGCTGG
>CAZYOV010000131.1:0-5096 GCA_964649215.1 uncultured Dehalococcoidia bacterium
GTCCCTACTGCTTCACCAGCCCCATCGTGTTCCCCTCCGGGTCCTCAAACACTGCGATCGTCGGCCCGTCGGGGGTATCCATCGGCTGCATCACCGCCTTGCCGCCCATCTCCTCCGCCTTCGCCAGCGTCTCGTTAAGGTCCACCACCTGCACGTAGATCGTCACCAACGGCGTGTCGCCCTGGGAAATGCCGCCGCCCACACCCTCCTCGGGGCCGCCTACGCCGGGCTCCACCATCCCGAAGTTCATCGGATTGTTCGAGTCGATCGCCCGTAGGGGGCTGGGCGGGACAGATAACCTTGGGGCGGCGTGGCCAATCGCGAACCCCGAAACTGCCGCCTCCCCCTTCCAGCTCTCCCCCCTAACCCCTACACTCCAACCGGGACGAATGAACGCAACCGATGACCTCCGCACCGGAGAAAACGACCAAACAAATGACCCCCGTCCCAACCTATAATCCGCCCTAAACGAAACTTTTTCGGGAAAACAACCAGACAACAGATACGCCGCCCCCAAAACGACCATACAGCCCATCCTGTAGACTGAGCCCGTGACCACCCCCGCCATTACACCCTGGCCCGGCGACAAGCCGCCATCCGAGGCGGAGCTCGAGGCCCTCCTCCAGCGCGAGGGGCTGTCATGGCGCTGGTGGTCCAACCCCCCCGGCGACCGCTATGGCGCGCACTCTCACCCCTACCACAAGCTACTCTACTGCGCCCGCGGCTCCATCCGCTTCCTGGTAGAGCCCGGCGGCCGGCAGCTTGACCTCTCCCCCGGCGACCGGCTGGACATCCCGCCCGGCACCACCCACTCCGCCATCGTCGGGCCGCAGGGCGTCGCCTGCGTGGAGGCCGCCCTCCCATGACCTTCGACGAGGACGCCGTCCACGCCATCGCCGAGCTCCTGGGTGCCGAGGCTCGCAAGGCCCCGTTCGAGGTGCCCAAGCTGCCCCCCGGCCTCGAAGGTCAGCCCGCCACCGACAAGCCCGGGCCCGTATTCCAGATGAGCGTCCGCCCCGACCAGTCGGGGGACGAGCCGCTGCTGCTTACCCTCTGGCCCTCCCTCGGCCGCGTCGACGTGCGTCTCGGCCGGTCCTACTGGGCCCTTCGGGAGATAACCTCGGTCGAGATCTACCCGGGTGTGGAGGTGCTGTTCCGCCGCGACGACCCGTTGGCGTTCCTGTTCGTCTCAGTCAAGGGACGTGTCGCCCTGGTCGCCTAGCCACCACCCGACGAATCCGGATAAGCGCCGGCGTCGTAGAAGAGATAAACGTCCTCGTCGGGGGTGCGCGCGCTCAGGTCTCACTACACCCCCAGATGGCTTCACCGTCCCCGCCTGGATCGGCGGGGCTAACCTGCATTTGGGGAGGTGGGGAAATGAGCAAACGGCGCAAGGCGGCCAAGACGGCCAAGGCTAAGCGACAACATGCCGCGCGCCAGGCCAACTGGTGGCGTCACTGGCCCTACGCCGCGGTGGGCGGCGTGGCGGTGGCCCTGGTGGCGGCGCTGTTCCTGGTGAGCACCGGCGGCGAGCCGAGCACCTCTGAAGTTGAAGCGTCCTACCCCGCCGGCTACACCCCGCCGGCCATCGGCTCGGAGTCCGCGCCGGTGGAGATGGTGATGTGGGGCGATTTCCAGTGCCCCTTCTGCCGTCGCTTCGAGCTAACCACCCTTCCCGATCTGATCGACCGCTACGTTGACTCCGGCCAGGTTAGGTTCGTCTGGCGCAACTTCGAGCGCTACGGGCCCGAGTCGCAGGATGCGGCCGTCGCCGTCCACTGCGCCGGTGAGCAAGACAAGTTCTGGGACTACCACGAGGTACTCTACGAGAACCAGCGCGGCATAGACACCGGCGTCTTCGTCAAGTCCAATCTCCAGCGGTTCGCTGACGAACTCGGCCTCGAGGCGACCGCCTTCACCACCTGCATCGAGGGGCTGGGCTACGACGCCGTAATCAGCGCCGACAAGAAGCTGGGCCGTTCCGAGGGCGTCAATGCCACTCCCACCTTCTTCATCAACGGCGAGATGATCGTCGGCGCCCAGCCCACGGAGACGTTCGTAGAGCTGATCGAGGTCGCGCTCCTCGACGCCGCTCAGTCCGAGGGGTAGGCGGCCATCGTAGAGGTCTCCTTCGCAGCGGCCTTCATCGGGGGCATCCTCGCCTTGCTGTCCCCCTGCAGCGCCCTGCTCCTGCCTGCCTTCTTCGCCTACGCCTTCCAGGGCAAAGGCGAGCTGACCGCTCGAACCGTCCTCTTCTATCTCGGCCTCGCCACGATCTTCGTGCCCCTGGGAATGGGCGCCTCTCTCGCCACGTTCCTCTTCCTGGACAATCGAGACACGATGATCATAGTGGCCGGCGCCCTGCTCATCGGCTTCGGCGTCCTAGAGCTTGCCGGGCGCTCCCTGTCCTTCATCCGCATAGGTGGCGGCGGGGCGGATGAGACCCGCAGCCTGTTTGCGACCTACGGTCTCGGCCTTGTCTACGGTTTCGGCGGCTTCTGCTCCGGCCCCATCCTGGGCGCGGTGCTGACGGTGGCCGCAGCCTCCGGCAGCGTCCTGGAAGGCGGTAGCCTTCTCGCCACTTACGCCCTCGGCACCACCGTCCCTCTGTTCTTCCTGGCCATGCTCTGGGATCGCGCCCATCTAGGGAAGCGGCGTTGGATCCGCGGCTGGGGCTTAGAGCTGGGCCCCCTCTCCATCCACAGCACCAATCTCATCGCCGGCGTCGTCTTCATCCTGCTCGGCGTCTCCTTCATCCTCCTTCAGGGCACCACCGGCCTCACGGCCTACTACGAAGACCTGGGCTTTACGGACCTCTCCTTTGAAGCGGACGCCTGGGTGAAGGACGTTACCTCAGCGGTGCCGGACGCGCTTATCCTGGCCATCGTCGGCGTGCTAGCCGCCGTTGCCGCCTGGTACACACGTCGCCGTATGCGGGCCTCCGCTCAAAAGGAGGAAGAGACGCCGTCAGTCGCCGAGGCGTTCTCAGAGCGCGATAGCGCATAGGCTGTCGGCCCCGCCGGTGACTCCGGCAATCCTAATACAGAAGCCCTCCGTATAGATTCCTGGGAGCCGCAATCCCCTTCCCGAAAGGTTCATCTACTTGCGCAAGCTGCTGCTGACCATGCCCGCCATCGCGATTCTGGCCGCCGCCTGCCTCGGCGGCGACGGGGGCGGCGCGGCGTCGGAGCCGGAGGCCGCCGACGAGGAAGGCGGAACCCTGGCCGGCGTTGACTTATCGATACACGGCGTACCGCTCGAGGACATCCACTTCGATACGTTCGACGGCGGCTCCATCCCGCTGTCGGAGATCAGCGAGGAGCGGGTGATCGCCCTGCGGGACGCCATCCCGCCGCTGGACGCACCCAGGTACGATGACGTCTCCGCTGGTGATTGGCTGGACGAGGACGACCTGATCATAGGCTACGAGAGCGCAAGCGGCAGCACTTGGGCCTACCCGCTGAAGATCCTGAACTTCCACGAAATCGTGAACGACGATCTCGATGGAGTGCCGGTCCTGGTCAGCTACTGTCCCCTTTGCCGTAGCGGAATCGTCTACGACCGCCGCCTGGATGGGATGCTGCTCACCTTCGGCAACACGAGCGCTCTTTTCGAATCCGATCTGGTAATGTTCGATCGTGAGACCAACTCCTTCTGGTGGCAGACGGCCGGCGAAGCGATTGTGGGGACGCTCACCGGCAACCGTCTGCGCACACTACCCGCGATAACCAGCACTTGGAGTCAGTGGAAGGAGCTTCACCCGCGGACGCTGGTCCTCTCGCGGGACACGGGCTTCTCCCGCCCTTACGAGCGCGATCCGTTTTCGGACTACGCGGACTCAGTCAACAGCAGGCGGTTTCCCTTCCCCGTATCCGAGGCTACCCAGGATGATCGGCTGTCACCCGCAGATGAGGTTCTGGGCGTAGTGATCGATGGGGAGAGCGTGGCCTATCCCCTGCGCCTCCTCGGCAGTGCCGCCATCAACGATACCGTGGCCGGAATGAGGGTGGTCGTCTTCTCCATCGCTGATGGGCCTTCGGGAAGCGCCTTCCGGCCGGAATCTGGCGGCTCCCAGCTCACGTTTCGATTCGACGGGCGGAGCTTCCTGGACGAGGAGACGGGCAGCGAGTGGAGTCTATCGGGCCAAGCGGTGTCTGGGCCGCTCAAGGGCGAGAAGCTGGAGCCGCTTCCCAGCCGCTACACTTTCTGGTTCGCCTACGTGGCCGCGTTCCCGAACACTGAGCTATTCGCTCCCTAGTCGCCAATGCGGGTCAGCGAGATGCCGGCAGCTCCACCGTAAACGTGGTGCCCACACCGGGAACGCTTTCGACGCTGATGGAACCGCCGTGGGCCTCCGCGATCCAGCGGGCGATTGCCAGCCCCAGGCCAGCGCCGCCCACTTCCCGAGAGCGCGCCTTGTCCACGCGGTAGAACCGGTCGAAGATGTGGGGCAGGGCGTCCACCGGGATGCCCGAGCCCGTGTCCGACACCCGCACCATGGCCTTGCCGCCGGAGGCGCTGCGTACCTCCAGGCGCACCGTGCCGCCGGTGTCCGTATACTTGATGGCGTTATCGGTGAGGATCACCATGAGCTCCCGCAGGCGGTCGCCATCGCCGCGGAGGCGCACGGGGCCGTTCACGTCCGTCTCCAGCGAGACGCCGCGCCGCTCGGCCAGCAGGCGCATGCCGCGGGCCACCTCGTCGGCCAGCTCGTCCAGCGCTACCTCGGACAGCGATAGCGCCGCCTGGCCAGCGTCGGCCTGGGCCAGCGTCAACATCTGGCTGACCAGCCTTCCCAGCCGATCAGATTCGCTGATGATGTCTTCCACCGACGCGCGGTTGGCGCTTACCGGCTCCGAGAGGTGACGCTTCAGCAGCTCAGCGTTGGCGCGGATCACAGATAGGGGTGTACGCAGTTCGTGGGAGGCGTCGCCGATGAAGGCGCGCTGCGAGTCCATTGCGGCCCGGATGGGACGCAGCGCGCGTCCGGACAGAAGGTAGCCGCCGGCGGCGGCCAGGAGCAGCCCGCCGCCCAGGCCCCCCGCCAACACAAGGAGAAGCCGCCGCAGCGCCTGCCGTTCTGACTCTGTGCTGCG
>CAZYOV010000131.1:5106-6192 GCA_964649215.1 uncultured Dehalococcoidia bacterium
CCCTTCCAGCCGCACCACGTACACTCGAAGAGAGTCCCCTTCAGAGGACTCTGTATCAGCGAAAGCGTCGCCTTCGTCGAGCGCCTCCTGAAGGACAGCGGCGTTGACCAGGCCGGCAGGATCGACGTTGGGCGTGCCGGCCAAGAGCTCGCCCGTGGGTTCCACGATGGCGTAGAAGTAGCCGCCAGCCGTGAACGCCGGGCCGATGATAAGGTCGCCAGGGAGGACATTGCCCCTGCGACTGAGCAGGCGGGGCAGCAGAAGCCGCTGCTCGCGGCCGGATCGCGACTCCAGGTCGCTGTTCACCTGGTCGAACAGCACGGCACGGGTGGTCAGGTACACCGCCGCGCCGATGACGACGAGGATCACGCCCAAGGTGAGGGTAAACCAGAGGGTGAGGCGCCAGCGCGCCGTGCCAAACACGTCAGTCTCCCAGGGCGTAGCCGGCGCCGCGCACGGTGCGGATCAGGCTACGCTTGTGTCCCCGGTCCACCTTGCGCCGCAGGTAGGTGACGTACACGTCCACCAGGTTGGACTCCGGCGAGTAATCGTACCCCCAAACGTGGTCCAGTATCTGGCTGCGGGTGACCACGCGGCCCTCGTTGCGAAGCAGGAACTCCAGGAGGGCGAACTCCTTGGGGCTGAGCTCGATAGTCTTGCCTGCGCGCTCGGCGCGGCGGCGCCGCAGGTCCAGCACCAGGTCCGCCATCTGGATCTGGTCCGGCTCGCGGGCCTGGACCCGCCGGCGGCCAAGGGCGCGCAGGCGGGCGAGGAGTTCCTGGAAGGCGAACGGCTTTGGCAGGTAGTCGTCCGCTCCGGCGTCCAGGCCGCGCACGCGATCATCCACCGCGTTCAGGGCGGTCAGTAGCAGGATGGGCGTATCGACGCGGCCCGCCCGCAGGCGTTGGCAGACCTCAATCCCGTCGATACCGGGCAGCAGGATGTCCAGGACTATGACGTCGTGGGACCCGTCCATAGCTATCGCCAGCCCGTCCTCCCCATCGTGGGTAACGTCCACGGTGTGGCCTTCCTCCTCCAGCACCTTCCGTACCACCTGTGCCAGCCGCCGTTCGTCTTCCACAACCA
>CAZYOV010000132.1:0-5847 GCA_964649215.1 uncultured Dehalococcoidia bacterium
AGCGAAGCCCCACAGCTACCTCAGGACCCCCGAGCTCTCCGCACACATCCGCGACTCCCTGTAGGCGCAGGGGCGCGAGCTGTAAGGGGAAGGTGGCAGGGACAGCGAAGCCCCACAGCTACCTCAGGACCCCCGAGCTCTCCGCACACATCCGCGACGCGCTGTAGGGGTGGGGACGCCCTCACACCCCGCGCAACCCCATCCGCTGCTCGTACGCGGCCTACGCGCCCGTGGCGTAGCGCAACTCGGTCCCCAGCACCCGACGTTTGGCGGCGCTGAGGCCCGCGCCCGCGTCCGCCACCTCTACAACGTCGTACAGCTTCTGACCGCAGTTCACCGGCGCCGCTATCTCCCCGTCCTCGGCGGTCAGCGCCGCCTTCCGTCGGACGATGTGCTCTCAATCCGCCCACGTCCCGGATTCGCTCTACCGTCAGTCACTGGAGTGGGCGCTCTTTCCGGATCATGATGTTCGAACAAGCTATTGAAACGGCAGCGCGCAGCAACGAGCCTAGCTCAGCGTCTTGGGCATAGTCAGGGTGATGTAAACTGCGAACCCGTTTTGTTTTCAAGAACCTCTGGAATGCCTGCTTCGCGGATTTCGCGCCGGATTGGAAAACACCAAACGTGACGCCTCCGCCTTTTTCTACAAGAGAAAAACAGGGTATGTCAGTCTGCCCATCTCCAACGTAGATCATGTTCTTGAAGGGGACGGGCCTACTATCCTCTGGAACCAGTTGGTTCACGAGGTGGGGCTGAGTTGCGGCGTCCGAGGGGGAAATGCCTTTGTTGATCTCAAATAGAAACCGAGTCTTCTCGGTAAAAGTTACACAGCGCTTAATATCGGAAACGATCCCGCCGTCAGGTGCCTCTCCTAGCTGACACCCATACGCGGCTCGGAAGTACTTCTTCACATGTGAGCTGCCTTCCATGATCGGCTGAAGACCACTAGATATGATGTAGAACTCGATTGAGACGTCGCGATGCTCAGCAGCTATGGAACGGCTATCCGCGAAGAGCTCCGGTAGGCCGCGAAACCAAGTGTCATCCAAGGAAGCACCGAACTCCCTGAGTTTCTCATTGGTGAGCTCGCCAAGTGGCCTCCCTGATCCTACCTCCTGAAGCAGCAGGTTCAAGTATGCAAGAGGTGGGTCGTAGCCTTGATCGACCAACTTCCTCGCTCGAACCGACCAGAATTCAGCCGCGTCTAAACCATGCTTCTCAAGAAGGGCAGACGTCGAATCGGGGAGCAGTGTGTCATCGAAGTCAAATATGAGGGCAACCACGGGCATCGCACGACTCTATCGTGGCCTACCATTTTTCTTGATACGTACTTGCTGGACTTTCTTCGTGAGAGTCTGAACCTGCGTCTGTATTGTCTTCCAATGCTTGGTCTGTTGCTTGGAGCTCGCCTTCTCGCTTTGACTCACCGTTCTCTCCTCTCAGGTCGGGTACCGTGCTTATGCGACTTATACACCAATTGGCCGGTATCTTCTACTGCACGTTGTCTCGGCAGAACGATGGTCGAAATACGTCGAGGCCGCCGGCGTTGCGCGCCCAAGCCGGTCGACCACCCCCTGCCATATCCCCCTACCAGATGCAGAACGCGCGTTCTACCATGAGGGCCGAATCACATCCGTATCCAAGGAGGTTCCCGCCCCATGGCCCTCACCCTCGCAGAAGCCGCTAAGCTCTCCAATGACGTCCTCCTCCAGGGCGTCATCGAGACCATCATCAAGGACTCACCCGTCCTCCAGCGTCTCCCCTTCATCGAGATCGTCGGCAACGGCCTCACCTACAACCGCGAGGCCACCGCACCCTCCGCCGGCTTCTTCGACGTCGGCGACACCTGGACCGAGTCCACACCCACCTTCACCCAGCAGACCGTCACCCTCAAGATCATGGGCGGCGACGCCGACATCGACAACTTCCTCATCGCCACCCGCTCCAACATCCAGGACCTGGAGGCCGCCGTCGTCGAGCTCAAGGCGAAGGCCGTCCGCACCCTCTTCGAGGACACCTTCATCACCGGCGACGAGACCGCCGACCCCAAGTCCTTCGACGGCCTTGACCAGCTCACAGACCCCTCCCAGGGGCTCACCATGGGCGTCAACGGCGGCTCCCTCACCCTGGACAAGCTGGACGAGCTCATCGATACCGTCCTCGGCGGCAAGCCGGACCTCATCCTCATGAGCCGGCGCTCCCGCCGCATCCTCAACAAGCTCGCCCGCACCGCCGGCTCCTTCCTCGAGACCGACCGCGACGAGTTCGGCCAGATGCTCCAGTTCTACGACGGCATCCCCATCGGCGTCTCCGACTACATCTCCGACACCCAGACCGTGGGCTCCAGCACGGACTGCTCCACCATCTACGCCTTCCAGACCGGCGAAGGCGCCCTCGTGGGCATCACCGCCCCCGGCGGCCTCCGGGTGGAGCGCGTCGGCTCCCTGGAGACCAAGGACGCCACGCGCACCCGCATCAAGTGGTACACCTCGCTCGCCCTGTTCAACACCGTCAAGCTCGCCGACCTCATCGGAGTGCGACCGTAGCCGCATAGGCACCGCCGAAGGGCCGGCCCACCCCGGGCCGGCCCTATGGCCCATCCCTAGCCCAGGAGACCACCCCGTGTCCGAAATCAGAAGAGCCGTCGTCAAGTCCTACGACGCCGGCGCCCACAAGGCCGACGTCCAGATCGCCGGCTCCCTCGCCGTCTGGCTAGACGCCGTCCGCGTCGCCACCAACATCCCGCCCGCGGACGTCGTCGCCGGCCGCCAGTGCACC
Source organism: uncultured Dehalococcoidia bacterium (assembly GCA_964649215.1). Lineage (GTDB taxonomy): Bacteria > Chloroflexota > Dehalococcoidia > SM23-28-2 > RBG-16-64-32 > JADFNQ01. The sequence continues at coordinate 2,779 of CAZYOV010000132.1, forward strand.
ATCCTGTTTCTCGACCCCTCCAACCAGGACGACGCCGTCATCATCGCCATCCAGGGCGCGGCCCCCTCCGTCGGCGAAATCCTCGTGGCCACCGCCACCTCCAGCCTCACCCTCACCACAACCGCCCAGTCCATCACCGGCGACGGCGACAGCGGCAAGGTCCGTCTCCTACTACCCACTCCCGGCGACTGGCTGATCGAGGTCGCCTGCGACTTCGACGTCACCGCCGCAGACCCCAACGCCTGCGTCGGCGACCTCTTCGTCAACGACTCCGGCACCGCCGAGGCCGGCTCCGCCATCTACTGGCCCGGCAGCACCGCCAACCTCACCGGACGGGCCACCGTCGCCCAGCGCTGGAAGGTCACCACCACCGCCGACGACACCCCCGTCGAGCTCAAAGCCCGCAAGACCGCCGCCGCCGGCACAGCCATCGCCCGGGGCACCCACACCCGTCTCACCGCCACCGGCGTCAACCGCTCCGCCGCCAGCGCCGTCGCCGCCTCCGGCACCGTCGTGCCCGAGACCAGCTTCGGACAGGCCGCCACCGCCGGCGCCGCCACCCCCTACAGCCGCGGCGACCACACCCACGGCACCCCCACGGACCCCGTCACCGCCCACGCCGCCATCGCGGACGTCCACCACACCAAGTACCTCGACTCCGAAGCCATAGCCGCCGTCGAGGCCGAGGCTACGCTTGCCCTCGCCGGCGCCGTCACAGTCGCTTCCACTCTCGCCGTTACAGGCCTACTCACACTCAGCGCCGCCCTCCGCGTCCACAACGACGGCATCGAGGACAGGTTCGGTAACCAGCGAATCGACTTCAGCTCTGGTTTTCCCTTCAGCCAGCGCGTCATCATCAAGGGGGCTGTCAGCGGTATAACGCTCGCTGTACAAGACGGCGACCTCGACATCGAGGCCGGCGACCTGTCTATTCAGGAACTCAACGTGACCCGCGAGACGTTCACTGGCGGCAAGGGCATTCGCGTCCAGCCCAGCGCTGTCAACCAAAACGTCGCGCTCCAGGCCGTCCCCTCCGGCACCGGCTCCATCGCCACCTTCGATATGTTCAACGACTCAGCGGCAACCGACGCCGACCGCGTCCGCTTCGGTGCCGGCCCCGGCGGCCTCGGTATCGAGCTCGCCACCGGTATGCAGCTCGACTTCGCCATCGCCGGCGAGACCCAGATGCTCCACCTGACCGACACCGAGGGCTTCATGAAAGGCCCCCTGCTCATCGGCACCAACGCCGACCCCGTCGCCAGCGCCGTCCTGGAGCTGCGCTCCACCACCGGCGCCCTCCTTCTCCCCCGCATGGACGAGACCCAACGCGACGCCCTCACGGCCGTCAACGGCATGATCATCTACAACACCACCGACAACGTCGTCGAGGCCTACGAGAACGGCACCTGGGTCAACGTCTAGAAAGGAACACCGCCATGCCGGACTTCACCATCACCCTCGGCACCAAGGCCGTCCAGCGCCTGCAGGCGGTCCTTCAACGCTACAACGACAACCAGGGCACCAGCCTCACCCTGAAGCAGCTCCTCCACCTCCACCTGCAGGAGATGGCCGTCGCCGACGACCTCGCCCAAGCCACCAAGACCATCACAGAAGAAGTCCAGCGCGACGCCTCCCACACCCTTCAGGCCGCCATCCGCACCGCCCGCGACCGCCTGATCCAGGAGCTGTAGACGGCGTGAGGCAGGAACAAGGAGAAAGTGAGGGATGACAGATGGACCTGAATGAGATGCGCGACCGCCTTCGCGGCGACCTGCACGACGAAGACGCCACCAACGAGCGCTGGACGGATGCCGAGCTGGACCGCCACATCCAGCGCACCGTCCGCGAGTTCAGCCTCTCGGTGCCGCTAGAGGCGAAGACCACCCTCGCCACCGCGCCGGACAGCCGCGATCTCTCTATCACCGGACTCGCTGACCTGGTCGCGATCGAGGCGGTGGAGTTTCCGGTGGGCGACTACCCGCCCGCGTACGTCCCGTACTCCGTCTGGCTCTCCACCCTCACCATGCTCGTCGACTCCTCGCCCGGTTCGGCCGAGGACGTCAACGTCTACTACACCAAGCTCCACACCCTTGACGCGACGACCTCCACCCTGCCGGCGCGGCTCGAGGACGTGGTGGCCACTGGCGCCGCCGCCTACGCCGCCCTCGAGTGGGCCTCCTTCGCGACCAACCGCGTGAACGTGGGCGGACAGGACGTCTGGCGCGACTATCTGACCTGGGGCCAGCAGCGGCTGGCGGAGTTCCAGAAAGCGCTGGCCCGCCACGGCCGCCGCAACGCCGTCCGCATCCGCCGCCTCTACCGACCCGCCACCACGCCGGTGGACCAGTCGACGGTCACGGGGCGGTAGGGCCGGTGACCGTCGCCAGCGTTAGCTCCTGCAGCCCCGCTCCCTCGATGTGGGCGCAGGTGCCCCGCCGCAACAAATGGGGACTATCAATCAATAGGAGGCGGCGCGGTACTGGTTTACGGTCCGAAGTGATCACCCGGTGATTGCGAGTGGAACAGGCAGAAGGAGGCCCCTGGCGCGACCCCCGCCCCGAAATGGCCATGTGCAGCCGGTCCACCCGGAAGTATTGGCCCTTGACCGCCACCGGGGCTGCCGACGTAGGCTTCCAGCACGTGTTCACCGTGGTTATCTCCGAGCGCGCCGCCGGCAGTGGTGGAGCAGGTGGGAGTTTCATCGGCATGATCAGCCGAGGCGCTGTCGCTCGTGGCCAGCGAGAAGATGGCGATCAGCACCACTACTGCGCCAGCTACAAGGACGCATGAAACCGCTCTAGACCACGCAATCATGTAGACCCTCCCAAAAGAATTACTGGAAAAACGATACGTGCGATGCATTATATCGGGCCGACAATAAGGTGTCAATTATGTTTCGTGCCTAGCTGACGCCTAGCTCTCGTGCTCAGCTACCGGCGTCGCCGCACTTGCTCGATGAGCGCCGGGAACTCTTCCATGAGCTGAGACCGGGGCACGGCGATGTCGCAACCACCGCCGCGGGCGGCGGAGGAGGTGCTCTACCCGGCGATGGAGGACTTCGCGCTGGAT
>CAZYOV010000133.1:0-5814 GCA_964649215.1 uncultured Dehalococcoidia bacterium
CCGGACGAGCCGTTCAGCCTGGGGCGCTGGCTGGAGCTGGCCCAGGCGGCGCTGGAGGACGTGTGGTCCAGGGGTCGGCAGCCGCTCCTGGTTGGTGGGACGGGGCAGTACGTGTGGGCGCTGCTGGAGGGCTGGCGCGTGCCGCGGGTGCCGCCGCAACCGGAGTTCCGTCGCCGGATGGAGGGCCGCGAGGCCGCCGAGCTGTTCGAGGTGGTGCGTCGCATCGATCCCCAGGCGGCGGAGCGCATCGGCCCATCGAACCGCCGGCGCCTGGTGCGGGCGCTGGAGGTGTACGAGGCGACGGGTCGGCCGATCTCCTACTGGCAGGCGAAGGAGCCGCCCGACTTCGGGACGCTGGTCATCGGGCTGCGGCTGCCGCGGGACGAGCTGTACCGCCGCATCGACGGGCGGGTGGAGCGGATGATGACAGCGGGGCTGATCGAGGAGACGCGCCGCCTGCTGGCGATGGGCTACTCGCGGGAGCTGCCTTCGATGTCCGGTATCGGCTACAAAGAGGCCTGCGCTCACCTGGCGGGGGAGATGACGCCGGCGGAGGCGGCGGCGCGCATCAAGACGGAGACGCATCGACTGGCCCGGCACCAGAACGCCTGGTTCAAGGCGGACGACTCGCGTATCCGCTGGCTGGACCTGCCTGGCGGCAGGCACGGCGCAGGCGAGGGCGTCCTGGAGGACGCGGCGGGGCTGGTCGAAGCGGCGATGGGCCTGAAGGGAACGGTTGCTCGTGGACGCTGAAATCGACGCCTACAGCCAGCAGATACGGTCGCTCCTGGACCGCATCTGCGCCTGCGTAGAGGGGCTGAGCGAGTCACAGTTGAACTGGCGGCCGACCATAGATGGCGCCAACAGCGCCTACGTCATCGCCGCTCACACGCTGGGGTGCGTCCGCGCTTGGGTGCTGGGGATCGCCTGCGGGCGGACGACGGGGCGCGATCGGCCCGCCGAGTTCCGCGCCGCCGGCGGCTACGCGGAGCTTGCCACCGCTACGCGCGACCTTTCGGCGGAGATCGAGGCGGCGCTGGCCGCCCTACCGCCTTCAAGCCTGGACCGTCGGCTCGTGCCGTCCCAGGAGCTGTGGGGCGAAGACGAGACGCACGAGATCTCCGTCCGCCAGGCGCTCATCCAGGAGGTAGAGCACGCCTCCATCCACCTGGGCCAGCTCCATGTCACGCGTGACCTGGCGCTACGGGAGGCTCCGGCGTGAGGTTCGTCAAGATGCAGGGCACCGGCAACGACTTCCTGCTGGTCGAGGCGAAGGACGAGGAGCGGGACTGGGGCGCGCTGGCGCGGGCGATGTGCGAACGCCACTACGGCGCGGGCGCGGACGGCCTGATGCTGGTGCTGCCCTCGCAGGGGGCGGACGTGCGGATGCGGCTGTTCAACGCCGATGGGTCGGAGGCGGAGGTGAGCGGCAACGGGGTGCGCTGTTTGGTGAAGTACGCCGTGGAGCGCGGCCTTGCCCGGCCGCGGGACGGTCGCGTTCGGGTGGAGGCCGCCTCGGGGGTGCTGGAGGCGGAGGTGATCGGCGATGGGAAGCAGGTGGAGCAGGTGCGTCTCTCCATGGGGGCGCCGCGGTTCGCCGCGAAAGAGGTACCGGTGCTGACGGAGATGAAGCCGCCGATCGTTGACATGCCGCTGGACGTGGCAGGCCGGACGCTGGCGGTGACCTGCCTTTCGATGGGCAACCCCCACGCGGTGCTGTTCCTGGACGGGCCGGTACCGGTAGAGGAGTACCCGCTGGAGGACGTCGGCCCGGAGGTGGAGCGCCACCCGGCGTTCCCGGCCAGGGTGAACTTCGGGGTGGCGCGGGTGCACGGCCGCGAGCGGATGGACCTGCGGGTGTGGGAGCGTGGGGTGGGGGAGACGCTGGCCTGCGGCAGCGGCTCCAGCGCGGCGATGGTGGGGGCGCACCTGAAGAGGCTGGTAGGGGACAGAGTTGACATAAAACAACCCGGTGGCCGGCTGACGGTGGAGTGGGCCGGTAGGGGAGAGGTGTACCTGACCGGCGCGGCGGGGTTCGTGTTCGAGGGCGAGTGGCTGGAGGGGTAGGTTCGCTACGCCCGGAGCGCCCGGATAGTGTAGGATAGTCCCGCCATGGAACAGCAGATACGCTTTTGCACCAGCGCTGACGGGACCCGCATCGCCTACGCGACGGCGGGCCAAGGGCCGCCTCTGGTCAAAGCCGCCAACTGGCTGAACCACCTGGAGTTCGACTGGCAGAGCCCCATCTGGGGGCACTTACTGCGTGGCCTCGCAGAGGATTGCCAGTTGGTCCGTTATGACGAACGCGGCACCGGCCTATCTGACCGTGACGTCGAGAACATGTCGTTCGATAGTTGGGTCGCCGACCTAGGCGCGGTGGTGGATGCCGCGGGACTGGATCGCTTCGTCCTTTTGGGGATATCGCAGGGAGGCCCGGTAGCTATCGCCTATGCCGTCCAGAACCCGGAGCGCGTGAGCCATCTGATCCTCTACGGAACGTACGCGCGCTTTTCGCAGAGCCCCGACGCGGAAAAGCAGCGAGAGTACACCGATGCCGTCCTCGTGCTGATGAAGCAGGCCTGGGGACGGAATAACTCAGCCTTCAGGCAGATGTTCACGGCCTACTTCATCCCCGATGGCACCACCGAGCAGATGCGCTGGTTCAACGACCTCGAGCGGGAGTCCGCTTCCCCCGAAGACGCCGCGCGGATTTACAAGGAGTTCAGGAACCTGGACGTCAGGGAACTGGCGCCGAAGGTCACAGCACCCACTCTCGTTCTCCACTGTCGTCGCGACCAGGCTTGCCCCTTTCGCTTCGGACGAGAGCTCGCCTCCCTCATCCCCGGCGCTCGCTTCGTGCCGCTCGAAGGCCGGAACCATCTGATCCTGGAAGATGATCCGGCACGAGACGTGTTCCTGGCGGAGATACGGCGATTCCTAGGGGTGAAATCCGAGGAAGAGTCCGCTCCGACAGGTGAGGGCGGTGGTGCAGCCGGCGGGGAGAGCCAGGAGGCACGGTCCTCGATCAGTGAGCTGGATGTGGTCGTCCTGTCACGCTTCAACGTCATAGGCAACTACATCCGGTATGACGAGACGGTCCGAAACGTACTTAAGGACGCGCGACAGAAGATCGTATCTGGGCTCAACCATCCCGGGAGGAAGCGGGAGAACCATCTCATCTGGGCAGCACCCGGGAGCGGAAAGACCTACTTCATCGAGCAAGTTGGCGCCTCCCTCGCGGGGTCCATCCACTACCTCGAGCTCAACCTCGCGAAGCATAGCGAATCGAAGTTTCTTGCGGCTCTCGGCGAACTTGAGAGCCGCGGGCAGCCGTGCCTCTGTTTGGTGGACGAGATCGATGCCAAATCGGACGAGACGTGGCCGTATGAGGCGCTCCTGCCCTATCTTGACGCCGGTCCTGAGCGAGGATCACCGTTCGTGTTTGTGCTGGCCGGCAGTGGCGGCGAAAGCGTGGTGGAGCTGAAGCAGCGACTCGCGGGTCGCTCTAAAGGGAAAGACCTCCTGAGCCGAATCCCGAGCGAGAACGAGTACGAAATAGCACCGTTGGGCATACTTGACCGCGTTCTCGTTGTGCTAAGCCAATTCGGGCAGGCCGCGCGAGAAGCTGGTCGAGAGATCCGAGCAGTGGAAAAGATCGCTCTGTACTACGTCGCCGTGAACCCTCGCTTGTCGAACGCACGTCAGTTGAGAGAATTCGCTGTCCGCGCCGTGGAGCGCGCCGGCCCTGACGAAGATCGGGTGAAATACGACCATCTATTCGGCGCGGGAGACCCCGAGAACAAGCAGTTCTGGATGCAGGCGGGCGCTGTGGCGGGCGATTTCCAGAACAGGTTCGTGATTGTCGAGGATTGATTCCCGCTATGGAGCCGCGCATCCAGTACGCCCAGACCGAGGACGGGGTGAGCATCGCCTTCTCGACCTTGGGGGAAGGTGGCATGCCCTTTGTCCAGATGCCGGTCCCATTCTCCCATCTCCAATTGAACTGGGAACAACCCGAAGTCCGAAGCTGGCTCGAACGGTTGGCGAAGAAGTGGCAGGTCGTCCGCTATGACAACGGGGGCACCGGGTTGTCCGACCGCGGCGTGCCGGAGTTCTCGCTCGACGCAAACGTGCGGGACATGGAGACGGTGGTAGACCGCCTGGGCCTGCAACGGTTCGCTCTCTTTGCGCCGGTGTTCAGCGGGCTAGTAGGCGTCGCCTATGCGGTCCGGCACCCGGGGCGGGTGACGCATCTCATTTTGTGGCACACAGGTGCGCGAACCACGGACTTAATCGGCGGGCCACAAGGTGAGGCGCTACTGCGACTGGTGGATGCAGACTGGGAGATGTTCACCGAGACGCTCGCGAATGTCGTGTTCGGATGGTCGGCAGGTGAGCCAGCGCGACGGTACGCTGCCGTAGTCCGGGAAAGCATAACTCAGGAGGGGCTACAGGCGGCTCTGGCGGCAGGCATGGACTTTGATGTGACGGAACTACTACCCCAGGTCAAGTCGCCGACCCTGGTGCTCCACCGCCGCGAGGCTGCATTCCCATCAATGGATACTGCCAGAGTTCTTGCCTCCCGCATTCCGAACGCCCGTCTGGCTCTTTTTGAGGGAGGGTCAGGAGGGCCCTACTTGGACGATGTCGACGCGATTTTGAACGCCATCGACGAGTTCCTGGGCGAGGGCGAGGAGCAACCCAAGCCGTTTGCGCCGGAGGACATTCACACTATCCTCTTCACGGACGTCGAGGGCTCCACGGCCCTCACCCAGCGCCTCGGCGATGCGAAGGCGCGGGAGCTGCTGCGGGAGCACGAGCGTATGGTGCGGGAGGCGCTGAAGTCGCACGGAGGCTCCGAGGTGAAGACGATGGGGGACGGCTTCATGGCATCGTTCTCCTCGGCGACCAAAGCCCTCGAGTGCGCCATCGCCATGCAGAGGGCGTTTGCGGAGCGCAACGAAGCCGCCCGCCCTTCGACAGGCTCAGGACGAGCGGAGGTTATCCGGGTGCGCATCGGGCTGAACGCGGGGGAGCCGATAGCGGAGGACGACCCAGACGGGCGCAGCGACCTGTTCGGGACGGCGGTGAACCTGGCGGCGCGAGTCTGCGCCCACGCTGAGGCGGGTCAGATTCTCGCGCCCATCGTCGTTAGGGAGCTTGCAGCGGGGAAGCAGTTCATGTTCGCAGACCTGGGGGAGACCGAGCTGCGCGGCTTCGAGGACCCTGTGCGGCTGTACGAGCTGAGGTGGCGAGAGGACGGCTGATGATCAAGCTCGTCTATTGCCTGCGCCGCCTTCCCCACCTTTCGCGGGAGGAGTTCCAGCGCTACTGGCTGGAGACCCACGGTCCGCTGGTGCGGAGCCGCGCCCAGGCGCTGCGAATCCGACGCTATGTGCAGGTGCACACGCTGGAGGGCTCGATAAACGATGCCCTCCGTCAGAATCGCGGCGCGCTTGAGGCTTACGATGGCGTCGCCGAGCTATGGTGGGAGAGCGTCGAAGATTTCGCGACGGCCACGGCCTCGCCAGAGGGGCGGAAGGCCGGCGAGGAGCTGCTGGAGGACGAGCGGCGCTTCATCGACATGGAGCGGTCTGCCCTCTGGGTCGCTCAGGAGCACCCGATCGTTGAGGGCTGAGATGCGCTTCGCTAAGCGGATCGAGAAGCTGCCGCCGTACCTGTTCGCGGAGATCAACCGCAAGATCGCGGAGAAGCGGTCGCAGGGGGTGGACGTCATCTCGTTTGGGATCGGCGACCCGGACCTGCCGACGCCGGAGCACCTGATCGAATCGCTGCGGGAGGCCTCGCTCGACG
>CAZYOV010000134.1:0-5799 GCA_964649215.1 uncultured Dehalococcoidia bacterium
ATACCCTGAGTGCCCTAGACATCATTGACGTATACGCCGCGTTGGAGCTCTAAGCGGGCCGCCGCGATTGCGCGCCTGGGCGGGGCGGGTGTCAACGTAGTCTCGGCGCACCCCGTGACTCGAAGATTGACACTAAGGCAGATTAGTGTTCCGAGATGTGAATCGAGCTAAAGCTGGCTCCTGCTATATACTTCCGGCTTGATGCCGAAAGCCGAAGACCGCTTGCGGATCCGCCTGTCGTAGAAGTCGCCGGCTCAACCCGCCTGGTGGAGGGAGAAGGGCAGTTTAGGCCGCTCCTGACCTCCTTTGTCCGAACCGGCTAGCCACGCCCTCTCCCACCCGTTTTACTCAAGGCAAACTGGTTCTTCTCCGGCCCTTGACCTCTTGTACAGAACTCTTCTCTCTTCTCCCGTCTCCTCTCATAGCGATGCCGATCATGGCGAAATATTGGCCGTAGAAGAGGGACGACATGAGCGAAACGAATCACCTACCGCCCGGTGGTACGTTGGCTAGCGACGTGGCAGATTCACCGGTGGAGTCGGATCACCGCCCCAACGACCAGGCGGAGCCAGAAGCCGTCGAGGTTGGAGCTGGAAGGCCGAAACCGGGGCCAGTAGAAAGCCTAAACGGCAACGTTCACCGCCGGAGCAAGGTCCGCTTCTCCTCCCTCTTCCATTGGATGCGGGCGAGGTGGCCTGATGGGTAAGCTGCCAGCAGCCCAGACGACCCTGCCGAAGGACTTGGCCAAGGCTCCCGGTGTTCCTTTAGCCGAGCAAGGGCCTGCCGCAGTGCGGAGAGACGCCATGCGACGCCGGCAGGACGACTGGGTGCTGGCTCAGGTCATGGAGGTTCTTCTTGCCGCTGTCGAGATGAAAGACAGAGACATCTATGGGCATTCACTGCGCGAGGCCGGGTACGCGGTAACCCTGGCGGAGGAGATGGGGCTGCCAAAGCAACGGGTTGAGGACATACGGCAGGGTGCCCTGCTGCACGAAATCGGCAACCTATTCATAGGCGAGCGAATCCTCCGCAAGCCGGACGAACTCACTGAGGATGAGTTCAAGGAGGTCAAACAGCACGCCGCCCTCGGCGCCGCTGTGGTGTCGAAAGTAAAAGGGTTAGAGGATGTCGCAAAGATCGTCCGTCATCACCACGAGCGGTTCGACGGCAGCGGATACCCCGATGGGCTGGCCGATGACCGGATCCCTCTGGGCGCGCGCGTGGTCGCCGTAGTCGATGCTTTCGGAGCGATGACCGAGGAGCGTCCCTACCGCAAGATGCTGACACTGGAGGAAGCGCTGGCTGAGCTTGAGAGGGGTGCCGGCGGTCAATTCGACCCGTGGCCGCTGGAGGTGTTCGCGAGGCTGGCACGAAGGAGGGCTACACAGTGGCCGATGGCGCACGATGGAAACCTTCTGCTCGCGGAGACGGTGATTGATGGCGCGCTCACCTAAAGCGAGGCCTTGTGCCCAGGCCATCGACCACCGCCAGAAGCATCGTCCAGGCGCCTAAGGTGCTGGCCTGCCCGGGGCGGGGGAAGGTCACCCGTCGTCTGACGTAGGATGCCTTCTTGCTCAGGGCCAGCCCAACCCACCTGAAGGTTATTCAGGTGGGCACTTCTCAGATTCAGGTGATCGAGGGGCCGCCACGCACCGGAGTTGTTTTCAGGGCCTAGAGCTTCTGAGACTTCGAAGGTCAGCAGAGCACCGGCCTGGAAGTCAGGGAGTCTGACGCAGGGCAGGCTGGCCGCGATCCAGATTCGCTCCGACCAGCAATGATGCCGCTTTTTCGTCGAGTCCAGGAGTCAGCTCCCGCTCCGGCCGGCTGACCGGCTCAACTCCGCCATTCCGCGTGGGTCGCGGGAAAGTTATATATTGGTTCAGATGCAGTAATCGCTGAAATTGCATATACGCCGGCCTAGATCCCATGGTAACAGTCATCGCTATCAATTCGTCTTAGGTACGGAAGCGACCAGCAAAGCGTGATAGCTCTTTCCGTACCCTAAGGCGCTTCCCGCCATCGGCTGAGGGGCAAGCGGAAGGGGAAGGGCAGAATATGAGTCAGATGGGTCATCTAGGGACGAGGATTTACGGGCATGCGTCTCGTTAAACTGCCTTGGCCTTTCAGCGGGGCTGGACTGGCCACGCCCAGGCAGGAAGCTCCAATCGGACGGAGCAGCGGCGATGGACAGCGCTCGCTTACAGAAAAACACGTAGGCGGGCCTTCTACTTGGCTGCTGAAGCACAAGCTGGTGTGGCTAGTTATCATTGCGCTTACTGCGGTACTACTTCTCTCTGGTCCCGCCGCCAGCTTCCTGCTAACCAACGCGGGTGGAGGAGCAGCCGTCAACGCCGCCTTGGCTTTCCTGTTCGTAATCCTGTTGTGGCTGATGAAGCGTCACTACGAGATCATCGACGTGCAACGTGAGGAGTTCTTTAGCCGTGCCCAACACCTTGAGAAGAGCTTTGATGCTATCGTTCCCGTGCTACGTACCGCTGTTGACTTGCGCGACCCGGCGACCGCGGCACACTCCGCTCGTCTATCGGATCTGACGGCCGTACTAGCGCGGGAACTCGGACTAGGGCAGCAGGAGCTACATGACATCACACTGGCGGCCACTCTGCACGATGTCGGCAAGCTGGGCGTCGCCGAGGCTCTGCTCTACAAGGCGGGCCCTCTGTGCGATGAGGAGTGGTCGGAGCTAATGGAACATCCGACGATGGGCTACAAGATCCTTGAGCACGTTGATTTCTTGCAGGGATTCCTGCAAGGCGCGGCAGAGATTATCTACGCTCACCACGAGCGGCACGACGGCGCTGGCTATCCGCGGGGACTAGCTGGCGAGGAGATACCTATGACTGCGCGCATCTTCGCCCTGGTGGATGCCTACGACGCCATCATCTCTCATCGACCGTACCGCGACGCTCGATCTCACCTGGAAGCCGTGGAGGAGATCGAGAGGAACGCGGGCACCCAGTTCGACCCGATGGTTGTGAAGGCCTTTCTCAAAGCTAACGAGCTAGGCCTGATCCGGCGCGCCAACCGTGAGCGGCTCGAAAGTTAGACGCTCCGGGATGTGTTCAAGGACCACTCGACCTCGGACTGTTCCCCGTCAGCAACTTTCGGAATGTGCATAAGCAGTTCTTAATGGACACCTGCGGGGCGGCAAAACTCCATACGTATCTGGAGGGGTTGACCCCGCGAACCTAGTTCAGCCAACGCTGAGGCAGCAAATTCTCACGGATGCTGGCGCCGATGGCTGCATTTTTCGTGTGGCAAGGGTGCCTGATTGAACGCCAGGGCGGCGGATGGAATCTTGCTGCCCCGCAGGCCTGCACTGTTCAGATCGAGACCCCAGCGCGGGTCCGCATCGGTCATGGCCCTCTTCTCGGAGAGTGCCAGGCGGGGCTCCTCTTAGGCAACACTAAGTTCCCATAGTGTCCATCTCTTTGACTATTCTCAGAGGATGAACAACAATGGGGTGCGTTCCGCAGAGGATCAGCCGCCATGACCCAAGATCTACCCGAAGGCACCGTCACCGTCCTCTTCACGGACGTAGTGGGCTCCACCGACCTGACGACCAGTCGGGGCGACGAGGCCGCGCAGGAGATAATGTGTGCCCAACGCGACCTCACGCGCCAGAAGGTCGAGGAGCACAGCGGCCACGAGGTGAAGGGCCTAGGCGATGGCTTCATGGTTGCCTTCGCTTCGGCACGGCGGGCCGTCGCCTGCGCCGTCGGCATCCAGCGGGCGCTGGAGGAGCACAACCGCAGCCAGCCCCTCGATGAGCAGGTGCAGGTACACATAGGTCTCAACACCGGCGAGGTCATCCAGGAGGAAGCAGACCTGTTCGGGGAGACGGTGATCGCCGCTGCGCGAATCGCCGCCAAGGCGAAGGGCGGCCAGATACTCATCTCGGATGGCACAAAGGGGGTCCTGGGCCGCGTCAAGGACGTGGAGCTGGTCGACCGCGGCCGGTTCCGGCTCAAGGGCTTCCCCGAGCGCTGGCGGCTGTTCGAAGTCGTCTGGCAGGAGGAGACCGCGGCTGCCTCCGCCTTCGTGGAGCGCACACCTTTCGTCGGAAGGGAGGCGGAGCGGGCCGAGCTTCGGCGCTGCCTCGACCAAGTCGCTAATGGCCAAGGTGGCCTCGTGATGATCGGCGGCGAGCCGGGAGTCGGCAAGACCCGCCTCGCCGAGGAGCTGATGGCTGAGGCGAGGCAGCGCGGCATGACGGCATTCATCGGCCATTGCTACGAGATGGAGGGGGCGCCACCCTATATCCCCTACGTGGAGATCCTGGAGGCGGCAGCCCGGATGCTCCCGCCAGAGGCTCTGCGCAACGCGTTGGGGGACTCTGCCGCTGAGGTGGCGAAGTTGATGCCGGAGCTGCGCCGCCTCTTCCCTGACATCCCGGCGCCGCCGGAGCTACCGCCCGAACAGGAGCGGCGCTACCTGTTCAACGGCATGCGCGACTTCCTGGACAGGGCGGGCCAAGCGCAGCCCCTGTTCCTCGTCTTGGACGACCTGCACTGGGCCGACGAGTCCACCCTGTTGCTGCTCCAGCACATGGCGCAGCAGCTCCATGGAATGCCTGTCCTCGTAGTCGGCACGTATCGCGACCTGGAGCTGGACGCGGCCCGCCCCCTGGCCAGGGCCCTCGAGGAGCTCCTGCGCCAGCGCCTGGCCCATGACTTGGCTCTCAAGCGGTTGCCGGAGACTGGGGTGGGCGAGATGCTGCGCGTCCTCAGCGGCCGGGAGCCGCCGGCCCCGCTCGTGCAGGCGATCTACAGCGAGACAGAGGGCAACCCCTTCTTCGTCGAGGAGGTGTTCCAGCACTTGTTCGATGAGGGGAGGCTGTTCGACGACCAGGGGCACTGGCGCTCCGACCTCCAGGTGAGCGAGCTGGACGTGCCGCGTGGCGTACGACTGGTCATCGGCCGCAGGCTGGAGCGCGTGAGCGAGGAGAGCCGCCGCGTCCTCACCGCGGCCGCCGTAATCGGCCGCGGCTTCAGCTTCGAGCTGCTGGAGGCGCTGGGCGACCCTTCGGCAGGCTCAGGGCAGGGCATGGACGCCGACGCTCTTCTGGACGCTGTCGACGAGGCAGAGCGGGCCCACCTCATCACTTCCACCTCCGACGGCGCCCCAGACGGGCAGGCAGAGGACCGCTTTACCTTCGCCCACGAGCTGATCCGTCAGACTCTGCTTAGCGGCGTCTCCGCGCCACGACGGCGGCGGCTGCACCTGCGGGTCGCCGAGGCGATGGAGCGGGTCTACGCCCTCGCCCCGGAGGAGCACGCCGCCGACCTGGCCCATCACCTCTTCCAGGCGGGCGCCGCGGCCGCCGCCGAGAAGACGGTGCGCTATCTAACGTTGGCCGGCGAGCGGGCGATGGAGGCGTCGGCCTTCGAGGACGCCCTGCGCCATTACGAGAGTGCCCTCTCCCTCCAGCCGGCCGACGATCGGTCGGGGCGGGCCGACCTTCTGTACAAACGGGGCCGGTCTCTGTATAGCCTGGGCCGCTGGGATGATGCGCTGGCCGACTGGCGAGAGGCCCTGGACGCCTACGAGGAGCTGGGCGACGCCGAGGCTGTGGGCCGCGTCTGCGGGGAGATGTACTTTCCATTGTCCTGGAGCGGCCATACGCGGAAATCCTTGGAGATTGCTCGTCGTGGCCTCGCTGCCCTGGGCGAGCGGACAAGCGCCGACCGTTGCCGACTCCTTCTCTTCGCCGGGAACGCCCTAGGTCTCGCCGGTGCACGGACACCGCGTACACCCCACCGGAGACCCACGGCTCGCAGT
>CAZYOV010000135.1:0-5779 GCA_964649215.1 uncultured Dehalococcoidia bacterium
CGAAGGCCAGCCGAGGCGTCCTCGTCGAGCTGGCGACGCCGGTAGAGTGATGGCGATGGCAACGTTCAAGCGCATCGATCACGTGGTTATCGCCACTGAGGAGATGGCGGACGCCGCCGCCAAGTGGGAGCGCAACCTGGGGCTGAAGGTGGACGCCACCCTGGAGCAGCCGCTGGGTTCCGGCTTCAAGGCCGCTCGTCTTCCGGTGGGCGACGCCTTCATCGAGCTGGTGCAGCCGGTGGCGGAGAAGGGGCGGTTCGCTCAGCAGTTCAAGGAGCGGGGCGAGGGGCTCTTCTCGATAAGCATCGAGGTGGATGACCTCGATGAGGCGGTCGGTTATCTCCGTGGGAAGGGCGCCCGCGTCTCCGATCCGGAGCCGGGCATCTGGCCCGGCAGCCGGGTAGCGCGCGTGAACCGATCCTCCGCCCACGGCGTCTCGCTTCAGCTCATCGAGCGGCGGTAGCGTCAGGCTGACGCCGACTCTTCGACCTGGCTTCGAGCCCTCCGTTCGCTTCTGAACCTTCCTCTGCTATATAATCCACTCACAGGGAGGGTTCATCCACAGATGACTCAGGAAGGCAAGATCAAGGTAATCATCGCCAAGCCCGGCCTGGACGGCCACGACCGTGGCGCCAAGGTGGTGGCCCGCGCCCTGCGGGACGCCGGTATGGAGGTCGTCTACACCGGCATCCGGCAGACGCCCGAGATGATAGCGGAGACGGCGCTCCAGGAAGACGCCGACGTCATCGGCCTGTCCATCCTGTCCGGGGCGCACCTGGAGCTGTTCCCCCGCGTGGTAGCGGAGCTGAAAAAGCGGGGCATGGAGGACGTTGTCCTGTTCAGCGGGGGGATCATACCGCGAGATGATATACCGGTTCTGGAGAAGATAGGATTCCGGGGGGTCTTCGGTCCCGGCGCCTCCACCCTGGACATCGTGGAGTGGGTGCGAAAGAACGTCCCCGCCAAAGGCGCGCCAAGCAAGTCGTGACCGATGATCTGGTCGCCCGTCTGCTGGACGGCGACAAGCTGGCGCTGTCACGTGTCCTCAGCTTAGTAGAGAACGGCTACCCCGAGGGCCGGCAGGCACTGAAGGCGCTGTTCGGCCACACCGGACACGCCCACATTATCGGCATGACAGGGCCGACCGGCTCCGGCAAGAGTACGCTGGTGGGCGCCCTGGTGCACGAGTACCGGGCGCGCGATCGCACTGTCGGCGTCGTCGCCGTTGACCCCACCAGCCCGTTCAGCCGCGGCGCCGTCCTCGGCGACCGCATCCGTATGCAGGAGCTGACCTCTGATCCCGGCGTGTTCATCCGCTCGATGGCCACGCGCGGAGCGCTAGGCGGCCTGGCCTCCGCCACCAACGATGTCGCTACCGTGCTGGACGCGGCACACAAGGACATCATCATCGTGGAGACGGTAGGGGCGGGACAGGATGAGGTGGAGGTGGCCGATACCGCCCACACTACGGTCGTTATCAGCGTGCCGGGCGCCGGCGACGAGGTTCAGGCGATCAAGGCGGGCATCCTGGAGATCGCCGATATACTCGTCGTCAACAAGGCCGATCAGGCGCGGGCCGAGATAACGGCTCGGCAGCTCGCCGTCTTCCTCAACCTGAACCGCGAGGAGGGCTGGGAGGTGCCCATTCTGAAGACTGTGGCGATCAGGGGCCGGGGGGTGGTGGAGCTGGCCGATGCCATAGACCGGCACCGCAGTTTCCTGGAGAGCTCCGGGCGGCTGGAGACCGCGCGACGCCAGCGGGCGCGACGCCAACTCCTGGCGCTGACCGGGGAGGAGCTGCTGTCGCGCGTCCTGGCGTCGGCGGAGGAGAACGGTCGCCTGGAGGAGCTGGTGGAGGCGATAGCGCGGCGGAAGGTGGACCCGCACACGGCGGCGGAGCGGCTGATCGAGGGGGCGGAGTAGCGGGCACGGGGGTAGTACAGCTCGACTCGGCTGATCCGGACTGCAAGCGGATGGCGCCAAAGACGGCGTAGGAGCAGGACGCCGCAGTTACGTTCCCACTGCCGTCCGGTGCTGAGATGAGGTGGAGGCCGTAGACCTAGGTGGACGCGCCAGGCCATCGATCCATCGTTCCCTGATCTCGACGTGTCTAAAGTACGGTCACCACCCAATAGATGTTAAATAAGGCAAGCCCCAAGAAGGAAACTCCGACTAGCACTTTTTGTAGCGGAAATCGAGGCTCCCAAGCTGCCCATAGGCCGAGTAGAAAGAGCGTGCCCACACTGCCAGATGTCAGGCTGTCAAGAAGATGCTTGCTGGAGGGGTCATTTTCAGTGCCCGGAAGGCCCCCAATGCCAAGAGCGAAGCTAAGCGAGGCTAATGCGGCAACCAGCAAAACCGCCGCTTCAAGCCCCATGATCCCTGTAAAGACAGCTTTAGCGATCTGAGAGGGGTTCTGAGCCCTTGTCATCATTGGACATCTCACTCCTGGCAGAGGTCTCGAAGCTGCGAAAGTCCGAGCGGATCGGGTAGGCTTCCTGCTCCGGGGCGATCACCCCTCTCCCTGGAGCTCCTTGCGCTGCACCCAGCGCATCTCCGTTGGGGTGACCGCCAGCACGTCGATGGCGCCGCCGACGCCGGGGAAGCGGGGCTCGAAGCGCATCGTGTCGATCGTGGTGCGGATGAGGTGGACGGCGTAGTCCACGGCGTCCTGAAGGGGCATCGCCGCGAACAGGGGCAGCTGCGTCTTCTCGATGAGGCGGTTGACTACCTGGATGTCACCGCTGCGGAGGATGCCGTACTGAACCTTGCCGTCATCGTTGACGTTTACGCGGCGCACGCTCTCCTGCTTGGTGGTGTGCCCGACGAACACGAAGGGGCTGCTGGTGCGGTTCTCTATCCGGTAGCCGGCCACGTGGAAGCCTATCGGCACCTTGGGGTGGTTAGTCTGGAAGAAGGAGAGGAACTTCTCGCTGCAGGAGGCGACGTCGTCCTCCGGTGTTATAGCCTCTTCCTCGAAGCGATGAACGTGGCTGTCGACGGGCTGGTTGTTGATCACGCCGGCGTCGTAGACGCTGATGCCGGCGCCGATGCTGCTCAGCATCACCACCTTGTTGGCGTTGTCGGACAGTACGATCTGTTGCTGGACCTTCAGCTTCTGGTCCTTCTCCTCCCGTTCCTCGCTGCGCAGGACGGTCATACGGGAATCGGCGGCCATGACGATGCCGCTCGGCACGTAGACCGTTACCACCAAGGACATGTGCGTACTCTCCTTCCGTTCGAACCCCATTATGCACGATGGGCGGTCGGTTGGGGCGGTCGAGCGCTGCAATCCGTCGCAGCCGATGCGATATAATGGCTGCGCCCGCCGGTGGGCGGGTGTAACGCTTGATGTACATACCTCCATTACGGCCTGAGCTGGGTGTCCTCGCCCAGGAGAGTGGACTGGACCTGGGTGGAGGAGGGTTGGGGCTGAACATCGCCCTCCTCATCGTCTCCTTCCTGCTGTTCACTTTTTTCACCAGTATGGAGGCCGCCGTACTCACTGTCAGCCGGGTGCGGGTGAAGCATTTGGCCTCTCAGGGCAGCCGCGCAGCGCACGCAATAGAGCGCATCTGGGAGCGGGAGGACCGCTTCTTCGCCTTCGTCATTCTGGGCCAGAACCTGTTCATCATCCTCGCCACCGCGCTGGCCACCGCCGTGGCTATCGACGTCGCGGGTGAGGCCGGCTGGGGCGCCGCCGTGGCCATCATCCTCCTTACAGTCGCCGCGGTTATCTTCGGTGAGATGACGCCGAAGATCTTCGCCGTCCGCGCCGCCGAACGCTACGCTCTTGTCGTCGGTTCGCTGATTTACTTCG
The DNA here is from genome assembly GCA_964649215.1 of uncultured Dehalococcoidia bacterium. GTDB lineage: Bacteria > Chloroflexota > Dehalococcoidia > SM23-28-2 > RBG-16-64-32 > JADFNQ01. The sequence continues at coordinate 3,821 of CAZYOV010000135.1, forward strand.
CGATGCAGGCGCTGATGCCGCTGCTGGCGGTGATCGCCTTCGTGCCGGACGTGCTGTCGCGGTTGCTGCTGGGCAAGCGGTTGGGACAGGCGCCCACAGTGACCGAGGGCGAGCTGCGTATGCTCATCGACATCGGCGCCGCCGAGGGCGTGGTGGAGAAAGGGGAGGCGGAGCTGCTGGAGGGCGTATTCCACTTCGGAGATCGCCGGGTCAACGAGGTGATGATACCGCGCACGGAAGTTGTCTGGCTGGAGAAGGGGATGACCGTCGCAGATCTGTACTCCGTCTTCTCGCAGCACTCCCACTCTCGGTTCCCCGTGTTCCAGGACAGCCCCGATAACGTAATCGGTATCGTAGGCATTAAGGACGTTCTGCGCGGGCTGGCCGAGAAACAGCTGGACGAGGGATCGCAGATCGATCTGGCGATGCGGCCGGCTCTGTTCGTGCCGGAGACGAAGTTCGTGGGCGTTCTGTTCTTCGAGATGCAGCGTTCTGGTCATCAGATGGCGATCGTTGTCGATGAATACGGCGGCACCGAGGGGCTGGTGACGTTGGAGACGCTTCTGGAGGAGCTGGTGGGCTACGTCAGCGACGAGCTTCACCGGCATGATGAGGAGGTGGTCAGCCTCGATGAGCGCACCGTAGAGATCGATGGCGGGATGAGCATCTCCGATGCCAACGAAGAGCTGGAGCTGGGCTTGCCTGAAGGGGAATACGAGACTGTTGCCGGCTTCGTCCTCAGCCATCTGGGCCGCATCCCTGAGCAGGGCGAGCAGTTCGCCTACAACGGCCTGCACGTCACCGTTACGGAGGTGAGGGCGCACAAGGTGGAGCGGCTGACCGTGACCAGGCTGCAGTGATGAAGGTCCAGCGTCTGCGGCTGACGTTCGCGCGCGGCGATGAGGCGAAGGAGCTATCGCACCTTGAGGTGATGCGCGCCCTGGAGCAGGCGATGCGAGAGGCGGGCCTGCCGCTGGCCTACTCTGAAGGTCGGCGCTCGACAGCGCAGATATCGATAGCTGCGCCCCTTCCGGTCAGCGTCACCTCGAGTTGCGATCTCGCCGACGTTTTCCTGAGCGAGCGAGTCGAGCCGACACGTTTCGTGGCCGCGCTCCAGGCGACGCTGCCGCCCGGGTTGGAGGCGCTCTCCGCTCGAGAGGTGGGTCTGGCGCTGCCCGCGCTGCAGACGCAGGTGCGCTGGGCGGAGTACGAGGTAGACGTGCCCAACGGCGGCAGCTCCGCGGAAGATATTCGCCGCGCCATCGGCGACCTTCTCGCTACACGCTCGCTGCCATGGGAGCATCAGCGAGAGACGAAGGTGCAGCGCTACGACCTGCGTCCGCTGGTGTTGGGGCTGCGGTTGGAGACGGAGGGCGAGGGGATTTATCGGTTGATGATGCGCCTTCGCATCGGTCAGGATCGGAGCGGGCGCGCCGATCAGGTGGTAGCTGCGCTGGGCCTGGAGTCGCCGCTGCGCATCCACCGTTACAGCCTGTACGAGAAAAGGATGCCGAACGCCGTACAGGCCTATCGTCGTCTGGACGAATCGGAAGAGTAGCGCGTGCGTCTCTACCTGGTCCGTCACGGCGAGACGGAGTCTAACCGCCGCGGCCTCGCCCTGGGGCGGGACGACGTACCTCTCAACGAGCATGGCCTCTGGCAGGCGGAGCGGGTAGGGCAGGCGCTGGCCAGCGAGCCTCTCGTCGCGGTGTATTCGAGCCCTCTGCGTCGCGCCCTGGACACGGCTGGAGCTGTCGCGGGGCATCACGGACGGGAGGTGCAGGTGGAGGAGCGGCTGATCGAGATGGACGTCGGGGAGTTGGACGGCCTCACCTTCGCTGAAGTAAGGAAGCGTTACCCAGACCTGCTGGAGAAGTGGGTGAGCGGACCGGGCCCCAATCAGACCATGCCGGGAGGGGAGCGGCTGGTGGACGTGCAGGAGCGGGCTTGGGCGCTGGT